>JALHFU010000375.1:0-1608 GCA_022838525.1 Hyphomicrobiales bacterium | reverse complement strand
CAGGCCGAGACGCTGGCGGAGCAAGCGGCGGCACACGCCGGCACAGAAGCGCCCATCCGCTCGGTCGCGCCGGTCTCGAATCGCACCCGCCCCGGCACCGAGGCGCAGCGTTCACCCTTGGCCGAAACAGGGCAGGTCTTCAAAAACGCCCCGGCTGTAAAGGGCACCTACTTTAAAGTCGCCAGCGTGCTGGAGTAACCGCCGCCATCCGTCGCCAACAGAGGAAATCCGTCATGTCCCCGATGTATCGTTTTGAAAATCCCGATCCCGCGTCCGCCTTGCCGGACGGCTCGCTCCACGGCATGCGCGTCGCGCTGCAATCCACGGTCTCGGTGGCCGGCTGGCCGACCGACGCCGACTCGGCGGCGCTGGCCGACTTCACCGCGCTTGAGGACGCGACTGTCGTGCAGCGTCTGCGTCAGGCCGGTGCCGTGCTGACCGGCCTGATGCGCGCCAGTGAGTTCGGCTTCGGGCTGCACGGCAGTCAGGTCGGCGAGGCCGTCCGCAGCGACGCCGACGCCGAGCTGGTGCTGGATATGATGGGCGAGTGCCGCGTGGCCGCCGCGCGCGCCGGTGCCTTCGGACTGCTACCGAGCGTCGGCCTGGTTTCACGGCTCGGCCTGATCGGCCTGATCCCTTCGATGGAGCGTTGCGGCCTACTCGCGCGTTCGTGCGACACGCTGAGTGCGTTACTCGCGGCGCTGGCCGGACCGGACGGACGCGACCTCACGCTTGAGGAAGCCCCGTTGCCGTCGCTCGCCCCGCTGCCGAAAGACGGACGCGGCGTTACGCTCGGCGTGATCCCGCAGGCGCTGGAGGGGCTGCCCGCCGCGCAAGCAGAGGGCTTCCGTGCCGCGATTGATCGACTGACCGCAGCGGGCGTCACCGTGCGCGAGCTGCCCTTGCCCGAGTACAACTTGTTTGATTTGGTGCATGCGATCGTCGGTGCAGTGGAGGCCTCGTCCTGTGCGGGCCGTTACGATTCGGTGCGCTACGGTCACCGTCCGCCGGGCGCGAAGGATTGGAATGAGATGTATCTGAGCGCGCGCGGCGCGGCGTTCGGCACCTGCGTCAAGAGCTTTCTGGTTCAAGGCGCGTTCTTCCAGTTTGAACGCTATGCCGCGTATGAGAACGCCTGCCGCATCCGCGCGCGGCTGGTTGCGACGGTGCAACAGCTCATGCCGCAGGTCGATGCGCTGGCGCTGCCGCTGGCCGACCGCGTGCCGGAAGGTGCGACGGCCACGCTCGCGGAAACGCGCGCGCCCTTCGCGAGCACGCTTCTGGCGTCGGTCACCGGACAGCCCGCACTGGCATTGCCTGCGGCGGGCGCGTACGGCGCACTGCAACTGGTCGGATCGCGGCTCGGCGACGCGCGATTGCTCGCACTGGGCGGAATGCTTGCGGCGCTGTGCCGGGAGGGGAAATAACCATGGACTTTGAAGCGGTCATCGGATTGGAAATCCACGTCGAACTCAACTGCGCCACGAAGCTGTTTTGTGACTGCCCGAACCGGCCCGGCGATGAGCCGAACGCCAACACCTGCCCGACCTGCCTCTGGATGCCGGGCGCCGCGCCGCGCCTGAGTCAGGCGGCTTTGGAGAAGGCGGC
>JALHFU010000374.1:0-1630 GCA_022838525.1 Hyphomicrobiales bacterium | reverse complement strand
TGAAGGACAGGGCCGAGGAATACCGCGAGAAGCTCATCGAGGCCGCCGTCGAGATGGACGACGACGCGATGAACGCCTATCTCGAAGGCAACATCCCGTCGAACGACGAGCTGCGCGCGCTGATCCGCAAGGGCACGGTCGAGGTCAAGTTCTTCCCGATGTTCTGCGGTTCCGCCTTCAAGAACAAGGGCGTGCAGCCGCTTCTTGATGCGGTGGTCGAGTTCCTGCCGTCGCCCGTCGACATCCCGGCCATCAAGGGCATCGACCCGAAGACCGAGGCGGAGATCGTCCGCAAGTCGTCCGACGACGAGCCGCTGTCGATGCTGGCGTTCAAGATCATGAACGACCCGTTCGTCGGCTCGCTGACCTTCGCGCGCATCTATTCGGGCAAGCTGGCCAAGGGCGCCTCGCTCGAGAACACCGTCAAGGGCAAGCGCGAGCGCATCGGCCGCATGCTGCAGATGCACTCGAACTCCCGCGAGGACATCGAGGAGGCCTATGCCGGCGACATCGTGGCGCTGGCCGGCCTCAAGGACACCACCACGGGCGACACGCTGTGCGACCCGCTGAAGCCGGTGATCCTGGAGCGCATGGAGTTCCCCGAGCCGGTCATCCAGATCGCGATCGAGCCGAAGACCAAGAACGACCAGGAGAAGATGGGCCTGGCGCTCAACCGTCTCGCGGCCGAGGACCCGTCCTTCCGCGTCAAGACCGACGAGGAGAGCGGCCAGACGATCATCGCCGGCATGGGCGAGCTTCACCTCGACATCATCGTCGACCGCATGAAGCGCGAGTTCAAGGTCGAGGCCAATGTCGGCGCGCCGCAGGTGGCGTATCGCGAGACCATCACCAAGGTCGCCGAGATCGACTACACCCACAAGAAGCAGACCGGCGGCTCGGGCCAGTTCGCCCGCGTCAAGATCGTGTTCGAGCCGAACCCCGAGGGCGAGGACTTCCTGTTCGAGTCCAAGATCGTCGGCGGCTCGGTGCCGAAGGAATACATCCCCGGCGTCGAGAAGGGCATCCAGAGCGTGCTGTCCTCCGGTCCGATCGCCGGCTTCCCGATGCTCGGCGTCAAGGCCACGCTGATCGACGGCGCCTATCACGACGTCGATTCCTCGGTGCTCGCCTTCGAGATCGCGGCCCGCGCCGCGTTCCGCGAGGGTGCGCAGAAGGCCGGTGCCCAGCTTCTCGAGCCGATCATGAAGGTCGAGGTCGTGACGCCGGAGGATTACGTCGGTTCCGTGATCGGCGACCTGAACGGCCGTCGCGGCCAGATCCAGGGCCAGGAGGCCCGCGGCATCGCCGTCGTCATCAACGCGATGGTTCCGCTGGCGAACATGTTCAAGTATGTGGACACGCTGCGCTCGATGTCGCAGGGCCGCGCCCAGTACACGATGCAGTTCGACCACTACGAGCCGGTGCCGAACGCCGTCGCCCAGGAAATCCAGAAGAAGTACGCGTAGCCGCGCGCCGGCCGCGAGTAGACAAAGACTAGCCCGCATGGGCGCGCAAGGAATGGAGAAGTCACATGGCCAAGGGTAAATTTGAGCGTACGAAGCCGCATGTCAACATCGGCACGATTGGTCACGTTGACCATGGCAAGACGTCTTTGACGGCAGCGATCACG
>JALHFU010000373.1:0-1631 GCA_022838525.1 Hyphomicrobiales bacterium | reverse complement strand
CACCGGCGCCAGGCTGGCCGCGCTCGGGAAGGCGGCCGTGCCGGAGACCGTGATCCTGACCGACGCCGACGGCAGTAAAGGCACGCTTTCCTTCCGGCAGCTCTGCGCCGCCCCGGCCGACGGCGTGACGCTCGAACCCGACGATATCGACCGCGCCTCCTACATCGTCTACACCTCCGGCACCACCGGCCGCGCCAAGGGCGTGCTTTTGACGACGCGCGGCATGCTGTGGGTGACGGCGGCATGCTGGGCGCCGATCCTCGGCCTCGACGAGAGCGACACGGTGCTGTCGCCGCTGCCGCTCTTCCACTCCTATGCGCTCAACATCGCCGTGCTCGGCATCCTCGCCACCGGGGCGAGCGAATACATCATGGAGAAGTTCTCCACCCAGGGCGCGATCGATCTCCTCGACGGGGGCGGCTTCACCGTCATGCCCGGCGTGCCGACCATGTTCCACTATCTGCTGCAGGCGGCGCAGGCCGCGGGCAGCAGGCCGTTTGCCGGGGTGAAGCGCTGCGTGTCGGCCGGCGCCATCATGCCGGCCAGCCTCAACCAGGAGTTCGAGGACTATTTCGGCGTCGAGCTGCTCGACGGCTACGGCATCACCGAGACCTCGACCATGGTGACGATGAACTGGCCGGGCAGGAACCGCGTGCCGGGGTCCTGCGGCCTGCCCGTTCCCGGGCTTGCCGTGCGGCTGGTCGACCCGGCGACGGGCCTCGACGTCGAGCCCGGCCGGGAAGGGGAGCTGATCTGCCGCGGGCCGAACCTGATGCTGGGTTACCACGACAAGCCGCAGGAGACGGCCGCGGCGCTGCGCAACGGCTGGTATCATACGGGCGATCTCGCCCGCAGCGACAAGAGCGGCTTCCTGACCATCACCGGGCGGCTGAAGGAGATCATCATCCGCGGCGGCCAGAACATCGCGCCGGCCGAGGTGGAGGAGGCGATCCTGCCGCTCGAAGGCGTGCGCGACGCCGCCGTCGTCGGCGTGTCGCACGCGACGCTCGGCGAGGTGCCCGTCGCCTTCGTCGTGGCGAGGGAGGGCGCCGTCATCGACGGCGAGGCCATCGTCGCGCATTGCCGCACGACGCTCTCCGGCTACAAGGTGCCGGCCGCCATCCATGTCGTCGCCGAAATCCCGCGCACCGGCTCGGGCAAGATCATGCGCTTCAAGCTGCGCGAGCTGGTGGACAAGCCGGCTCGTGCCTGAGGCAGCGGCGAGGAGGATGAGATGACGCCATTCGTCTTCAACACGACGCCTTCGGTGGTGTTCGAGCCCGGCGCGGCGCGGCGCTTCGGTGCCATAGCCGGCCCGCGGCTCGGCCGCTCGGTGCTGTTCGTCACCGATCCGGGCCTGCGCGGGCTCGGCCTGTGCGACCCGGCCATCGCCTCGCTGGAAGCTGCGGGCATCGCCGTGACGGTGTTCGACGCGGTCGAGGCCGACCCGTCGCTGGCGACGCTGATGCAGGCGGTCGAGGCCGGAAAGGCCGCGAAGGCCACCGGCGTCGTCGGCTTCGGCGGCGGCTCCTCGCTCGACGTCGCCAAGCTCGCAGCCTTGCTGATCGGCTCGGGCGAGGACATCGACGGGGCCTGGGGCGTGGGCCAGGCCAAGGGGCCGCGCCTGCCGC
>JALHFU010000372.1:0-1635 GCA_022838525.1 Hyphomicrobiales bacterium | reverse complement strand
CTGTAGCGCGGCCTCGTCCTTCGCGTAGCCGGCTGCCCGGGTCTGCCAGCGGCTGGCCTCCTTGCCCGCAGTCTCCGCTTCCTTCTCGCGGCGCTCGGCGTCCCGCAACTTGCTGCTGCGGGTGGAACTGCTCGTCGTCTTTGCGGCAGCCTGCCGCGCCTTGGCGGCATCGGCTCGCTTCGAGGACTCCTTCGACCGGTACTCACCCGCCTTCTTGTCCGCGTCGATCCGCTGTTTGCGCTTGCGGTCAAGCTGTCCTCGGTACTGACTTGCGCTCACTCTGTCGGGCTCCTGCCTCGTTTGCCCTCGTGTCATCTACAACGCTAGGCCGCACCACCGACATTTTCCGTTCGCTGGTGCGCACCTCCCCGTCATACGGCACCAGGAGGTCACCATGCCTACGTTCTTCGATTCGACTGCCGACGCCGCCGAGGCGTCCGAAGCCTTGCGCGGCCTCGCGCACGCGAGCCGGGGCTTCGATCAGCCCGCCGAGATGTACGGGGTGATCGGTGATCTGTCCTCGGGCATGCGCTCGCTGCGGCAGGCGCTCGACCAGATCGCCGATGTTCACGAGCGCAAGGCCGCGCACGCGTTCAACGACGCCGGAAGCCACGAGGCAGGCGTGCGGGAGGCGCTCGCTGCTGCGGAAGAGTTGCGTCAGGCCGCGAACCTCGTCGACCGGGCCCACGACCGGCTCGCGGAAGGCTTCATCGCCGCGGGGCGGATCGCCTGGCACCCCGAGCCCGCCGTCGAGGAGGTCATGCCGTCGCGGTGGGTCAGCGTGGTGTTCCTCCAGGGCGAGGAGGCCGACCGGCCGTTGCACATCCTGGGCGAGCTGGGACACGTGGATGCGGTGGACTTCCTCGCGCAGTGGGACTACGGCGACGAGACCACGCAGGCCGCGCTGGAGAACGGGTATGTCTACGACAAGCCCGGCGAGGGCACCAACGATCGGGTTGCGCTCTCGGGCGACTACGCGCTGGTCGTCAACCCGCATATCGGCTACGTCTCGCTGCTGCGCCGCTACACCGAACCAGAGGCCGAGCCCCAGGATGCCGAGCTGGTCGAACCGGCTCCGGTGCAGCCGGGGCCGGAGCTTCTGGTGTCGTACTCGTCGCCGGGCGCTCCGAAGCGAGCCGACCCGCCGACCCCGAAGCGGGATGGGTCGTGGTTCGAGCCGGCCAAGATCACGGCGGTCAAGCAGTCGCGGGGGCTGGTGCGGTGACCGAGGATCGCGCGCGGCTGCATACCGCTGTCCTGGTGGCACCGTCGAAGGAGCGGCGGAAGCTCCGCAAGCAGCGCCGCAAGGCCGAGGCCCGACTCCACGCCGAGCAGCGAAGGACCGCGCTCGCCGCCGCGAAGGCAAAGGCCGAGGAGGAGCGTGCCGAGCGCCGCGCGACGGTCTACCTGCCGAAGGCAGGCGAGTCCGGCGCTGCGCGGCTGCGCACTCCGGGCCGGTTCCATCTGACGCGGCATCAGGACACGTCGGCGACGCTGGCGGGTGCGTACCCGTTCGTCGCCGAGGGCGGTCTCGGCGCCGATGGCGTGTTCGTCGGCCAAGACCTCTACTCGGGCGGGAGTTTCGTCTACGACCCGTGGGTGCTCTACGCCCGCGGGATCATCACGGCACCCAAC
>JALHFU010000140.1:0-8547 GCA_022838525.1 Hyphomicrobiales bacterium | reverse complement strand
CCTGGCAAGACAAGCTTTCCAAGTTGCCGGATTCGGTTGTCGTGCTGCCGGCGCACGGAGCAGGATCATTGTGCGGTGCCAACCTCTCGGATGATCCTGTATCGACCATCGGCCGGGAAAAGTCTTCCAATTCCTACATCCAGCACAAGGGTCGCGGTGAGTTCATCGCCGCGGTCCTGGAAGGATTGCCCGAAGCACCACAGTACTTTCAGCACAATGCCGCGTTGAACCGGGAAGGGCCGCCGCTGGTTTCCTGGGATGCCGTGCCTGCCTCGGCGAAGCTCGACGAATCCCTGATCAGGGGGGCAGACCGCTGGCTGGTGGATTTGCGGGACGCTGGCCCTTACGCGGAAGGCCATGTCCCCGGCTCGCTCAACATTGGTCTGCGGGGTCGACTCGAGAGCTGGGTGGGGACAATGTTGCCGTGGAAGGCGCCGCTGGTGCTGATCGGTTCCCGGGCCGAAATCAAGGAAGCCGTCTTCCGGTTGCACCGGGTGGCTTATACCGGTTCCGTCCTGCCGTTCGAGGATTGGACCGGGGCCGGCCTGCCTCTGGCCAAGAGCGGCACCATCAAGCCCGCCGAGCTCTACACCCAGATGCGGGATGGCACCGCCCCGATCATTGTGGACGTCCGCATGCCCAACGAATGGATGGCGCTGCGCGTTGGAAAGACGGTGAATCTGCCCATCAACCACCTGGCCGAGCTCTCCGCCAAGCTCGATCCCAACCTGCCGGTGGTGGCGGTCTGCAACAGTGCCTATCGATCGAGTCTCGCGGCAGGCATCCTGCAGCGTCAGGGCTTCAAACACGTCTCAAGCCTGGAGGGGGGCAGTGCAGCCTGGATCGAGGCGGGCCTGCCGGTCTTCGGCAGCGAAACCAAGGCCACTGTCGCCGCAGCCCCCAGGCGCCAGGTTCACCTGGCGGAACGCATTTCCCCGGGAGATCTCAGGCGGCTGCTCAAGGATTTGCCCGGGACGTTCGATTTGGTGGATATCCGCCCGCCGGAGGCGTTTCAGGATTATGCCCTGCCGGGAGCGATCAATGCGGACCTGGGCGAGGTGTTGTCGAATGCCGCGTATTTGACGGGGGCAGGGCCGCTGATCGTGGTGGATCGGGACGGGTCGCTGGCGATGATGGTGGCAGGCATTCTTTCCCAAAAGACGAAGCGGCCGATCAAGGCCTTGCACGGAGGGCTCGAAGCTTTCTGGGAGGAGACCGAAGTGAAGAGCGCGGTTCGAGCGGTGCCGCTTCCCGGCGCCGGTCCAACCCTCCAGCCGGCTCCAGTGCCAGCCCCGGCCGTACCGTCCGCCGCTCCTCCGAGCCCTCCCGCCGCTCCCAGGAAAAAATCGGCTGGTTGCTGAATGGGGCTCGCGAAATGAGCGGAGGACCCAAGACAACACCGCATCAATTGTTCGTGGATGGAAATTGCGTCGAACCGGCTGCAAGTTGTTATACACGCCTGCTAGACCGTTAACCGAGAGGCATTGATCATGAATTCCAAGCCATCTGTTCCTTCAAACGACCCCAGGCCTTACATGAACCCCTATCTGGCCGGTGTTCTGCTGGGCCTGGTGCTGTTGACCAGCTTCCTGGTGCTCGGTGCCGGGCTTGGCGACCGCATCGACGACGGCATAGGCGTTCTCGGCCTCGGCGCCGCCCTTGCGGCGCGGCAGCGACACGACGTTCTCGGCCGGCGCCGCGTCGCCCTTGGCCTCGGTGCGGGGGGAACTGTAGGGGTCGAAAGGCGGCCGCTCGCTGCCGGTGCGCCGGCCGAGCACGTTGCGCAGCTGGAAGAAGATCACGATTGCCGCGATCAGGAAGAAGATCGTGCCGAAGTCGAAAAATTCCATCGTGTCCGCCAAACCCTTTCAGCCGGCGGAAGGCTCGCTTCGCCGGCGGCTCTTTTGCATATAGAACGCATCCCGCCATCATTCAAATCAAAGCGTCGGCACCCTATCTGGAATCGATGGCGGCGCTGCCGCCCACACTCGCGACCCGGAAACACGACATTGCCGCTTCTTCCTCTCATCCTTCTCGCCCTGCCGCTCGTCGAGATCGCCGGCTTCGCGCTAATCGGCAGCCTGGTCGGGGTGCTGCCGACGGTGG
Source organism: Hyphomicrobiales bacterium (assembly GCA_022838525.1). Classification (GTDB taxonomy): domain Bacteria; phylum Pseudomonadota; class Alphaproteobacteria; order Rhizobiales; family Rhizobiaceae; genus Aerobium. The sequence goes on along the minus strand of JALHFU010000140.1, from coordinate 6,441 downwards.
TGCTGGCGCTCGCCACCACCGTCCTCGGCGCGGTGCTGCTGCGCATCCAGGGCCTCGGCGCGCTGACGCGCATCCGCGCCACGATGGATGCCGGCGGCACGCCCGGCCGCGACCTGGTGCACGGGCTGATGATCGGGATCGCCGGGCTGCTGCTCGTCGTTCCCGGCTTCTTCACCGACGCCCTCGGGCTGCTCCTCTTCCTGCCGCCGGTGCGCGAGCTCGTCTGGCGCTTCCTCAGGTCGCGCATCGTCGTGGTCGACGCGGCCTATTCCCGCGGCACCGCGGGCTTCCGCCGCGACGGATCGCGCACCATCGACCTCGACGCGGAGGACTTCGCACGCAAGGACGGCCCGCCGCCGCGCCGTCCCCTGCTCGACGGCGACGACTAGCCGCAGGCGTTGCCGCGCTTGTCACGTCCGGCACGCCATGGTAGCCAACCCGGCGATCTGATCCCGGCCGCTGCGGCTGAAACAGAAGGATTTCCGGCCGATGGCCAAGCAACCCGAAGAAACCAACACCCCGCCGGCCGGCGCCGCCAAGGCCGGGAACGGCACCCAGCCCTCGCTCAACGTGCTGGCGCAGTATGTGAAGGATCTGTCCTTCGAGAGCCCCGGCGCGCCCAACTCGCTGCGCGTGCGCGACAAGGCCCCGGGCATCAACATCAACGTCAACGTCAACGCCAACCCGCTGTCGCAGACCGAGTACGACGTGACGCTGACGCTCGCCGCCAAGGCCACGGCCGACAGCGAGGTGCTGTTCAACGTCGAGCTGATCTATGGCGGCGTGTTCCGCGTCGCCGGCTTCCCGCAGGAGCATATGTTGCCGCTGCTGTTCATCGAGTGCCCGCGGCTTCTCTTCCCGTTCGCGCGCCAGATCATCGCCGATTCGACCCGCAACGGCGGCTTCCCGCCGCTGATGATCGACCCGATCGACTTCGCGCAGATGTTCCAGCAGCGCATGGCCGAGGAGCAGGCCAAGGCGAAGGCGGCCCAGCCGAGCTGAGCGGCGGCATCCCCGACGAACCGAGAGAGGCCCGGTCGACGCCGGGCCTTTTTCATGGAGAGCTAAGAGCGCTATTCCGCCGCCGCTTCGCTGCGATAGGCCGGGTCGGCCTCGCGCCAGATCGCGCTGTCGCCGATGCCGGCGACGAGACGGGCATGGGCCGCGATCTCGGCCTCGCTCAGGCGTGGCCTGAGCGGCCGCTCGCGCTGGCGGGCCGTGTGGAGGCCGGTCTCGACCTCTCCGGCCACGACGACCGTCTCCACCTGCACGTCGAGGCTGAACGCCGCCTGCCGGCCGCCGATCAGCTCGATATAGACCTCGGCCAGAAGCTCGGAGTCGAGCAGCGCGCCGTGCTTGGTGCGGTGGCTGTTGTCGATGCCGTAGCGGCGGCACAGCGCATCGAGCGAGTTCGGCCCCATCGGGTGCTTGCGGCGGGCAATGGCCAGCGTATCGACCACCCGCCCCGGATCGACCGGCGGCAGGCCGAGCCGGGCGAACTCGGCGTCGAGGAAGCCGATGTCGAAATTCGCGTTGTGCGCGACCAGCATCGCGCCGTCGAGGAAGGCGACGAGCTCCTCGGCCACCTCGGGAAAGGTCGGCTTGCCGACGAGGTCGGCGTCGGAGATGCCGTGCACGGCGAGCGCGTCGGGATGGACCGGCCTGCCCTGCGGGTTGATATAGCAGTGCAGGTAGCGTCCGGTCGGAAAGCGGTTGACCAGCTCGACGCCGCCGAACTCGATGACGCGGTCCTCGCGCGCGTCGAGGCCGGTGGTTTCCGTATCGAAGATGATCTCGCGCATCGATTCGCTCCCTCACCGCAGCATGGGCGCCCCCTGCCGGCGAGGCAAGGCCTCGTCTAGTCCCTGGCGGGGCTTTCCCCGGCGAGTTCGGCGACCAGCGCCTTCACCGCGGCGCGCGCCGCCTCCATGCCCTCGCCGGTGTCGATCACATGATCTGCCTTCGCCCGCTTCTCGGCATCCGGCACCTGCCGGGCGAGGATCGCGGCGAATTTCTCCTCGGTCATGCCGGGGCGGGCGAGGACGCGCTCGCGCTGCACCTGCGCCGGCGCGGTGACGACGACGACCCTGTCGACACGCTCGCGCCCGCCGGTCTCGAACAGCAGCGGAATGTCGAGCACGGCCAGCGGCGCGCCGGCCTCGCGGTGGCGGGCAAGGAAGGCGTCGGCATCGGCGCGCACCAGCGGGTGCACGATCCTCTCCAGATCGCGCAGCGCTTCCGGATTGCCGAGCACCGCCTTCGACAGCTTCTCGCGGTCGACCGTGCCGTCGACGACCGTGCCGGGAAAGCGCGCCTCGATCAGCGGTGCGGCGACGCCGGAATAGAGGCGATGGACGGCCTCGTCGGAATCGTGCACCGGCACACCCTCGTCCATGAACATGCGCGCCGTGGTCGATTTGCCCATGCCGATGGAGCCGGTGAGGCCGAGAACGATCATCGATGCTTCTCCAGATCGGCGACGATTTTCGCGCGCAGCGCCGGGGTCACCTCGGGGCGGGCGCCGAACCAGCGCTCGAAGCCGGGCACGGCCTGATGCAGGAGCATGCCGAGCCCGTCGACCGCGACGAGGCCGCGCCGCCGTGCGGCGGCAAGGAGCGGCGTCTCGAGCGGCACATAGACGATGTCGGTGACGACCGCGCCGTCGGGAAGCCGCGAGACGTCGAGCGACGGCGTCTCCTTGCCCGCCATGCCGAGCGACGAGGTGTTGACGAGGAGGCCGGCATCGGCAGCGAGCTCGCCGGCGGCCTCCCAGCCGTGGGCCGAGACGCCGGAGCCGAAGCGGTCGGCGAGCTCCTGCGCCCGCGCCAGCGTGCGGTTGACGAGGCGGATGTCGCCGAAGCCCGCCTCCTTCAGCGCGAAGACGACGGCGCGCGCCGCGCCCCCTGCCCCAAGCACCAGCGCCGTGCGCGCCTGCCGCCAGCCATGCGCCTCCTGGTCGAGATTGGCCGTGAAGCCGTGCGCATCGGTGTTTCCGGCGCAAAGGAGCCCCTCCTCCAGCCACAGCGTGTTGGCCGCGCCGATCGCCTCGGCGGCGGGGTCGAGCCGGTCGGCGAGGCGATGCGCGGCCTCCTTGTGCGGGATGGTGACGTTGCCGCCGGCGAAACCGGATTGCGGCAGGCCGCGCAGGAAGGCGTCGATGGCGTCGGGGTGGACGTCGATGCGCTCGTAGCTGCCGGCGATGCCCAGCGTCTCCAGCCAGTAGCCGTGGATCAGCGGCGAGCGCGAATGGGCGATGGGATGGCCGACGACGAAGGCCCTGTTGCCGGCGGTCTCAGCCATCGATAGCCCCGAGCTCGCGCAGCTTGGCCAGGAGCGGCAGGAGCGGCAGGCCGACGATGGTGAAATGGTCGCCCTCGATGCGCTCGAAGAGCTGGATGCCCTCGCCCTCGATCTGATAGGCGCCGACGCTTCCGAGCACCTTGTCGCCGACCTGCGACAGATGCCGGCCGACAAAGGCGGGATCGAGCGGCCGCATGGTCAGCCGCGCCACTCCGACATGCCGCCATAGCACCTGGCCGTCGCGGGCCAGCACCACGGCGCTGTTCAACTGGTGCGTCCTGCCGGAAAGGGCGAGCAGGCGACGGCGCGCCTCCTCCATGTCGCGCGCCTTGTGCAGGACCTCGTCGCCGAGCGACAGCGTCTGGTCGGCGCCGACGACCAGCCGGCCGGGCATGCGTTCCGACACGTCGCGCGCCTTGGCTTCGGCGAGGATCGCGGCCAGCTCCTCCGGCGTGATCCCGGAGCCTTCGACGGCGGCCTCGACCGCACGCTCGTCGATTCCGGAACGCGCCGTCTCGACGGCGACGCCGGCATCTTCCAGCATCTTGCGGCGGAACGGGCTCGCCGAGGCGAGCACGACGGTTTCAGGCACGGCGACCTCCTTCGGCGACCCCCACGGGCGACCTCACCCGGCGCGGTTAGCGCGTCTTGCCGCGCAAGGCAACGATGGCGGCTGCGGTCTCCTCGATCGAGCGGCGGCTGACGTCGATCATCGGCCAGCCGTGCCGGACGCAGATCTGCCGGGCGTAGCCCAGCTCCTGCGCGATGACGCTGCGGTCGACATAGCTTTGCGGGTCGTAGCCCATGGAGGTGCCGAGCACGCGGTTCTGGCGCACATGCGACACGCGCTCCGCCGTCGCGACGAGCCCGACCACCAGCGGGTGCCTCGCATCGATCACGCTCTGCGGAACCGGCACGCCGAGCACGATCGGCACGTTGGCGGTCTTGATGCCGCGATTGGCGAGATAGAAGCTCGTCGGCGTCTTCGACGTACGCGAGATGCCGATCAGGATGACGTCGGCATCGTCGACGCTATCGAGCATCTGGCCGTCGTCGTGATCCATGGTGAAGTTGAGCGCGTCGATGCGGCGGAAATATTCGGCGTCGAGCACGTGCTGCGCGCCGACGCGGCGGCCGGCCGGCAGCCCGAGATAGGACTGGAACACGCTCAGCACCGGCTCGAGGACGGAGACGCAGGGCAGGCCCATGGCCGCGCAGCGCTCGTCGATGATGGCGGCGAGGCTCTTGTCGATCACGGTGTAGAGCACGATGCCCGGCGCCTGGTCGATCTCGTCCAGCACCTTCTGGAGCTGCTTTTCCGTGCGAACCAGCGGATAGATGTGCTCGATGGCGCGGGCATCCTTGTATTGCGCGGAGACGGCGCGGCCGGCGGCGAGCAGCGTCTCGCCCGTGGCGTCGGAGATCAGATGCAGGTGGAAGAAGCGCTGCTGCTTGTTCACGGAGACGTCTTTTACACAGAGATGGCGGGGGCCTGTTGGCGGCTGTGGATAGCGGGAACCGTTTCGGGCGTGCCGCGGCGGCGACTGTATCAGACGGCCGCCTGTCCACAATTCATGCCCGGCAGGAAATCGCGCCGCCACTGTGGACGAAAACGGGGACGGCGAAATGATACCTGGACTTTTCCCCTCCGACAGGAAACCCCCGGCTTGCCGTAACATGATGATTCAACGGATGGATTCGGAATAATCCACGGAGTTGTCCAATCCCGCACGGACAAGCCTGCGGCGCTTTGCGCGTTGAGTTCGGAGGCACGAACGGGGACAAGGCGAAATTGCCGATTCCAACAGAGTCGAAGAATCAGAAGATTCCTTTAAAAGACTCTTCTTTGATTTGGTGCCCCATCCGGAGAAGGTGAAGCATGGCGCAACGACGCATCGTCCTCGACGTCCTGAAGGGCGAGACAGCCTTCCCGCCACCGATCTGGATGATGCGGCAGGCGGGCCGCTATCTTCCCGAATATCGCGCGACGCGGGCGAAGGCCGGCAGCTTCCTCGACCTTTGCTACAATCCCGACCTTGCGGTCGAGGTCACGCTGCAGCCGATCCGGCGGTTCGACTTCGATGCGTCGATCCTGTTCTCCGACATTCTCGTGGTGCCGCATGCGCTCGGCCGCGACCTGCGCTTCGAGGAGGGCCGCGGCCCGCTGATGGTACCGATCGCGGCCGGGGAGATAGCGGCGCTGCGCGAGGCGGATCGCGCCGCGTTTCACGTGAATCTGGAGCCGGTCTACGAGACGGTGCGGCGGCTGCGCGGCGAGTTGCCGGAAAAGACGACGCTGCTCGGCTTCTGCGGCGCGCCGTGGACGGTCGCGACCTACATGATCGCCGGCCACGGCACGCCGGACCAGGCGCCGGCGCGGCTGTTCGGCTTCGCCCATCCCGAGGCGATGGAGACCCTGCTCGACGTTCTGGCGGAGCGCTCGGCCGACCATCTCGTCCGCCAGATCGAGGCGGGCGCGGACGCGGTGCAGATCTTCGATTCCTGGGCCGGGGTTCTCGACGAGGCCGCGTTCGAGGCATATTGCGTGCGGCCGGTGCGGAAGATGGTCGAGCGGATTCGCGCCCGCTTCCCGGAGACGCCGGTCATCGGCTTTCCGAGAGGGGCGGGATCGCTCTACGATGACTACCGGGCCAGGACGGGCGCGACCGCGCTCGGGCTCGACTGGAGCGTGCCGCTGTCGCAGGCGAAGCGGCTGCAGCGCGACGGCGCGGTGCAGGGTCTCCTCGACCCGCTGCGCCTGCAGGCGGGCGGGCGGGCGCTCGACGAGGGCGTGGAGGCCATCCTGCACGCGCTCGCGGACGGGCCGCTGGTGTTCAATCTCGGCCATGGCGTGACGCCGCAGACGCCGGTCGAGAACGTCGAGAGGATGGTTCGTCTGGTGAAGGAGGCTCGCCGATGAAGGATGACAGCGGCCGCAAGGCGGCGATCCGCGCGGTCGCTGCGCTCGGCCTGACCGCGGCGCTGGTCGCGCTTCTGCTCTGGCTCGATCCCGGCGCCTATTACGACTGGATCAAGGCTTTTCACGTCATCGCCGTCATCGCCTGGATGGCCGGGATGCTCTACCTGCCGCGGCTCTTCGTCTACCATGCCGACGCCGAGACCGGCTCCGACAAATCCGAG
>JALHFU010000139.1:0-8572 GCA_022838525.1 Hyphomicrobiales bacterium | reverse complement strand
CCACGCCACTGTAGACGTCCAGTCCCTGGCGAACAGGGAGGCCGGTGTCGGGCTCGTAGTCCATGAACGCGCCCACTGCCTCCCCGCCCTCGACGGGGAACTCGTCATCGACGCGCACATCGAACCACCTCGGCTCGGCGGCGATCACCTCGCCAACGGAGAAGGGCGCTCGGGGGGAGTCCACAGTGAAGCCCGTGAGGTGCACATTACGGCAGTTGAGGAAGTAGAAGAGGCTCGTGGCGCCGCTGACCATCAACTCGGCCCCACCGCCATCGAGGGTGAAGCCATCTAGATCAGCGACCGGGAAGAGAGTCGCTGGGCTCTCGGGATTGGCGCCGGCTGTGAGGTCATAGCGCCCGGGGTGAAGCACGAGCCGCTGGGCGCCGGTGCGCGCCACCTCGACGCCGGGCTCCCGCCGCGCCGCCTTCGCCACATGGCCGATCAGCGACAGGCCGGCGACCTCGTGCAGCACCTTCGGCTTCGCGCTCTTCATGCGCGTGCCCTCGCCGGCGGCGAGAATGACGGTGAGGCAGCTTCTCTCGGTCATGGGAGACTCTCGGTCAGGGAAATCGCGGCACGTCTAGTAGCATTCCCGCCGGCGCATCGCTATGCCGGCGCTGCGTCGGCGATCCTGAACTGGACCGAGCGCGAGCCGTTCCACCAGTTGGACGACAGGTTGCCGACGACATGGACGGCGCCGCCGCGATTGGCGAACAGGAAATCGCCGAGCCCGGTCTCGACCGCGCGGAACGCCATCGCCTGCAGCCGCCCGCCGGACGGCGAGCGCAGATCGGCGCGGATGTGGTTGGCGCCGACCTGCCGCACATCGACGAGCGTATGCCGCGGCAGCGCCAGCACCGGCTGCGCGTGGCCGGAGCCGTAGGGACCGGCGCTGTCGATGAGGTCGACGAGGTCGAAAGTCGCGCCCTCGGCGGAAAGGGCGGCGTCGATCTCCAGCACCTCCTCGCCGCGCAGACGGTTGACCTCGTCGGCCGCCCACTCCTCGAAGAAGGCGCGCAGCTCGCCGAGCCGCGCGCGCTCGACGGTGATGCCGGCCGCCATGGCGTGGCCGCCGCCCTTGACCAGCAGCCCGCGCGCCACCGCCTCGCGCACCATGCGGCCGAGGTCGAAGCCGGCGATGGAGCGGCCCGACCCCGAGCCGGTGCCGTTTGGATTGAACGAGACCGCGAAGGCCGGCCGCCGCGCATGCTCCTTCAGCCTGGCCGCGATCAGCCCGACGATGCCGGGGTGCCAGCCGTCGCTGGCGGTGAGGATCACCGCCGGCCCGCCGCCGGCCGCGAGCTCGGCATCGGTCTCGGCCCGCGCCTCGGCCAGCATCGCCTGCTCCATCGCCTGCCGCTCGGCATTCAGCCGCTCCAGCGTCTCGGCGATCTTTTGCGCCTCCACCGGATCGTCGGTGGAAAGCAGCCTGCTGCCGAGCGCGGCATCGCCGATGCGCCCGCCGGCATTGATGCGCGGCCCGAGGATGAAGCCGAGATGGAAGGTCGACAGCGGCTCGCCGATGCGCGCGACGCGGGCGAGCGCCGCGAGCCCGGCATTGCCCATCCGGCGCATCGCCTGGAGCCCCTTGGCGACGAAGGCGCGGTTGACGCCGACGAGCGGCACCACGTCGCAGACCGTGGCCAGCGCCACGAGGTCGAGCCAGCCGAGAAGGTCGGGCGGCGAGCCGGCGGCACCCCGCTCGCGCAGGATGCTCGCCGTGCGCACCAGCGCGAGGAACACCACGCCCGCGGCACAAAGGTGCCCCTGCCCGGAAAGATCGTCGTCGCGGCTGGGATTGACCACGGCGACCGCCTCCGGCAGCGCGCCGCCGATCTGGTGATGGTCGAGCACCACCACCTCGGCGCCGGCCGCGTTCGCGGCCTCGATGGCGGCGGGCGAGTTGGTGCCGCAATCGACGGTGACGATCAGCCGTGCCCCGCGCCCGACCAGCTCGCGCATCGCCTCCGGGTTGGGACCGTAGCCCTCGAACACCCGGTCGGGAATGTAGATTTCCGCCTCGACGCCATAGTGGCCGAGAAAGCGCTTCATCAGCGCCGACGAGGCCGCGCCGTCGACGTCGTAGTCGCCGAAGATCGCCACCTTCTCCCGCCGGATCACCGCCTCGGCGATGCGGCCGGCGGCGCGGTCCATGTCGGTCAGCGAGCGCGGATCGGGCAGGAGATCGCGGATGGTCGGATCGAGGAAGCGCGGCGCCTCGTCCTGCCCGACGCCGCGGCCGGCCAGCACGCGCGCGACGATGTCGGGAATGCCGTGGTTCTGCGCGATGGCGAGCGCGACGTTCTCGCCGCGCGCGTCGAGCCGGTGCGCCCAGGCAAGCCCGGCCGCGGACCGCTTCACGTCGAGAAAGAATCGCCTGTCGTTCATCACCGCCTCACGCTCAAACCGGCAAGCCGGGCAAAAGCAAGGCCGCAATGCGCTCCGACGGCGTTTTCAGGCCCCGGCCTCAGAACTTGTCGAGGTCCTGATGCCGGGCCTTGATCTCGCGCACGGTGCGCGAGGACGAGCGCATGACGATGGTGTGGGTCTGGATCATGTCGCGCCCGAACTTGACGCCCGACAGCATGTTGCCGTCCGTCACGCCGGTCGCCGCGAACAGGACGTCGCCCCGCGCCATCTCCTCCATCGTGTAGACCTTGTTCGGGTCGGAGATGCCCATCTTGGCGGCGCGGGCGATCTTCTCCTCGCTGTTGAGCTGGAGGCGGCCCTGCATCTGGCCGCCGATGCAGCGAAGGGCTGCGGCCGCGAGCACGCCCTCCGGCGCGCCGCCGGTGCCCATGTAGATGTCGATGCCGGTCTCGGCCGGGTCGGTGGTGTGGATGACGCCCGCCACGTCGCCGTCGCCGATCAGGCGGATCGCAGCGCCCGTCGAGCGCACGGCCTCGATGAGGCGCGCATGGCGCGGCCGGTCGAGGATGCAGGCGGTGATCTCGGAGACCGGCACGCCCTTGGCCTTGGCGAGGTTCTGGATGTTCTCCTGCGCCGGCGCGTCGATGTCGACGATACCGGCCGGATAGCCGGGGCCGACCGCGATCTTGTCCATGTAGACGTCGGGTGCGTAGAGCAGGCTGCCCTTCTCGGCGATGGCGATGACGGCGAGCGAGTTCGGCAGGTTCTTGGCGCAGATCGTCGTGCCCTCGAGCGGGTCGAGCGCGATATCCACTTCCGGCCCCTCGCCCGTGCCGACCTCCTCGCCGATATAGAGCATCGGCGCCTCGTCGCGCTCGCCCTCGCCGATGACGACCGTGCCCTTGATCGGCAGGCGGTTCAGCTCCGCGCGCATGGCGTCGACGGCCGCCTGGTCCGCCGCCTTCTCGTCGCCGCGCCCGCGCAGCCTCGCGGCAGCGACCGCCGCGCGCTCGGTGACGCGCACGAGTTCGAGGGTCAGGATACGGTCGAGACCGGACGGAGCGGTTTTGGACATAATGTCGAACCTTGCATGAGATCAGAGGGTTGCCCGCACGGGCGCGCCCCTTTTGTCAAAGAGGCCGCACCCCTGCAAGGGCGATTCCGCGCCCGTCCCAAGATCAATCGATTGAATGACGGGAATGCGACGTCAGGCCGCCCGCTCGATGCGGATGACCTGCGGCTTGGTGGTCAGGTGGCCGTCCTCGGTGATGCCGGCCACGGCCTTGCGCACCGCCGCCTCGGTCGTCTCGTGGCTGACGAGGATGACCGTCTTCTGCGTGTCCGGGTTGGCGCCGTTGGCGTGCTGGACGATCGATTCCAGCGAGATGCCGTTCTCGGCCATGCGCCGCGCCACCGCGGCGAACACGCCGACGCGGTCGTGGACGGTCAGCCGGATGAAGTAGCCGCCGGCATGGCTGCGCATCGGCGCGCGCACATAGCGCGAAAGCTCGGTCGCCGGACGGCCGAAGACCGGCCCGTGCTGGAAGCCCGGCCGGCTCTTGGCGATGTCGGCGATGTCGCCGACCACGGCCGAGGCCGTCGCATTGCCGCCCGCGCCGGGGCCGGACAGAAGCAGCTCGCCAACGATGTCGGTCTCGATGGCCACCGCGTTGGTGACGCCGTTGACCTGCGCGATCACCGAGGCGGTCGGCACCATGGTCGGATGCACGCGCTGCTCGATGCCTTCCTCGGTGCGCTGGGCGACGCCGAGCAGCTTGATGCGGTAGCCGAGCTCGCTCGCGGCGCGGATGTCGGCCTGCGTGATGTTGGAGATGCCTTCGAGATAGATGTCGTCCGGCGCGATGCGGCTGCCGAAGGCGAGGCTCGTCAGGATGGCGAGCTTGTGCGCCGTGTCGTGGCCCTCGATGTCGAAGGTGGGGTCGGCCTCGGCATAGCCGAGACGCTGCGCGTCCTTCAGGCATTCCTCGAACGACAGCCCCTCGGCCTCCATCCGCGTCAGGATGTAGTTGCAGGTGCCGTTCAAGATGCCGAAGACGCGGGAAACCGTGTTGCCGGCCAGCGCCTCGCGCATGGTCTTGATGACCGGGATGCCGCCCGCCACCGCCGCCTCGTAGTTCAGGAGCACGCCGTTCTTCTCGGCGATGGCCGCCATCTCGAGGCCGTGCCGCGCCAGAAGCGCCTTGTTGGCCGTCACCACGTGCCGGCCGGCCTGCAGCGCGGCCTCGACGCAGGCGCGCGCGGCCCCCTCCTCGCCGCCGATCAGCTCGACGAAGACGTCGATGCCGTTGCTTTTCGCCAGTTCCACCGGGTCGTCGAACCAGGCGGCGCCCGACAGGTCCACGCCGCGGTCGCGCGCCCTGTCGCGCGCCGAAACCGCCGCCACGACGATCGGCCGGCCGCACTGGCGCGTCAGCTCCGCCGCCTTGTCGGCCAGCACCCGCACCACCGACGCCCCGACCGTGCCGAGGCCGGCAATTCCCACACGCAAAGCTTCGCTCATGCCCCCGGCATTCCTTCTTTCAGTCTGGCCTTGTGGAAGTCGGCCGGTCGTCTTCAGCGCCGCGCGGCGAGCGGAACCACGTTGTCCGTCCCCTCGCCGGTCGTGCCCAGGAAGCGCTTGATGTTGCGCGCCGCCTGACGGATGCGGTGCTCGTTCTCGACCAGCGCCAGGCGGACATGTTCGTCGCCGTGCTCGCCGAAGCCGATGCCGGGCGCCACCGCCACGTCCGCCTTCTCGACCAGGAGCTTGGAGAACTCCAGCGAGCCGAGATGGCGGAACGCCGGCGGGATCGGCGCCCAGGCGAACATGGTCGCCGCCGGGGCCGGAATCTCCCAGCCGGCGCGCGCGAAGGAATCGACCATCACGTCGCGGCGGCGATGGTAGATTTCGCGCACCTCGGCGATGTCGGAGCCGTCGCCGTTGAGCGCGGCCGTCGCCGCCACCTGGATCGGCGTGAACGCGCCGTAGTCGAGATAGGACTTCACCCGCGTCAGCGCCGAGATCAGCCGCTCGTTGCCGACCGCGAAGCCCATGCGCCAGCCCGGCATGGAGAAGGTCTTCGACATCGAGGTGAACTCGACCGTGACGTCGATCGCGCCCGGCACCTCGAGCACCGAGGGCGGCGGCGTGCCGTCGAAATAAATCTCGGCATAGGCGAGATCGGACAGGATGATGATCTCGTGCTTCTTCGCGAAGGCGACGACGTCCTTGTAGAAGTCGAGCGAGGCGACCTGCGCCGTCGGGTTGGACGGATAGTTGAGGATCAGCGCCAGCGGCTTGGGCGTCGAATGGCGCACGCCGCGCTCCAGCGCCGGGATGAAGTTGTCGTCCGGCTCCACCTGCATCGAGCGGATGACGCCGCCCGACATGATGAAGCCGAAGGCGTGGATCGGATAGGTCGGGTTCGGGCACATGACCACGTCGCCCGGCGCCGTGATGGCCTGCGCCATGTTGGCGAAGCCCTCCTTGGAGCCGAGCGTGGCGACGACCTGCCGCTCGGGATCGAGCTTCACGCCGAAGCGGCGGGCGTAGTAGTTAGCCTGGGCGCGGCGCAGGCCCGGAATGCCGCGCGACGCGGAATAGCGGTGCGTGCGCGGGTCGCGCACCACCTCGACCAGCTTGTCGACGATGGCCTTCGGGGTCGGCAGGTCGGGATTGCCCATGCCAAGGTCGACGATGTCGGCGCCGCCGGCCCGGGCAGCGGCCTTCAGCCTGTTGACCTGCTCGAACACGTATGGCGGAAGCCGGCGGACCTTGTGAAACTCTTCCATGGGAGAATCCGATCGCGGAAACGGGTTTTCGGGAGGCCGGCTATACACCCGAATCAGCACCGGGTCGATAGCGCAGCCGCATTGCGGGCGGCACGGGAAGCCGGGATTTCACTCGCTTTCGATCTGCTTCAGCGCCTCCTCGCCATGGCTCTGGGCGAGCCGGCGCAGGTCCTCCGCGCTCGTCCCGACGGCCTGTCCGCCCCCCTCCCCGGCCAGCTGCTGCCGGCGGGCACGCAGCGCGGCGGTCTCGCTCGCCTTCTGCTCCGCGGTGATCTGCGGCGCGGCCGCGGCCGGCTCCGCGTTGAGGTTGGGATAGGTGCCCCCGGCGGGGGCCTGCCCCGCGGCCGGCCCCGTCGCCTGCGCCGCGCCGCTTCCGGCATCGGCGAGCGCGCCGGGGGGCACGGCGTCCTCGATGGTCGCCGTGGCGCACCCCGCAAGAAGAAGACAAAGAACGCCGGCGAAACGCCGCATCGTCATGCTTTCATCTCAAAACGTCTCTAGCCAGGATATTGGACCCGTTTCGGCGTTCCATGATATTGTGTCAACAAAACGCCGTACCATAATAACAGCCTACGGCGCAGGGAGGATCGACGCGCAGCATGGCCACACGCACCGATTCTGGCAACGGCCAGGGACAACCCACCCCCGCCGTCGACCAGTACATCATCAAGGACCCCGAACGCTTCACGCTCAACCTGGCGCGCGCCATGGAGGCGGCCGGCAAGGCCGCTGCCGCCTGGACCGCGCCGCGCGAGAAGGGCGAGGTGCGCGACGTCATGGCCGAGCCCATGGCCGACATGGTCAAGACCTTCTCCAAGCTCACCGAGTACTGGCTGTCCGATCCCGCCCGCGCGCTCGAGGCGCAGACGCGGCTTTTCGCCGGCTACATGAACGTCTGGTCGAACGCCATCCAGCGCGTCGCCGCCAGCGACGCCGAGCCCGAGACCGCGGTGAAGCCCGACAAGGGCGACAAGCGCTTCCAGGATTCCGAATGGGCCGAGAACGCCTTCTTCGACTTCCTCAAGCAGGCCTATCTCGTCACCTCGCGCTGGGCTGGCGATCTGGTCGCGAATGCCGAGGGGCTGGACGAGCACACGCGCCACAAGGCGCAGTTCTACGTCAAGCAGATCACGCAGGCGATCTCGCCGTCGAACTTCATCCTGACCAATCCCGAGCTGTTCCGCGAGACGGTCGCCTCCAGCGGCGAGAACCTGGTGCGCGGCATGACCATGCTGGCCGAGGACATCGCCGCCGGCAAGGGCGACCTCAAGCTGCGCCAGGCCGACGCCTCGCGCTTCGAGATCGGCAAGAACATCGCGATCACGCCGGGCAAGGTCGTCGCCCGCAGCGACCTCGCCGAGATCATCCAGTACCAGCCGGCGACGGAGACGGTGCTCAAGCGCCCGCTGCTGATCTGCCCGCCCTGGATCAACAAGTTCTACATCCTCGACCTGAACCCGGAGAAATCCTTCATCCGCTGGGCGGTCGAGCAGGGGCACACCGTCTTCGTCATCTCGTGGGTCAATCCCGACGAGCGCCACGGCCGCAAGGACTGGGTCTCCTACATCGACGAGGGCATCCGCTTCGGCCTCGACACGGTCGAGAAGGCGACCGGCGAGCGCGAGGTCAACGCCATCGGCTATTGCGTCGGCGGCACGCTGCTCGCCGCAGCGCTCGCGCTCTTCGCGCAGGAGGGAGAAGACCGCATCCGCTCCGCGACGCTGTTCACCACGCAGGTCGACTTCACCTATGCCGGCGACCTCAAGGTGTTCGTCGACGAGGACCAGGTGGCCGCGCTCGAGCGCGCCATGTCCGGCAAGGGCTATCTCGAAGGCACCAAGATGGCGACGGCCTTCAACATGCTGCGCTCCGGCGACCTGATCTGGCCCTACGTCGTCAACAACTACATGCGCGGCAAGGCGCCGATGCCGTTCGACCTGCTCTACTGGAACTCCGATTCCACGCGCATGACGGCGGCGAACCACTCCTACTACCTGCGCAACTGCTATCTGGAAAACAACCTCACCCGCGGCGCCATGGAGCTTGCCGGCCGCAAGCTCAGCCTGTCCGACGTCAAGATCCCGATCTACAACCTCGCCACCCGCGAGGACCACATCGCGCCGGCGCGCTCGGTCTTCGTCGGCTCCGGCTATTTCGGCGGCGAGGTCGAGTACGTCATGGCCGGCTCGGGCCACATCGCCGGCGTCGTCAACCCGCCTTCGCTCAAGAAATACCAGCACTGGACGGGCGGCAAGCCGGTCGGCGATTTCGAGGAATGGGTGGCGAAGGCGACCGAGAACCCGGGTTCGTGGTGGCCGCACTGGCACGCATGGATCGAGAAGCAGAACAACGAGCGCGTGCCCGCGCGCAAGGTCGGCGGCCGCAAGCTGAAGCCGCTCGGCGACGCGCC
>JALHFU010000138.1:0-8581 GCA_022838525.1 Hyphomicrobiales bacterium | reverse complement strand
CGCCATGCTGCCGCCATGCTCGGCCACCCACTTTTCCGCCTTCGCGGCGGTGCGGTTGTAGACCGTGACGTCATGGCCGCCCCGGTTCTTCAGGTGCCCGGCCATCGGATAGCCCATGACGCCCAGCCCGAGAAATGCAACCTTGGCCATGACGGCTCTCCCTTCGTTCTGTCCGGTACGGAAATCCGCGCCGCCTCAGCGCTTGAGGTGGGCGGTGATGCGGCGTTCGATGAGGTTGATTATGTTGCGCAGCGTCTCGACGATCGCAAGGTAGATCACCGCCGCCCACAGATAGGTCTGGAAATCGAAGGTGCGGGAATAGGCACGGCGCGTCTCGCCCATGAGGTCCATCACGGTGATGATGGCGACGATGGCCGAACCCTTGATCATCAGGATGATCTCGTTGCCGTAGGGGCGCAGCGCCACGATCATCGCCTGCGGCAGGATGATCTTGTGCAGCGTCAGCCAGCGCGGAAGGCCGAGCGAGGCCGCGCCCTCCCACTGGCCTTTGGGCACCGACTGCACCGCGCCGCGCAGGATCTCGGCCTGATAGGCGGCGGTGTTGAGCGTGAAGGCGAAGAGCGCGCAGTACCACGCCTCGCGGAAGAAGCCCCACAGGCCCACCGCCTCGAGCTGCGGCCGGAAGTTGCCCGCGCCGTAGTAGATCAGGAAGGCCTGCGCGAGCAGCGGCGTGCCGCGGAAGAAGTAGACATAGGCATAGGCCGGCCACGCCAGCCAGCGGCTCCTGGCCGTGCGCGCCCATGCGACGGGCGCGGAGAGGATCGCGCCGAGCACGATCGACAGGCCGACGAGCTGGAGCGTGATCTTGAGGCCCGACAGGTAGCCGGGCGCATAGCGGGCGAAGAGGGCGGGGTCGTAGGCCGAGACGAGGTAGAGGACGAGGCCGGAGCCGGCCGCGATCCACATCGCCATCAGCGCGTAGCCGGCGACGCGCTGGCGCGGCCAGCCGCGCGCCGGCGGCGGCGGGCGCTCGATCGCCTCGGGGCCGGGTGCGGTCGCTGCGCCGCTCATCGCGCCGGCTCCGCCTTGCCGGCCCAGCGCTCGATGAACGCGAAGGCGACCGAGGACAGGATGGCGAGGCCGAGATAGATGAGGCAGGCGACGCCGAAGAACAGGAACGCCTCGCGGGTGACGCGCGCGGCGATGCCGGCCTGGCGGATGATGTCGGAGAGGCCGATGACCGAGACGAGCGCGGTATCCTTGATGAGGATGAGCCACAGATTGGACAGGCCCGGCAACGCGATGCGGATCAGCTGCGGCAGGATGATGAGTCGCATCGTCTGCCACCGCGTCAGGCCGATGGCGTGGCCGGCCTCGTACTGGCCGCGCGGAATGGCGCGGAAGGCGGAGAGGAAGACCTCGCTGGCATAGGAGGAGAAGACGACGCCGAGCGCCACCATGCCGGCGACGAAGGCGTTGATCTCGATCGAGGCGC
This sequence comes from Hyphomicrobiales bacterium, assembly GCA_022838525.1. Taxonomy (GTDB): domain Bacteria; phylum Pseudomonadota; class Alphaproteobacteria; order Rhizobiales; family Rhizobiaceae; genus Aerobium. The sequence continues at coordinate 7,125 of JALHFU010000138.1, read as the reverse complement.
CGGGGCTGAGCCACGAGACGATGCGCTGGACGCCGAGCTGCGCGCCGTAGAAGACGAGGAACAGCGTCAGGAGCTCCGGCAGGCCGCGGAAGATGGTGGTGTAGATGTCGGCCGCCATGCGCAGCGAGCGCTCCGGCGACTGCTTGGCGAGCGCGATGGCGAAGCCCGCGGCGAGCCCCAGCGGCAGCGTGGCGAGCGCCAGCGACACGGTCACCAGCAGGCCCGAGGCGAGTTCGTCGCCCCAGCCGTCCGGCCCGAAGGCGAGCAGTGCGGCCATCCCTTCCATGCGCATTCCCGCCTGACGCGGCGGCCCGTCTCCCGATGCGGCGATCCCGAACGCCTACCGTGTCACGGACGCGCCGGCCGCTCTAGCTCTTTTGTGGTTCCCTGAAGAAAAACCGGCCCGCAGCTCCCCGGAGCGGCAGGGAGACGGCGGGATCGCTCCCGCCGTCCCGAAGCGCGCCGGAGGTGCCGCGGCTCATTCGCCGAAGATGTCGAACGGGAAGTACCTGGCGTTGATCTCGGCGTACTTGCCGTTCTCGCGGATCGCGGCGATGGCCGCGTTCAGCTTCTCGGCGAGCGCGGTGTCGCCCTTGCGGATGGCGATGGCGATCCTGTCGTCGCTGCTGACGGAGTCGCCCTTGAACTCGCAGCAATCCTTGCCGTCTTCCTGGAGCCAGCCGTACTGGACGCCGAAATCGGCCAGCACCGCGTCGAGCCGGCCGTTGGCGAGGTCGGCCCAGGCCTCGAGCTGCGACGGATAGCCCTTCACGTCGGCGTTGGGGTAGTTCTCCGTGGCGAAGGAGGCGGCGATGGTGCCTTCCTGCACGCCGATCGACTTGCCGTCGGCGTTCTCCGGCATCAGGTCGGAATCCTTGGGCGCGACGAAGACCAGCGAGTTGGTGTAGTAGGGATCGGTGAAATCGACCTGCTTCAGCCGCTCCTCGGTGATCGACATCGAGGCGACGATGGCGTCGAAGCGGTTGGCCTGCAGCGCCGGGATGATGCCGTCCCAGTCCTGCGTGACGAACTCGCACTCGACCTTCATCTCCTCGCAGAGCGCACGGGCGATGTCGATGTCGAAGCCGACGAGCTGGCCGTCGGAGGTGAGGTTGTTGAAGGGCGGATAGGCGCCCTCGGTGCCGATCCGGAGCTTCTCCTGCGCCTGCGCGGCGCCCAGGCCGAGTGCGAGGGCGGCAGCCGACAGAACCAGCGAAACCCGTGAAGTGATACGCATGTCGTTCCTCTCTGTTGGTGTGCCGCAGCAGCGAGGCCGCGGCATAAGGTCAAGCGCGGTCTTTCACGCACTTTGAATGCGATATTCCCATTGTTTTTCGCAGGAATGCAATCGCGAAATAAGGCGATGCGGCAAAGCCGGCCTTGACATTTCAACGCATGCCCATGGCCGTTTCGACGAAATCGGCGATCGCGGGGACGGCGTCGAGCGAAAACACCGGAACGCCCGCATCGGCGACCGCGTGATCGGCGGCGATGGCCACGACATTGGCCGAGGCGGGCAGCGGCGTGTGGTCGCCGGCCTCGGTGCGGCGCACCTCGATCTTGGGGTGGTCGCCGGTCTTGAAGCCCTCGACGACGACGAGGTCGCAGGGCGACAGCCGGGCAAGAAGCGCCTCGAGCGGCGGCTCGTCCTCGCCGCGCAGCTCGTGCATCAGCGCCCAGCGCTTGCCGGTCGTCAGCAGCACCTCGCTGGCGCCCGCCCGGCGGTGGCGGAAGCTGTCGGTGCCCTCGTGGTCGACGTCGGCGTCGTGGTGGGCGCGCTTGACGGTCGAGATGCGCCAGCCGCGGCCGACGAGCTCGGCGACGAGGCGTTCCGTCAGCGTGGTCTTGCCGGAATTCTTCCATCCGGCGATGCCGATGACGCGATTGCTCATGATGCTCTCCGCAGGATCGCCTCGGCCGCGGCGAAGTCGGCGGGCGTGTTGACGTTGAAGAACGGGTCGAGGCCGCCTGCCGGCGGGAACTCGACGGCGACGTGACGCCCGCCTTCGATGAAGGCGCCGGCGCGGCGGCCGCCGTCGCCGATGTAGCCGGCGAGCCGGTCGGCGACGCCGAGCGGCCACAGGGCGAAGGTGGGATGGCGCGCGCCGCCGGACGTGGCCACGGCGACGATGCCGGGGTCGCCGGCGGCGGCGGCGAGGCGCCGCGCGAGGTCGTCGGGGAAGAAGGGCGTGTCCACCGCGACGCTGACGAGCGCGTCGGGGCGGTCCTGGAGGGTGGCGGCCCAGCGCAGGCCGGCGAGGATGCCGGCGAGCGGCCCGGCGCGGCTGTCGTCGGCATCGGCGACGACGGCGACGCCGGGAAGGGAAAGCCGCCGGGGATCGTCGTTGAAGGAAAGGGCGACGGTCACGACCTGCCGCGCGAGCCGGTCGCAGGCCCTTGCGGCCAGCGTCTTGCCGCCGAGCGCGAGAAGCGCCTTGTCGCGGCCTTCCATCCGGCTCGACCTGCCGCCGGCAAGGATGACGCCTGCGAGCCGCATGCGCGTTTCCTCTTCCTTTCCTGCCTATCTGCGCCCTGAATATATGACGAAGAGCGTGGCGACGACTGCGGCAAATGCGCAGACGAGCATCAGGCCGAGCAGCGGCAGCGCGCCGCTTTGCGGCGTCACCAGCACGCCGGCCAGCGTCGAGACCGCGGCGGCGATGCCGAGCTGCAACGCGCCGCCGAGGCCGGAGGCGCTGCCGGCCAGATGCGGCCGGACGCTGACGATGCCGGCATTGGCGCTGGGCAGCGTCATGCCGTTGCCGACGCCGAGCAGCACCATCGGCCCGAACAGGGCGAGCGCGTGGTCGATGCCGACGGCGAACAGGCCGAGCGCCACCGCCATGCCGACGGCGGAAGTGACGTTGCCGGTGAGCATCATCCGGTTGATGCCTATCTGCCGCGAATAGCGCCCCGACAGGAAGTTGCCGGCCACGTAGCCGAGCGAGACGAGACCGAAATAGAGGCCGTATTCGGACGGCCGCAGGCCCATCAGCTCGCTGGCGACGAACGGGCCGCCGCCGAGAAAGGCGAAGAAGGTGGCCGAAGTGAAGGCGGCGGTGAGCGTGTAGCCCCAGAACCGGCGCGAGCCGAGCAGCTCGGGATAGGCGCGCATCTGGGCAAGCATGCCCGCCGACTTGCTGCGGTTGGTCTCGCCGAGGTCGAGGAAGACGACGGCGAGCCCCAGCACGCCGAAGCCGAGCATCAGCGCGAAGGGCGCGTGCCAGCCGTGGATCTCGTCGAGAAGGCCGCCGATCATCGGCGCGACCATCGGCACCAGCGCCATGCCCATGGTGATGTAGCCGATGCGGCTCGCCGCCTCGTCGGTATCGACCGTGTCGCGCACGATGGCGCGGCCGAGCACCATGCCGGCGGCCGAGAAGGCCTGCAGGACCCGGGCCGCCAGCAGGATCTCGATGGTCGGCGCCCACAGTGCGGCGACCGAGCCGACGACGAAGATTCCGAGGCAGGCGAGCATGACCGGCCGGCGGCCGAAGCGGTCGGAGGCGGGGCCGATGCCGAGCTGGAGGAAGGCGGTCGCGGCGAGGTAGATCGACACGGTGAGCTGCGCCACCGCGTAGTCGGCCTCGAAATGGCGGGCGATCCCCGGCAGCGACGGCAGGAACACGTTGGTTGCCAGCGCCGAGACGGCGGTGGCGATGACGAGGGTGAGGATATGCGGCGGCGTGGTACGGTCGAGGAAGGGCATGGATTCAGATTCTCTCCCCGCCCGCGTGGCGGGGCCGGGCGCGGCGGACCGGCAAAGGCGGCGCGCGCATCACAGTCCGTCGGGCGCCATGCCCGGATTGGTGCTTTCGGCGGCCGGCTTGCCGCCTCCGACCTTGCGCTCGCGATAGAGCGCGTAGAGGCCGGACAGGACGATGATGCTCGCGCCCGCGATCATGGCGAGGTCCGGCGTCTCGCCGAAGACGAGATAGCCGAGCGTCAGCGCCCAGATCAGCGCCGTGTAGCGGAACGGCGCGACGAAGGAGATGTCGCCCTCCCGCATCGCCATGATGACGAACTGATAGCCGGTGATGAGCACGACCGAGGAGGCGGCGAGGAGGCCGAGCGAGGGGGCGGGAAGCGGCTCCCAGCCGCCGTAGAACAGGACGATCAGGCCGCCGAGGATCGTGACCGTGGCCGCCGTTGCGGTCGAGACGAGCATCGACGGCACCTCGTCGGGAATGCGTCGGGTGACGAGATCGCGGGCGGCCGCGCAGGCGACGGAGAGGAGCGCGAGCAGCGCGAAGGCGTTGAAGCCCTCGAAGCCCGGCTGGACGATGACCAGCACGCCGGCGAAGCCGAAGGCGATGGCGAGCCAGCGCCGCCAGCCCACCGTCTCGCCGAAGAACAGCGCCGCGCCCATGGTGACGGCGAGCGGCAGCGCCTGGAGCACGGCCGAGATGTTGGCGAGCGGCATGTGGGAGAGCGCGATGACGAAGGTGAGCGTCGCGGCCATCTCGCACAGTGTGCGCAGCGCCACCATGGGCTGCATCACCTGCTTCGGCCGCCGCAGCGCGCCGCGGCTCCAGGCGAGCAGGAAGATCAGCACGGTGGCGAACAGGCCGCGCACCAGCAGGACCTGGCCGAGGCTCACCGTCTCCAGAACCAGCTTGGTGATGGTGTCGTTCATGGTGAAGGTTGCCATGGCGACGGCCATGAACAGCGCTGCGCGCAGATTGGAGGAGAAGGGCACGGGCCTGTCCGGGTGTGTTGCTCGGTCTCCGTCAGTCCTCTAGGCGCGACGGCAGGCCGGCGCAACGGACAGCGCGCGCCATTTATGAGGCCATGTCCATGAGGCCATGTCGGGAAACGGTCGCGGGATGCGGGCTCTATCCGCCGGTGACGCTCATGTGGCGGGCGACCGAAGGGCGGCGGGTGTTGCGGTCGATGACGAAGTCGTGGCCCTTGGGCTTGCGCGAGATGGCCTCGTCGATGGCGCGGGCGACGGCCTCGTTGCCTTCCGACGAGCGCAGGGCGGCGCGCAGGTCGGCCGCGTCCTCCTGCCCGAGGCACATATAGAGCGTGCCGGTGCAGGTCAGCCGCACGCGGTTGCAGCTTTCGCAGAAATTGTGGGTCATCGGCGTGATGAAGCCGAGCCGGCCGCCGGTTTCCAGCACCTCGACGTAGCGGGCCGGGCCGCCGGTGCGATAGGGGATGTCGACGAGCGTGAACCGGCGCTCGAGCTGCGCCCGCAGCAGCGACAGCGGCAGGTACTGGTCGGTGCGGTCGGCGTCGATCTCGCCCATCGGCATGGTCTCGATCACGGTCAGGTCCATGCCGCGCCCGTGCGCCCAGCGCAGCATCTCCGGCAGCTCGTCCTCGTTGAAGCCCTTGAGGGCGACGGCGTTGAGCTTGATCTTCAGCCCGGCCGCCTGGGCGGCGTCGATGCCGGCCATGACCTTGCCGAGGTCGCCCCAGCGCGTCACCGCGCGGAACTTGTGCGGGTCGAGCGTGTCGAGCGAGACGTTGATGCGGCGGATGCCGCAATCGGCGAGCTCCTGCGCGAATCGGGCGAGCTGCGAGCCGTTGGTGGTCAGCGTCAGCTCGTCGAGCGCGCCGCTGTCGAGATGCCGCGAAAGCTGGCGGATCAGGTGCATGACGTTCTTGCGCACCAGCGGCTCGCCGCCGGTGAGGCGCAGCTTGCGCACGCCCTTGTCCACGAACACGCTGCACAGCCGGTCGAGCTCCTCGAGGCTGAGCAGGTCCCTCTTCGGCAGGAAGGCCATGTCCTCCGCCATGCAGTAGGTGCAGCGGAAGTCGCAGCGGTCGGTGACCGAGACGCGCAGATAGGTGATCGTGCGCCCGAACGGGTCGATCATGCCGCCATTCCTGCTGGAGCCGTTCATGCGTCCGTCAAACCTCCGGCCCTTCCGTCTGCCGGCCTTTTCGTCCTGTGGCATCAATGTCCGTCAGCCGTCCGGGCTTTTCAAGGGTGCCACATAATCCTTCTAGCGCGCGCCGCGAAATAAGCGACCGGGATTCTCGCTGGAAATTGCGGCATATCAAAGAGATGGCGATCGCAGCGGAAGGCGGCCTAGCCAGCCCGGGACGCCGGCGATAATGTCGCGGCATCTGTTCCGGGACGATTCCATGACCGCTCCGACCGAACTCCGCGTCTCCAAGGACCGCCGCCTGCTCACCGTGACGTTTCCGGGCGAGGGGCCGTTCGAGTTCACGGCGGAGCTGCTGCGCGTGCTTTCGCCATCGGCCGAGGTGCAGGGTCATTCGCCCGAGCAGCGGGTGACGGTTCCGGGCAAGAAGGACGTGGCCATCGCCCGCATCGAGCCGGTCGGCAACTACGCCGTGCGCATCGTCTTCGACGACTTCCACGACAGCGGCATCTTCACCTGGTCGTATTTCATGACGCTCGGCCGCGAGAAGGAAGAGCGCTGGCAGTCCTACCTCGCCGAGCTGGAACAGAAGGGCCTGTCGCGGGAAAGGCGCTGAGGCCGGCGCGAAGTTCGCGTGCCGTCGCCGCGACGGCCGTTTCGGGGGACATCGGCCTGTGGGGCGCTGCGGCGGTCACTCCTTGCCTTCGAGGGCGATCTCGATGCGGCGCATCTGTTCGCCCATGGCGTCGCACTGGGCGGGCGTGGACTGCGCCATCACCCGGTCGAGGATGCCGCAATAGAGCTTCAGCGCCGCCATCAGCCGCTTCTCGCCCTCCTCGGTGAGGTGAAGGCGCAGGATGCGGCGGTCGGTGGCGTCGCTCTCGCGGCGGATCAGCCCCTGCGCCTCGAGCTGCGGCACCAGCATGGTGATGCTGGAGCGCCCGACCAGCAGCTTGCGCGCCACCTCGTGCTGCGACGAGCCGGGATGGCGGTAGATGTTCATCAGTACGTCGAGCTGGCCGATCTTGAGGTCGAGCGGGGCGAGCGCCTTCGTCAGTTCGCGCACCACGGCCCGCTCGGCGCGCACCAGCGCGATCCAGTTGCGGAAGCGCGGATTGTCCCAGGGCAGGGCGGGTTTCGTGGTCATGCGCGAAGGGCGGCGGCGGTTGGGCGGTGGCGATGCGAGCTCATGCCATACCGGTAGCGCATTCGTGACGGCCCGACAAATCGCCGGCTCTGCGGGGGCGGGCGAAAGCCCGGGCCGCGGAGGCGGCGCGCGAAGCGCGTT
>JALHFU010000371.1:0-2860 GCA_022838525.1 Hyphomicrobiales bacterium | reverse complement strand
GAGATAGTTCAGAAGCATCCACGCCACGAACGCGCCCAGCATGTACTGCGCCCCATGCGCGAAGTTGATGATGTTCAGAAGGCCGAAGATCACCGCAAGACCCAACGACAGGATCGCGTAGAACGACCCGTTGATCAGGCCCAGCAGCAACTGGCCAAACAAAGCCTGCGGCGGTATTCCCAAAAGCTCGAACATCCGATTGTCCCGGCAAGCATTGCTGCGCAAACGGCGCGCGCCGGAAAGCCCCGGCGCGCGCCGCGTTTCATCCGTGGGTTACTGCACCAGCGGGCAGTTGCCCTCTTCGAGCGGACGGAACGCCTGGTCGGCCGGGATGGTCGCCAGCGTCTCGTAATAGTCCCACGCGCCCGTGGACTGGTCCGGCGACTTGACGCGGAACAGGTAGACGTCGTGGATCTTGCGGCCGTCGGCGCGGATCTGGCCCTGGCCGAACAGCGGATCGTCGGTCGGCAGCTCCTTCATCTTGGCCACGACCGCGTCGGCCTCGTTGGTGCCGGCGGCCTCGACGGCCTTGAGGTAATGCAGCACGCCGGCATAGACGCCCGCCTGCACCATGGTCGGCTTGTCGCCGTCGAGCGCCTCGAAGCGGGCGGTCCACTCGCGGGTCTGGTCGTTCAGGTCCCAGTAGAAGCTCTCGGTCAGCACCAGGCCCTGCGCGGTCTCGAGGCCGAGCGCGTGGACGTCGGTGATGAAGATCAGCAGGCCGGCGAGCGCCTGGCCTGCCTGGGTAATGCCGAACTCCGCCGCCTGCTTGATCGAGTTGATGGTGTCGCCGCCGGCATTGGCGAGGCCGATCACCTTGGCGCCGGAGGCCTGCGCCTGGAGCAGGAAGGAGGAGAAATCCGTGCCCGGGAAGGGATGGCGCACCGCGCCGACGACCGTGCCGCCCGCCTTCTCGACCACGGCCGAGGTGTCGCGCTCGAGCGCATGGCCGAAGGCGTAGTCGGCGGTCAGGAAGAACCAGGAGTCGCCGCCCTGCTGCACCATGGCGGAGCCGGTGCCGTTGGCGAGCGCCCAGGTGTCGTAGGTCCAGTGGACGGTGTGCGGCGAACAGGCCGGGCCGGTCAGGTCGGAGGCAGCGGCGCCGGAGTTGATGAAGACCGCGTTGGCCTCCTTGACGATCTCGTTGACGGCGAGCGCGGCCGAGGAGGTCGGCACGTCGACGATGGCGTTGACGCCGTCCTGGTCGAGCCACTGGCGCGAGATGGTGGAGGCGACGTCCGGCTTGTTCTGGTGGTCGGCCGAGACGATCTCGACCTTGATGCCCTTCTCGGCGGCGCCGAAATCCTCGACCGCCATGCGCGCGGCGATCACCGAGCCTTCGCCGGCGAGGTCGGCATAGATGCCCGAGCGGTCGTTGAGCACGCCGATCTTGACCGAAATGTCCTGCGCGAGCGCGCTCGTCGCCATCAGCGAGGCTGCGAGGGACGCCAGCAGAAATCCTGTCTTCTTCATGTCTTTCTCCTCCGTTGCGGCCGGTCGCGCCGGGCCTTTCCTCGTCTACACGCCGAGATAGGCGTGGAGTTTATCGATATTCGATATTTTCCTCGAGCTCGGCATTGGGGATCATGTCGATGACCCTGCCCTGCTCGACGACGTAGTGGCGGTCGGCCACCGTCGAGGCGAAGCGGAAGTTCTGCTCCACCAGCACGATCGTGAACCCCTCCTGCTTCAGCCGCGCGATCGTCGCCCCGATCTGCTGGATGATCACCGGCGCAAGACCCTCCGTCGGCTCGTCCAGAAGCAGCATCTTCGCGCCGGTCCTCAGGATGCGCCCGATCGCCAGCATCTGCTGCTCGCCGCCGGACAGCTTCGTCCCCTGGCTCGACAGACGCTCCTTCAGGTTCGGGAACAGCTCGAAGATCTGCTCCACGCTCATGCCCCCCGGCTTCACCTGCGGCGGCAGCAGCAGGTTCTCCTCGACACTCAGCGACGAGAAGATGCCCCGCTCCTCCGGGCAGAACGCGATGCCCTCGCGCGCCACGTAGCGCGCCGGCGCATGCATCAGCTCCTTGCCCTGGAAGGTGACCGAGCCCTTGCGCTTCGGCAGGATGCCCATGATCGACTTCAACGTCGTGGTCTTGCCCGCCCCGTTGCGCCCCAGAAGTGTGACCACCTCGCCAGGACGCACGTCGAACGTCACCCCGTGCAGCACGTGGCTCTCGCCGTACCACGCCTGAAGGTCCTTGACGACCAGCAGCGGCGCGGAAGCCGCTGCCGTCTTCATCGCAACCGCAGCTTCAGCCATGTCCCGCTCCGATATAGGCCTCGATCACCCGCGGGTCCTTCGACACCGTGGCGTAGTCGCCCTCCGCCAGCACCTTGCCCCGCGCCAGGACCGTGATCGTGTCCGACAGCGACGCCACCACCGACAAATTGTGCTCCACCATCAGGATCGTCCGGTTGGCCGATATCCGCCGGATCAGCGCCGAGATGCGCTCCACGTCCTCATGCCCCATGCCCGCCATCGGCTCGTCCAGAAGCAGCATCTCCGGGTCGAGCGCCAGCGTCGTGGCGATCTCCAGCGCCCGCTTGCGCCCGTAGGACAGGTCCGCCGCATTCGTCGTCTCGAACGCGCTCAACCCGACATCGGCCAGAAGCGCCCGCGCCTCCCCGTCGAACGCCGACAGCACCTTCTGCGAGCGCCAGAAGTCGAACGAATCCCCGCGCCGCCGCTGCAGCGCGATCCGCACGTTCTCCAGCGCCGTCAGGTGCGGGAACACCGCCGAGATCTGGAACGAGCGCACCAGACCCAGACGCGCGATGTCGGCCGGCGACAGCGCCGTGATGTCCTCGCCCTTGTAGGTGATCCTCCCACGCGTCGGCGGAAGGAACTTGGTCA
>JALHFU010000370.1:0-1660 GCA_022838525.1 Hyphomicrobiales bacterium | reverse complement strand
TACACCTTTTGGAAAAAACGCCAGACCGAGTTACGGTTAAGGACGCGGGCGTACGCGGCGTGTCGGTTCGGCTTGGTGCGGGTCTTCGGGCCAGTAATGTTTCGGGTAGCGTCCGCGCAGGTCTTTGCGCACCAGCGCGTAGCCGGTGGACCAGAAGCTCTCCAGATCGCGGGTCACCTGCACCGGGCGGTGCGCGGGTGAGAGCAGGTGCAGTACGACCGGTACACGTCCGCCAGCCACAGTCGGTGTGCGCGTGAGACCGAACACCTCTTGAATGCGTACCTCCATGTAGGGCGGATCTTGATCATAGCGAACTTGGATGTTCGAGCCGCTGGGTACCGGCAGGTGCGTAGGCGCGAGCGTGTCTAAGGCGTGCCGCGAACAGCCGCACGCTTCCAGCCGACGTTGCAGAATCGCGGCGAGATCAAGCGCGGTCACATGGCTCCAGCGGGTGACGCCATCGCAAAACGGGCCGAGCCAGGTATCGAGATCAGACAACAGCGCGTCGTCGGAAAAATCGGGCCAGGATTGTTCCGGTAGGGCGCGGCGCAGGAAGAGTACGCGCTCTTGCAGGGCGCGTGCGCGTTTGCTCCAGGGCAGTTGGCTGATTCCCTTTTGACGGATGCCTTCAAAGAGGGCGGCGCGCAGGTCGGCGGCATCCGGCGCGGCCTGACCGCCCTCATGCACCGTGATTGCGCCGAGGCAGAGGCGATTCACTGAGATGACTGCTTCGCTACGTTTGTCCCAAAAGGTCAATGTGCGGCGTTCCATTTGATCGGCAAAGGCGGCTTCAACCTCGCTTTGGTCGAGCGGTGCCGCCAGACGGATCTTGGCTTCGGCGGTGTCGTCGGTCAATTCGGCGGCGACAAGCCACTCCGCGCGCGCCAACGGATCGGCGGTGTCGATAACCGCGCCGCGTCCGTTGCGCAGCAGATAGCGGCCGGTGGCGTCGCGCCGCCGCGCCAATCGATCCGGGAAGGCCCAGGCGAGCAACAGGCCCTCGGAGAGGCGTTGACGGTCGGTAGGGGGATGGCGACGCCCCCAGCGGCGGGCGAGTTCATGGACGCGGTAGCTGAAGCCGTCGCGGCCGCCTTCGTGTACGCGGTCCAGCAGACGGCGCACGTCGGTTTCGTAGCGTACCGATGATTCGGAGGCGGCTTCGGTGAGCACCGCCGCCAACAGGCAAGCCTGTTGCGCGGCACCGTCGCGCGCGGCCTCGAAAATCATGTGGGCGAGGCGCGGATGGGCGGGCAGTGCAGCCATGGCGCGGCCGCGTTCCGTGATCATTGGAGGGGGAGCTTCCGCAGATTCGGTAGCGCCCAAGGCGGAAGGGCTGACTGCGGGCGAGAGGGCACCGAGTGCTTGGAGCAGACCGACCGCTTGCCGCCATGCGGCGTCGGGCGGCGGCGTGAACCAAGGCAGGCTGTCGCGGGCACTGGTGCCCCAGTCGGCAGCTTGCAGCACCGTCGCGGCGAGATCGGCGTCCGGATTGGCGGTCACGTCGAAGGGACCATGGTCCAGTTCCGCGCCGTTGCCGGTCGCAGGCGTGTCGCCGGACATATCGCCGGACGGCTGCGCCGGGGCGTCACCGCCAAAGGCGGCGTCCGGGCCGCCCAGCCCGGCGTTCCCCATCACCGAGTCGAAATCGGGCGCGCCATCG
>JALHFU010000369.1:0-1663 GCA_022838525.1 Hyphomicrobiales bacterium | reverse complement strand
TGAGGGATGTCGGGAGAACGGGGGCTGAACATTCAGCGCCCGCACCATGAAGGGCAAACGCCCCGCACCTTAGAAAAGATACAGTAAAATCAATCGTTTGCGAGGTCTGATTTTGCGAATGGTGCGGTCGAGAAGACTCGAACTTCCACGGGTTGCCCCACAGCGACCTCAACGCTGCGCGTCTACCAATTCCGCCACGACCGCACGTCACGAAAGGGCCGGTCCGAGCCGGCCCGGCGCATGTAGCAAATCGGTTTGCCGGGCACAAGGGCGCAGATGCGGATTTGCGCACAATTGCGCGCGTGCCTATCTGCCTGGACGGCTGGACCTTTCGGGCGGCAGGCTCCATACCGGAGCGACCCTGGGGTAGCCATCGGAATGCAAGGAAAATGACCGAGCGCGACCGGATCGATGCCACCTTTCTGCCCGTCTTCGACGGGCCGCCGGTCGAATGGCGGATCGAGCCGGGGCTGACGGACTATGCGCAGGCGCTGGCGGCAATGGAGGCCCGCGCCGCGGCGATCCGCAACGAGGGCGCGCCGGAGCTCGTGTGGCTGGTCGAGCATCCGCCGCTCTACACGGCCGGCACCAGCGCCGACCCGAAGGATCTGCTGCAGCCCGACCGCTTCCCGGTGTTCGACGCGGGCAGGGGCGGCGAATACACCTATCACGGCCCCGGGCAGCGGGTGGCTTATGCGATGCTCGACCTCAGGCGGCGACGCGAGGACGTGCGTGCCTTTGTCGCGGCGCTGGAAGCCTGGGTGATCGGCTCGCTCGCACGCTTCAACGTCCGGGGCGAGCGGCGCGAGGATCGCGTCGGCGTCTGGGTGGTGCGGCCGGACCGGCAGCCGCTGCCCGACGGCCGGCCGGCCGAGGACAAGATCGCGGCCATCGGCATCCGGCTGCGGCGCTGGGTGAGCTTCCACGGCGTGGCGATCAACGTCGATCCCGACCTTTCCCATTTCGGCGGCATCGTTCCGTGCGGGATCGCCGGATACGGCGTGACCAGCCTCGTCGATCTCGGCCTGCCGGTGACGATGGCGGACTACGACGTCGCGCTCAAGGCCGCCTTCGAGGAGGTGTTCGGCCAGGTGGCGCCGGCGGGTCACATCGCCCCGATGAACAGCGCGACCGCGACGACGAAGGCGCTCATGGACACAAGCGAGGCGACATCCTGAACAAACTCGGCCATCTGTGATCTCCGTATTCGTTATGTTTGCAGTATGTTCAGGTAATGTTCTCTTGTCAAGTGTCGCCGACGCAACGGAAAGGGTGTCACGGAACGGCTGTGGCGTGGCCTATGGGAGGACGGGCGCAAGCTTCGTCGTTGCCACGCCCCGTTTTCGGTCTGGCTGTTGCCGAGGCTCGGGAAGCGGGGCGCGAGGGCCGTGCCTTCCGAATGGTAGAGAGGTGGCGCGACCCTCGCGCCCCGCCGGTGTCTTGCCCGCGACGATGGTGGGCAGGGCGTGGCATTTGCGCCCCCTGCGCTGACCGTCATCGAGGCCCGGGTCTCTAACGTCGACCGTCAAGCCGCACCACCGTAGCGCAGCCGACCCGGCACCGCCGCCCTTCCCGAATGCCCGGTGCGCATCCGGGTTCCCGCAAAGGCGGTGAGGAAAAGATAACGGCGGTGGTGAAGGGGGTGGATAGATCGCGCGGTTTT
>JALHFU010000137.1:0-8666 GCA_022838525.1 Hyphomicrobiales bacterium | reverse complement strand
GCCTCGACGATCTCGGCGTGCGCCGCGGCGGGCGCTGGCTGGTGCGCGGCGTGACGTTCGACATCCGCCGCGGCGAGATCGTGACGCTGATCGGCCCCAACGGCTCGGGCAAGAGCACGACGGCGCGCGCCGTGGTCGGCGTCCTCCGGCCGGACGAGGGCACGGTCGCGCGTGCGGCGGGCGTGAGCGTCGGCTACGTGCCGCAGCGGCTCGCCATCGACCGCACCCTGCCGCTGACCGTCTCGCGGCTGATGACGCTGACCGCGACCCATACGCCGGCCGAGATTGCCGCCGCGCTGGAGGAGGTCGGCATCGGCCATCTCGCGAAGGCGCAGGTGCAGTCGCTGTCGGGCGGCGAGTTCCAGCGGGCGCTGCTTGCCCGCGCCATGCTGCGCCGGCCCGACCTGCTGGTGCTCGACGAGCCGGTCCAGGGCGTCGACTACACCGGCGAGGCCGCGCTCTACGAGCTGATCGGCGCGATCCGCGACCGCACGGGCTGCGGCATCCTCCTCATCTCGCACGACCTGCACGTGGTGATGGCCGCGACCGACACCGTCATCTGCCTCAACGGCCATGTCTGCTGCCGCGGCACGCCGCAGGCGGTGGCGGTCGATCCGAAGTACCGGCAATTGTTCGGCCAGCGCGCGGCGGGCGCGCTCGCCGTCTACAGCCACAGCCACGACCACACCCACCTCGCCGACGGCCGCGTGCTCCACAGCGACGGCAGCATCACCGACCATTGCCACCCGCACGACGGGCACCACCACGACCATCCGCATCAGCCCGGGCATGAGCATGGGCACGGGGAGGCCGGCGATGCTCGATGACTTCTTCACCCGCGCGCTCCTCGCCGGCATCGGGCTGGCGCTGACCACCGGCCCGCTCGGCTGCTTCGTGGTGTGGCGGCGCATGGCCTATTTCGGCGACACCATGGCGCATTCGGCGCTGCTCGGCGTCGCGCTCGGCTTCCTGCTGGAGATCGACCCCACCGTCGGCGTGTTCGCGGTGGCGGTGCTGGTGTCGCTGGCGCTGCTGGCGCTCGAGCGCCGCGGCGGGCTGTCGGCGGATGCGCTGCTCGGCATCCTCTCCCATGCGGCGCTGGCGCTCGGCCTCGTCGTGCTCGCCTTCATGACATGGGTGCGGGTCGACCTGATGGGGTTCCTGTTCGGCGACATCCTCGCCGTCTCGAAGCTCGACGTCGTCCTGATCTGGAGCGGTGGCGCGGTGGTGCTGGCGCTTCTCGCCTTCCTGTGGCGGCCGCTGCTCGCGGCGTCCGTGGACGAGGAGCTGGCCGCGGCCGAGGGGCTGTCGCCCGCCCGCTCGCGCCTCGTCTTCATGCTGATGATGGCGCTCGTCGTCGCCATCGCCATGAAGGTCGTCGGCATCCTGCTCATCACCGCGCTGATGATCATTCCGGCCGCCACGGCCCGGCGCTTCGCCGCGACGCCCGAGGCGATGGCCGCGCTCGCCGCGCTCGCCGGCGCGCTCGCCGTGACGGGCGGCCTCTACGGCTCGCTCGCCTTCGACACGCCGTCCGGGCCGTCCGTCGTCGTCGCGGCGCTCGCCCTTTTCCTTCTCAGCCTGCCGTCCTACCCTGCGCTTTTCAGGCGCGCCGATTCCGGGAGCAGCACGTCATGACCACGACCCGAAGCGACCTCACCCGCAATCAGGCGCTCGTCCTCGACACGCTGTCGAAGGCGGAGGGGCCGCTTTCGGCCTACACCATCCTCGACCGGTTGCGCGGCGACGGCTTTCGCGCGCCGCTGCAGGTCTACCGCGCGCTCGACAAGCTGCTGGGCGCCGGCCTCGTCCACCGGCTGGAGACGCTCAACGCCTTCGTCGCCTGCGCCCACCCGCATTGCCACGCCCACGGGCTGATCGCCTTCGCGATCTGCGAGGATTGCGGCCAGGTCGACGAGTTCTCCGACGACGTGGTACGCGAGCGGCTCGCCGCATGGTCGGCCGACAAGGGCTTCAAGGCGGAGAAGACCACGATCGAGATCCGCGGCCACTGCGCGGCCTGCCTCGCGGCCTGAGCTATTTCAGCTCCAGCACCGCCAGCTCCAGCGTCGAATCGTCGGGGTGGTCGTGGATGACGAAGCCGAGGTCGCGCGCCAGACCGATCATCCTGTCGTTCTCGTCGAACATGATGCCCTCGATGCGCGAGAGCCCGTCGGCGCGGCCGTAGTCGATCAGGTGCGTCATCAGCGCCCAGCCCAGCCCCTGCCCCTGCAGGTCGCTGCGCACCAGAAGGCCGAATTCGGCGCTCTCGTGGTTGGGATCGGCCGACAGGCGCGAGATGCCGGCGAGCGCGCCGTCGGCCCGGATCGCGACGAAGGCGATCTCGCGGTCGTAGTCGAGCTGCGTCAGCCGCTTCAGCATCTCGTCCGGGAACGCGCGGCGATAGCCGAGGAAGCGCAGGCGGATGTCATCGGCCGAGACGCATTGTAGGAAGTCGGGATAGAGCGCGATGTCGGCCGGGCGGATCGGCCGCAGCGTGTATTCCTCGCCGGCCTGCGACGTGAAGGTCTTCTCCCAGCCGGACGGATAGGGCCGGATGGCGAGGTCGGGGTTCGGCCCCTCCTCCTCGATGCGCGACAGATCGAGCTCGATGCGGGCGTCGAGCGCCACCGCGCCCTCCGGCCCGGTCAGGAGCGGGTTGACGTCGATGCCGGCGATGCAGGGGAAGTCCACGACCATCTGCGACACGGCGTTGAGCGAACGCAGGATCGCCGCCCTGTCGGCGGGCGCGCGGTCGCGGAAGCCGGCGAGCAGCCTGCCGATGCGGGTGCGCTCGATCAGCTCCTCGCCGAGCACGTCGTCGAGCGGCGGCAGGCCGATGGCGGTGTCGTCCACCACCTCGACCGAGACGCCGCCGGCGCCGAACAGGACCACCGGGCCGAAGATCGGATCGCGCGACACGCCGAGGATCAGCTCGTGCGCGTGCTTCATCTTGACCATCGGCTGCACGGCGTAGCCTTCGATGTCGGCGTCGGGACGGACTTTCCGCACCCGCGCCTCGATGGCTTCGGCCGCCTCGCGCGCAGCCTTCGCGGTCTCGATGTTCAGCACCACGCCGCCGACGTCCGACTTGTGCGAGATCGCCTTGGAGAGCAGCTTCACCACCACCCTCTCCCACTCCTTCAGCAGGTGTGCGGCATGCTCCTCCGCCTCGGCCGGCGAGCGCGCCTCCAGGATCCGCGGCACGGTGACGTCGTAGGCGGCCAGCACCGACTTCGCCTCCGGCTCGGTCAGGATGGTGCGGCCTTCCGCGGCCGCGCCGCGGAAGATCGCGCGCACCTCGTCGATGCGGCCCGCGATGTCGGCGCTGCCGGAGGCCGGCACGCGCGTCAGCGCCGCCTGCGCCTTGCTCCAGCCGTCGAGATAGCCGATCGAGCTCGCGGCCTCGGCCGGCGTCTCGAAGGTGGCGATCCCGGCGGCGCGCAGGACCTTGCGCGCCGGCTCCGCCGTGTGCTCGCCCAGCCAGCAGGCCAGCACCGGCTTGCCGTCGATGCGGCCCTTGTCGACCACGGCGGCGACGCCCTGGGCGGCCTCCAGCGGCGAGGCGAGGCCGGTCGGGCAGTTCAGCACCAGCACGGCGTCGACGTTGCGGTCGGCGGCCACCGCCTTCAGCGCCGCGCCGTAGCGCTCGGCCGGCGCGTCGCCGATGATGTCCACCGGGTTGGCGTGCGACCAGGTCGGCGGCAGGCCGGCGTTCAGCGTCTCGATGGTCTCGGGCGCGAGCTCGGCCAGCTCGCCGCCGATGTCCATCAGCTGGTCGACCGCCAGCACGCCCGCGCCGCCGCCATTGGTGACGATGCCGACGCGCACCCGCTTCAGCGGCGGGAAGCGGGCGACGATCTCGACCGCGTCGAACAGCTCGGCCAGGCCGCCGACGCGCAGGATGCCGGCGCGGCGCAGCGCGGCGTCCACCACCCGGTCGGCGCCGGACAGCGCGCCGGTGTGGGTGGCGGCGGCCTTGGCCGCCTGCTCGTGGCGGCCGGGCTTGATGGCGATGACCGGCTTGATGCGGGCGGCCGCGCGCGCCGCCGACATGAACTTGCGCGGATGCGGCACGGATTCGAGATAGAGCATGATGGCGCGGGTGCGGCCGTCGCCTGCGAGCATGTCGATGTAGTCGGCGACGTCGACATCGGCCATGTCGCCGAGCGAGACGATGTGCGAGAAGCCGATGCCGCGGCCGGCGGCCCAGTCGATCAGCGAGGTGGCGATGGCGCCCGACTGCGACAGCAGCGCGATGTCGCCGGGCGCGGCCGCCATATGGGCGAAGCCGGCGTTGAGCTTGAGCGGCGGGATCATCAGGCCGACCGTGTTGGGCCCGAGGATGCGCAGGAGGTGCGGCCTGGCCGCATCGAGCATCTTCTGGCGCAGGCCGTTCGTCTTGTTGATGCCGGCGGTGATGACGACCGCGGCCTTGACGCCGCGCGCGCCGAGCTCGCCGACGACGCCCGGCACGGTCTGCGGCGGCGTGACGATCACGGCGAGGTCGGGCGCTTCGGGCAGGTCCGCGGCCGATGCGTAGCAGGCCAGCCCCATGACCTTGCGGTATTTCGGATTGACCGGATAGACGGGTCCTTCGAAGCCGCCGTCGAGGATGTTCTTCAGCACCACGCCGCCGACCGAGCCCTCGCGGTCGGAAGCGCCGATGACGGCGACCGAGCGCGGCCGCGACATGAATTCGAGATTGCGGATGGTCATGCCTGTTCCTCGCTGGTTCGGCCTGCCGCGAATGTAGCGACTGGCGGCGCGGCATCAACCGCGAATCGGCTCTTGATTTTAATCATTCGATTGATTAAATAGCGGTCATGAAAAAACGCGACGACACCGGCGCGGCGACGCGCCCCTCCGCGGAGAAGACGTCTTCCGCCGAAAGGACGCGGGCGGCGCTCATCGACGCCGGGCTGAAGCTGTTCGGCCGGAAGGGCTTCGCCGCCACCTCGACCCGCGAGATCGCGGCCGAGGCCAGGGCGAATATCGGCTCCATCGCCTATCATTTCGGCGGCAAGGAGCAGCTCCGCGACGCCTGCGCCGAGCATATCGTGGCGTCGATCCGTTCCATCGCCGACCCGGTCCTGCAGCAGCTGCCGGTCCCGTCCGACCCGGCGACGGCGGAAGCCCAGCTCCGCCTCGCGGCCGAGCGCATGGCCGGCTTCCTGATCGCCGGCCCCGGGGTCGCGGATTTCGTGCAGTTCATCCTGCGCGAGGTCCAGCAGCCGACCCGGGCGTTCGACATCGTCTACGAGGGGCTTGTCGAGGCGGTCCATCGGCGGCTGTGCCATGTCTGGGCCGCCGCGACCGGCGACGACCCGGACAGCGAGGAAACCAGGATCGTGGTTTTCACCCTGATCGGCCAGATCGTCTATTTCCGCATCGCGCGCGAGGTGGTGGTCAGGCGCATGGGCTGGCAGGAGATGGGCCCGGCGCAGGCGCGCCTGATCGTGGCGACGGCGCTCGACAACGTGATGGCCGCGCTCGCCGCGCGGCGGGAGCGCAAGTCATGAGCTTCCTGTGTGCCCTGCCCCTTGCCGGGATGCTGTTTTCCGCCTGCGCCGCGCCGCCGCCGCTCGCGGTCGGCTATGTCGAGGGCGATTTCGTCCTCGTCGCGCCGGTCGAGATGGCGCGGATCGAGACGCTCGCCGCGCGGCAGGGCGACCGGGTGACGGCCGGCCAGCCGCTTGCGGCGCTCCAGGCCGACGACGCCCGCCATGCCGTGGCCGAAGCCCGCGCCGCGCTCGCGCAGGCCGAGGCCCAGCTCGCCGATCTCAGACAGGGCAGGCGGCCGGAGGAGATCGCCGTGCTGGAGGCGACGCTGCGCTCGGCCGCCGCGCAGGCGGCGGAGGCGCGCCGGGTGCTCGATCGCACCCGCGACCTCTCCCGCCGCGGCATCGCCGCCGCGGCCGATCTGGAGCGCACCGAAACCGCGCTGGAGCAGGCGGACGCCGCCGTCGGGCAGGCGGAGGCAAATCTCGCGGTCGCACGGCTGCCGGCGCGCGACGAGACGATCCGCGCCGCCGAGGGACAGGTGGAGCGCGCCCGTGCCGCGCTGGAGCAGGCCGAATGGCGGCTCGGCCAGCGCGCCATCGTCGCCCCCGCCGACGGGCGCATCACCGAGGTGATCCGCCATCCGGGCGAGATGGCCGGGCCGACCGCGCCGATCCTGTCGCTGCTGCCCGACGGCGGCACGCGGCTGAAGCTCTACGTGGCCGAGCCGCAATTCTCCTCCGTCGGCATCGGCACGCGGCTTGCCGTGCGCTGCGACGGCTGCCCCGACGGGCTGACCGCACGCGTCAGCTACGCCTCGCCCGAACCTGAATTCACCCCGCCGGTGATCTACTCGCTGGAGACGCGGCAAAAGCTCGTCCATCTGGTCGAGGCCCGCCCCGAAGGCGACGCCGCCGCGCTGAAGCCCGGGCAGATCGTGGATGTCAGCCTGGTGAGTAGTGAGTAGTGAACTATTGGAGGCTGGAACCGTGAAACAAGCTCTATTCCCCTATTCGCTACTCACTATTCCCTACTCCCTCTTCCCATGACCGCCATCGACGTCACCGGCCTCGTCAAGCGTTTCGGCGACCGCACCGTGGTCGACCACGTGTCGATGAAGGTGGCGCGCGGCGAGATCGTCGGTTTCCTCGGTCCGAACGGCTCCGGCAAGACGACGACGATCCGCATGATGTGCGGCCTGCTCACCCCGGACGAGGGCGAAGGCAAGGTGCTCGGCTTCGACCTCAGGACCGAAGGCCGCAGGATCAGGCGCGAGGTCGGCTACATGACGCAGAAGTTCTCGTTCTACGAGGATCTGACCATCGCGGAAAATCTCGAATTCGTCGCCCGCCTCTACGAGCTGAAGCCGGTCGGCGAGCACGTTGCGCGCACGCTGGACGAACTCGGGCTGTCCTCGCGGCGCAACCAGCTCGCCGGCACGCTGTCGGGCGGCTGGAAGCAGCGGCTGGCGCTCGCCGCCTGCGTCATGCACAAGCCGAAGCTGCTCCTGCTCGACGAGCCCACCGCTGGTGTCGATCCCAAGGCGCGGCGCGACTTCTGGGACGAGATCCACCACCTCGCCGCCGGCGGCCTCACCGTGCTCGTCTCCACCCACTACATGGACGAGGCCGAGCGCTGCCACCGCATCGGCTACATCGCCTATGGCAGGATGCTGGCCGAAGGCACGGTGGACGAGGTCATCCGCGATGCCGGCCTCGCCACCTTCGTGCTGCGCGGGCCGGACCTGCAGCGCCTCGCCCGTGAGGTCTCCGCGCTGCCGGGCGTCGAGCAGGCCGCACCCTTCGGCACCACGCTGCACGTCGTCGGCTCGGACGCCGGCCTGCTCGCCGCCTCGCTCGAGCCCGTCGCCGCGCGGCCCGGCATCAGCGTCGAGCCGGGCCAGACCAGCCTCGAGGACGTGTTCATCAAGTTCATGGGCGACGCGCGGGACAATGTGCCCCCGGATAACTCCCGATGAGCGGCTTCCTCTCCCTCGCCCGCCTCGGCGCGCTGCTGATGAAGGAGTTCATCCAGATGCGGCGCGACCGCATCACCTTCGGCATGATGCTCGGCGTGCCGCTCATCCAGCTGCTGCTGTTCGGCTACGCCATCAATCCCGACCCGAAGCAGCTTCCGGCCGCGCTGGTCGCGGTGAGCCAGGACCACTACACGCGGGCGGTGGTGTCGGCGCTGGAGGCGACCGGCTATTACCGCTTCGACCATGTCGTCGCCAGCGCGGCCGAGGCCGAGTCGCTGATCGCCGCCGGCACGGTGGCCTTCGTCGTCACCATCCCGTCCGACCTCGCCCGCCGCATCGACCGCGGCGACCGGCCGCGCATCCTGATCGAGGCCGACGCCACCGATCCCTCGGCGTCGAGCGGCGCGATCTCGGCGCTGGGCACGGTGGTGCGCCGGGCGCTCACCCGCGAGCAGGGCATCGGCGACGTGGCGGCGGAGGAGACGGCGAGCCGGCTCGATGTCGTGGTCCACCGCCGCTACAACCCGGAGGGCGTGTCGCAATACAACATCGTCCCGGGCCTGCTCGGCGTCATCCTGCAGATGACGATGGTGATGATGACCTCGATCGCGCTGACGCGCGAGATCGAGCGCGGCACGATGGAGAACCTGCTCGCCATGCCGGCGAGCCCGTTCGAGATCATGCTGGGCAAGGTCTTGCCCGGGCTCGCCGTCGGCGCGGTGCAGACGGTCGTGGTGCTGGCCGCGGCCAAACTCCTGTTCGACATCCCCTTCGTCGGCGATCCGTTCCTGCTGCTCGCCGCCATCCTCGCCTTCGTGCTGGCGCTGGTGCTGCTCGGCTACCTGATCTCGACCATGGCGCGCACGCAGATGCAGGCGCTGCAGCTCACCTTCTTCTTCTTCCTGCCGTCGATCATGCTGTCGGGCTTCATGTTCCCGTTCCGCGGCATGCCGGAATGGGCGCAGTGGATCGGCGAGTTCTTCCCGCTAACCCACTTCCTGCGCGTCATCCGCGGCGTGATGCTGAAAGGCTCCGGCCCCGCCGACATCGCGTTCGAGGGGGCGATCCTCGGCCTCTTCGTCGTCGCCTACGGCGCGCTGGCGCTCGCCCGCTTCCGCAGCACGCTCGACTGAGCGTCTACTTACTCTACTTGGTGCCGTACATGCGGTCGCCGGCGTCGCCGAGG
>JALHFU010000136.1:0-8707 GCA_022838525.1 Hyphomicrobiales bacterium | reverse complement strand
TCGCCGACGATCATTGCGCCGCCCTTTCCTCGTCCTTGCGTCCGAGATACTCGCCGAGCCTGGCCAGCGTCTCGTCCGCTATGATTTCACGCTTCGCGTCGCGCGTCTCGACCGTGATGTCGGCGAGCGCGTAGACCGGATACCGCTCCGCCATCAGCCGCTCCATCACGGCGCGCGGATCGGCACTCCTTAGGAGCGGACGGTTCTGGTTCCTGGCCACGCGCTCCATCAGCAGGTCGAGGCTCGCCTTCAGCCAGATGGAGACGCCGCGCTCGGCCACCGCGCCGCGCGTCTGCGCGTTCATGAACGCGCCGCCGCCGGTCGAGACCACGCGCGGCCCCTCGCGCAGCAGCCGGTCGATGACGCGCTGCTCCAGCGCGCGGAACTCGGGCTCGCCGTAGCGCTCGAACAGCTCCGGGATCGACATGCGCGATACCGCCTCGATCTCGTGATCGCTGTCGATGAAGGGCAGGCCGAGAAGCTGGGCGATGCGGCGGCCGATGGCGGTCTTGCCCGCGCCCATCAGCCCGACGAAGACGATGGTGCGGTCCCCCAGCCGGCCGCGGACCGTTTCCGCGAGTTCCGTCAATGGCTCTTCCGTCATCGCCTCGCCTCGTTTCGCGCGGTATCGACATGAAAAGCACGATTGCGTCAAGCGGGCGCGCGAGCGGCTTCGGTTCTTGAAATGCCCGGCCTGCCGTCCCATAACGGCACGGGTTCGCGGTCGCAACGAATGCAGGCAGGAGCATGCCGACACTTTTCAGGTTCCTGACCACGCTGGCCGTGCTGGCGGGCCTCGCCTATGGCGCCATGTACGCGCTGGTGCTCTATGTCGAGCCGAGGAAGGGCGAGATGACCGTCCGCATCCCGCCCGAGCGCCTCAATCCGCCGCGATAGCCGCCCGGTCGTTCCGAAACCGGCCGCGGCGATCGCGAAAAATAATTCGCCGCCCGATGGAACCTTGCCTTTCGCCGCGCATTCTATTGCCTGGCAGCGGGTGTCCCGAACCCCATAGCCCCCCAAACGGGATGCTGCGTTGCCAGGGCGGGCGATTTCAAAGAATCAGCACCGCAGGAAAAGCCGGCCGCAAGGCCGGCTTTTCCGCATTCGGGGGATGGTTCCCGTGGTGCGGTCGGGACGCGGCTTGCTTTCAGGTCGTTTCGAAATTGCCGGCCGGGACTTCGAGCCGGTAATCGAGGCGGCCGTCGCCGACGTCGAACCGCGCCGTGCCGGCGAGCGACATCGGCACCACCCGCTCCAGCGCCACGCTGGCGAAATCCTTGCGCTCGGGCAGGCCGTCGGCATCCGACGCCTCGCTCCAGATCAGCACCAGCGACGGCGACGCCGCATCCGGCTCGCGCACGAGCGAGGCGGTGAGCTGCGCCTGGCCGCCGGGCTGCGCCAGCGCGCCGTGGCTCATCGAGTTGACGATCAGCTCGTGCAGGGCGAGCCCGATATGCAGCGCCGCATTGGGGTTGAGGTGGACGTCGACGCCGGCGAAGCGCACGCCCTCGTCGCCCTCCTCGCGGTAGCGCGCGATCTGGCCCTCGACCAGCTCGCTCAGCATGGCGCCGCGCCAGTTTGACGACGTCACCAGGTCCTGCGACGAGGCAAGCGAATGCAGCCGGCCGCGGAAGCGCTCGAGGAAGCTGTCGATGCCGGAGGCATGGCGGCCGGTCTGGGTGGCGATGCTCTGGATGATGGCGAGGAGGTTCTTGGAGCGGTGGCTGACCTCGCGCAGGAGCGTGCGCAGCGTCTGCTCGCGGTGCTTGCGGTCGGTGACCTCGACCATCGTCGTCACCACGCCGGCGATCTCGTCGTCGTCCTCGCCGCGGTCGGCGTCGATCCACATGTCGTACCAGCGGCCGCCATGCTCGACGCCCTCGTGGAACTCCAGCTTCTCGGGGACGCCCGAGGCCAGCACCTCGCGCTTCATCTCCATGATGCGCTCGGCCATCGGCGCGGAGAGGAAGTCGGCGTCGGTCTTGCCGAGGATGTCGCCGTCCGACCATTCCGGGGGCACGTTCTGTCCCCACAGGACATGCAGGTCCGGCGTCTGGTAGATGACGATGATGCCCGTGTTGCGCAGCGCGCGCAGCAAACCCCGCCTCAGCTGCACTTTACCACCCCGTCCCGTGCTGCCTGCGTTTCGCGATCTCTCCACCGGCCGGTCCGGTCGTCCCGAGTCCTGGCCCGTGTCCCCGAGAGTCGCGTCTCCGCCGCGCTTCCGCCCGGCGTCCCAAGGATAGTCCGGAAAATGTGAACGAAGCCTGACCCATTCATTCCGGGTTCCATGCGCCGGGTTCCATGCGTTGCGGTTCCATGACGGCCGGCTCAACGACGACCGCGCCGGACAACCGCAAGCATCATGCCCGGGCTGTCCGGCGGGAGACGGAACCCCCAGTGAGGGGCTGCGGGGTTCCGGCTCTCATTCGCGCCTGGCCGCGCCTGGCCATGACCGCGCGAAACGATGCGCTGCGTCAGCCCGCCCGCCTCATCAGCCCCGCGACGAGCGAGATGACGAGGAAGGCGAGGAAGATGAAGAACAGGATCTGCGCGATGCCTGCGGAGGCGCCCGCGATGCCGCCGAAGCCGAGAGCGCCGGCAATGATCGCGACGACGAGAAACACGAGTGTCCAGTAGAGCATGGTCTGTCTCCTTACGAACGGCGCCTGGAAACCGGCGCCTGAAAACGGAAATCCGAAACGGTCCCGAAAAACGCGGCGCTGCCGCATTGGTTCCGCGCCGCCGCCGCATTTCGGGCTGCGCCGGCAAAGAAAAGGCCGCCCCGGAAGGCGGCCTCGTCATGGATGCGGATCGGCGGTTCGGGCCGCCGACCGGGGCACGGGAGCGTCAGGCCGCGGCCTGCGCCTGCCGGTCGAAGAACAGGGCCTGGCTGATGAGCGCCTTGACCATGTCCGGGTTGAACGGCTTGGTGACGAGGAAGGCCGGCTCCGGCCGCTCGCCGGTCAGCAGGCGCTCGGGGAAGGCGGTGATGAAGATCACCGGCACCGGCGTGCCGGCCAGGATCTCGTTGACCGCGTCGATGCCGGACGAGCCGTCGGCGAGCTGGATGTCGGCGAGCACCATCCGGGGGTTGGTCCGCGCGAACAGCGCCACCGCCTCCTTGTGGGTGCGGGCCGTGCCGACGACGCGGTGGCCGAGGCTTTCGACCATCTGCTCGATGTCCATCGCGATCAGCGGCTCGTCCTCGATGATGAGGACGTCGGTCGCCACCTGGCGCGAAATCTCGTCGCTGGCCTCGGAGAGGAGCGCCGCGAACGTCTTCTCGTCGACGTCGAGCACCTCGGCGGCCTCGGCCTCGGAGAAGCCCTCGACCGCGACGAGCAGGAACGCCTGGCGCGGCAGCGGCGCGAGCGCGGAGAGGTTGGCCGCGGCCCTCGTCTCCCAGGCCGGCTGGCTCTCGGGGTCGGGCACGCGGATGCCGACGGAGGTGAACAGCTTGGTGAAGATGCGGTAGAGCGCGATGCGGTCGCTCGACAGCTCGGGGAACACGCTGACGTCGGCGATGATCGTCTCCAGCGTGGCGGCCACGAGCGCGTCTCCGCTGGTCTGCGAACCGGTCAGGGCGCGCGAGAAGCGCCTGAGGAACGGCAGATGCGGGGCGATCCGTGCGGACAAGGTCATGATATGGCGTCTCCCTCAACGACGATGCATGAAATCAATATGGCATGCAGTTCGGGTCAAAACGCGGCCGTCCGAAAAAAGTTCCCGGGCCCGGGAACAAATGCGGGAAAGCCGCGTTAAGCTGCGGTCCGGGACGCCAGGCGGGCGGCCGGGGAAAGGAAAAATGCGCATCGTGGACGTGCCCCGCCCGACGGGCACGGCACAGCGGGGGCAATGAGAACCAGCATGAAGACAGCAAGAGCGGCCGCTTCCGGCGGTCTGAAAAGAGCGGGAAGCCGCGCCGACCCACTCGGGCCGAACTCGGAAATCGGGCGGAAGCTCAAGCAATATTACGACGATCTCGTCTCTGAATCCGTCCCGGACCGGTTCCAGGACCTGCTGAGGCAGCTCGAGGATCGCGAGCATCCGGCGGCGGAGCCGGCGACGGCGAGCGACGGCGAGTGAGGGAAGCGCCCATGGACGATCGTTCGACCTTCAGGCAGGATCTCCTTGCCGCGATCCCCAGCCTGCGCGCCTTCGCCATGTCGCTGGCGCAGAACGCCGACAAGGCCGACGATCTCGTCCAGGAGACGCTGGTCAAGGCCTGGGACAAGCAGGCCTCCTTCCAGCCCGGCACCAACCTCAAGGCGTGGGTGTTCACCATCCTGCGCAACGAGTTCTACTCGCAGATGCGCAAGCGCGGCCGCGAGGTGCAGGACAGCGACGGCGCCATCACCGGCCGCGTCGCCGTGCATCCGGGCCAGCACGGCGCGCTCGACCTCGGCGACTTCCGCGCCGCGCTGGAGACGCTGCCGGAGGACCAGCGCGAGGCGATCATCCTGATCGGCGCGTCGGGGTTCTCGTATGAAGAGGCGGCCGAAATCTGCGGCTGCGCGGTCGGCACGATCAAGAGCCGCGTCAGCCGCGCCCGCACCAGGCTTCAGGAGATTCTGGGCGTGTCCGGCGAGGCCGACTACGGCCCGGACGCGATCTCCTCGCAGGTCATGGGATCAAACGCCGCCTGAGACGGCGTGGGGGTCAAACGCCGCCTGAGACCGCGTGGGGGTCAAACGCCGCGTGAGACGGCGCGGCGGCGGGCGATGGCCTCCGTCAGCGCCTCGATCAGCGCGCGGCCGGCATAGGGCTTGCCGACGACGGCGACGCCGGGGAACGCCGCGAAGGTCTCCTTGTGGTCGGCATGGCCGGTGGCGAAGATGAACGGCACGCCCGCGGCGGCGAGCCTTGCGGCGACGCCGAGCGTCGAGCGGCCGCCGAGCGCCACGTCGAGGATCGCGGCGTGGAAGTCGATCCCGGCCAGAGGGTCGCGGCCGTCTTCGAAGGCATGGACGAGCAGGACCTCGGCCGCGCCGTGGTCGCGGCAAAGCTGCTCCACATCCATGGCGATCAGGAGTTCGTCCTCCATGAGAAGGATACGCAGGTCCGCAAGCGGAAGGTTTTTCAAGAAAAGCAGCTCCCCGGAAAAAGTAAAGCTTTGCCCCGGCCGGCGGCGGCTGTCATCTAAATTGATGTGAACGCGGCAAATATTGCGCAGGCGCGCCGCATGAAGCAACCTGTGGACCGGAACCGGCGGACGCGCCGCGCGTTGAAGGCACGGACGACAAGCTCAAGAATCCAGCTCAAGAACAGGGAGTTCCCGACATGGCGACAGCATCCAGCGGCAAGGCGAACAAGGACGTGAACAAGGACGACGCCAACGCCGTTCCCCCGGATCTCGAGGCGGAACTGGCGCGGCTGCGCGAGGACGTGGCGCGCCTTGCCGAACAGCTCGGCCGCACCGGCGAGCATGCCGGCGCCGCGGCGCGGCGCGCGGCCGCGGAAGGGGCCGAGCAGCTTCGCGTCAAGGGCGAGGCGGCCGTGGATGCGCTGAAGTCGAACGCCGGCGACATCGAGCGCCAGATCACCGACGCCGTCCGCGAAAAGCCGATCACCTCGCTGGCGATCGCCGCCGGCATCGGCTTCTTCTTCGCCCTCCTGTCGCGCCGCTAAGCCGTGCAGGCGCTTGCAGCACTGATCGCCGCGATCGTTTCCGGGGAAGCCTCGGAAGCGGTCGCACGGGCGCGCCGGACGGCCGTCATCTATGCGCTGGCCGGGCTGCTCGTGCTGGTGGGAGCCGGCTTCCTGCTCGGGGCGGGCTTCCTCGCGGCGGCCCGCGAGATCGGCGCCATCCCGGCGGCGCTGTGGTTCGGCGGCGGCTTCGTGGTGCTTGCCCTTCTCATCGTCGGCATCGACAGGCTGGCGACGAGGACACGCGCCCGCCGCGCGGCCGAACGCCGGCGCGAGGAGGCCCGCGCCGTGGCGAGCGCGGCCGCGGTGGCGCTCCTGCCGACGCTCCTCGCCTCGCGCGCCCGCGGCCTGGCGCTGGTGCTGCCGGCAGCCGCGGCACTCGCCTACGGCGTGTGGCGCGAGAACAGGCCGCGCGACACCGACGACCGCCGCGACTGATCCCCGCGGCTCGATCCCAAGCCGCCGGCCGCCCGTGGAACCCCCCGTGGGAACCCGCGGCGGCCGGCGCGCATTCCTCCTCCGGGGCCCGCGATACCCACGGAGATGTTCATGCCCAAAACCGTCATCGAGCCGGAAAAGGCCAGACAGGGACGCAACGGACCGCGTATCCTGATCGTGCTGCTGTGCGGCCTGGCGCTGGCGATGCTCGTGTGGTGGGGCGTCGAGATGTTCGGCAAGGCCATCGCGCCCGACGAGCCGGCGGGCAGCGCGCCGGTGGAGGAGCCGGCCGAGCCCGCGCCGGCCGGCCAGTAGCGTCTCACGAGCAGCATCTCACCCGGAAGGCACCAGCACCTTCAGCGCGCCGGGCAGGATGCTCAGGCGCGTCTCCTCCGACAGCGGCGCGAGCTCGCCGTCGATGGCACAGCCGAAGCGGCGGTGATGCGCCACCAGCCTGAGCGTCACCTCCCTGCCCGTATGGATGTCGACATGCTCGTTGCGCCGCCAGCGGCCGAGCATGGCGCCGAGCGCGAAGCGCACGAGGTCGCGCCGCCGCCTTGCCCGCGTGACGTAGACGCCGAGCACGCCGCCGTCCGGCCGCGCGGCATAGGGCAGCCTGTAGCCTTCCCCGAACAGGTTGTTGGTGATGCCGATGCCGGCGGTCCGCACCACCAGCTCGCGGCCGTCGATGGCGAGCGCGGCCGCAAGGCGGGGCGGATGCAGGAAGGCCGAGAGGCCGGCGCGGAGCGAGGCCCACATCTTGCCCGGCCGCGAGCCGAAGCTGTGCTTCTCGCGCAGCCGGACGAGCTTAGTGTGCAGCCCGACGGAGAACTGGTGGACGAATATCCTGTCGCCGGCGCAGGCGACGTCCACCGCCATCACCCGGCCCTGGCCGAGCGCGGCGACCGCCGCCTCGAGATCGAGCGGGATGCCGAGGCTGCGGGCGAAGAGGTTCATCGTGCCGGCCGGCAGCACCGCCAGCGCCTTGTCGGTGCCGGCAAGCCGCGCCGCGGCCGCCGAGACCGTGCCGTCGCCGCCGCCGACCATGACGGCGTCGGCGGGGCCGTCGGCCGCCTGCCGCAACGCATCGTCCATGCCGTCGCCGGCGACCGCCGCGACCTCGGCCTCGTGCCCCAGCCCTTCAAGCGTTTCGCGCACCTCCTGCGCGAAGCGGTCGGCATCGCGGCTGCGCAGGCTGCCGCCCTCCCGGTTCAGGATGACATGGAACCGCATCGGGGAAACCGTCTCCGCATTCGTGGAAATCCGTGACGGCCCGCGGCCGCCTTCCACAATGCGCCTTCCGTCGCTCCGGTTCCCTTCGCTCGCGGGGGGCTGTTCCGGGGCCTCCGGATGCATTTTTCAGGAACCAGACACGCCCCGCGGCGTTGACCGAGCGTGAAGGGCGCGCCCCGCCTCCCCTCGCGAAAAGTTCGGCAGGGCGCACCGTGCAAGCGAACATGCACAAGGAGAGACTAACATGATCCGCAAGCTCCTGGCCACCACCGCCATAGCCACCCTCGTCGCAACCGGCGCCTATGCGCAGACCACGCCCGCTCCGGTCGCGCCCATGGAACAGCCGGCGCAGCCGCAGGTGATCCATGCCGAGGGCCACCTCGCCTCCAACATCATCGGCCAGACCGTCTATTCGAGCGCCGGTGACGACGCCGAGAACATCGGCAAGGTCAGCGACATCGTGCTGACGCCCGAGGGCAATGCCGAAGCCGTGGTGATCGGCGTCGGCGGCTTCCTCGGCCTCGGCAAGAAGGACGTCGCCATCGAATACGGCCTCGCCCAGTGGACCGAGCGCGACGGCAATCGCTACCTGGTCGTCGAGACCAACCGCGAGGCGCTCGAGGCGCTGCCCGAGTTCGACACCGCGGCGTTCCGTCCGCAGCCGGCAGACGCCCAGGTGGGCAACACGACGCCGGCCACCGCCGACCAGCTCGGCGTAGCGGCGGCCACCGCCCCGGCGGATGACGCGGCCCCGGCCGACACCGCCGACGACCTCGCCGCCACCCCGCCGGCCACCACCGACGACGCCGCGCCGGTCGACGATCTCGCCCAGGCTCCGGCCGACCAGCCCGCGCCCGGCGTGACCGGCACCGACGACACCGAGACCTCGGCG
The DNA here is from genome assembly GCA_022838525.1 of Hyphomicrobiales bacterium. GTDB lineage: Bacteria > Pseudomonadota > Alphaproteobacteria > Rhizobiales > Rhizobiaceae > Aerobium. The sequence goes on along the minus strand of JALHFU010000136.1, from coordinate 492 downwards.
ATCGACCGCTCCGGCATGACCGAGATTCCGGCCGCCGAGATGCGGGCCGAGGACCTGATCGGCACCACCGTCTACGGCGCCGGCGACGAGAACGTCGGCTCGATCGCCGACGTGATCCTGTCGACCGACGGCCAGGTCGACGCCGTGACCGTCGATGTCGGCGGCTTCCTCGGCATCGGTGCCAAGGAAGTGGCGATCGACCTCGACAACCTCGCCTTCATGCGCGACGGCGAGGGCCGGCTGCACCTCTACACGCCGCTGACCAAGGAGCAGCTCGAGGCCCAGCCCGAATATGACGAGGCGACCTTCGCCGACAGCCGCGACCAGCAGCTCATCATCATCGAGCGCTGAGGCGCCCGAAAGGAAGCAAGGCCCGCGCCCGGCGCGGGCCTTGTTCTTTTGAACAATGAGCTTTTCATCGTTCACTTACGGAGAACGATCCTTCGCGCGGATGCGACCTACCGCAAGCCCCGGCTTTGCCCGACATTGAGG
>JALHFU010000368.1:0-1677 GCA_022838525.1 Hyphomicrobiales bacterium | reverse complement strand
CTTCGGCCGGTCGGGTATCGGCAAGACCAGCCTGCTCTGGACGCTGAATGCCTCCACCACGCTCTTCCTCGATCTCGAGGCCGGGGATCTGGCGGTCGAGGGGCTGGAGATCGACACGCTCCGGCCCCGCACCTGGAAGGAATGCCGCGACTTCGCGGTGTTCATCGGCGGGCCGAACCCGGCGCTGCGCGAAGACCAGCCCTACAGCCAGGCGCACTTCGACGAGGTCTGCGGGCGCTACGGCGATCCGGCGGTGATCGGCAAATACGAGACCGTCTTCATCGACTCGATCACCGTGGCCGGGCGGCTCTGCTTCCAGTGGTGTCGCGGCCAGCCCGAGGCATTCTCCGAAAAGACCGGCAAGCCCGACATCCGCGGCGCCTACGGGCTGCATGGCCGCGAGATGATCGCGTGGCTGACCCACCTGCAGCACACGCGCGGCAAGCATGTCTGGTTCGTGGGCATCCTCGACGAGCGGCTCGACGACTTCAATCGGAAGGTCTTCCAGCCGCAGATCGACGGCTCGAAGACCGGGCTCGAGCTGCCGGGCATCGTCGATCAGGTCATCACCATGGCCGACATCCCGGACCCCGGCGGCCAGCCGCAGCGCGCCTTCGTCTGCCAGACGCTGAACCCCTGGGGCTATCCCGCCAAGGACCGTTCCGGCCGCCTCGACATGGTCGAGCCTCCGCATCTCGGTCTGCTGATGGAGAAGGTTCAGCGCCCTGCGGGACCTGCCTCCGAACGCCTGTCCTGGCCGCCGGTGATCCCGGCCGATCCCGCGCCCGCCCAGGAGCCCGGACATGGCTGAGCGCATCTCGCCGTGCCCGGTGTCCCGATCCGGTCGCCGGGGTGGCTTTTCCCCACTGACGCCGCTGCGCGTCCCATCCTCCAACTGAAAGGAGCCGCGCAATGTCCGGACCCTGGAACGACTTCAACTCCGCCCAATCGAACACGAACGTCATCCCGAAGGGCACGCTCGCCAAGGTGCGCCTGACGCTCCGCCCTGGCGGCTTCGACGACCCCTCGCAGGGCTGGACCGGTGGCTGGGCGCGCCGCGCCACCACCGGCGCTGTCTATCTCGACGCTGAATACACCGTCGTCGAAGGGCCCTATGCCCGGCGCAAGATCTGGTCGCTGATCGGCCTCTACAGCCCGAAGGGCCCGGACTGGGCCAACATGGGGCGCGGCCTGATCCGCGGCATCCTCAACTCGGCGCGCGGCGTGTCGGACAAGGACAACTCGCCCGAGGCGCAGGCGCGCCGCCGCATCAACGGCTTCGGCGATCTCGACGGCGTCGAGTTCATCGCCCGCATCGACATCGGCACCGACACCAACGGCGAGGACAAGAACGAGATCCGCGCCGCGGTCACCCCCGATCATCGCGACTACGCCGCGCTGATGGGCACGGTCGCGCCGCAGTTCGCCGCCGCCCCGGCGCAGGGCCAAGCCCCGCAGCAGCCCACCACGGCCACCCAGCCCAGCCAGCCCGCGTCCGCCCCCAGCGCCGCTGGTCGGCCGAGCTGGGCGCAGTAAGGGGGAGACCGGCCATGCGCCTGCGCCCCCGCCAGAAGACCTTCGTCGAGCGCAGCGTGGCTGCGCTCGCCTCCCGCGGCAACACGCTGGGCGTGGCGCCCACCGGCGCGGGCAAGACCATCATGCTTTCGGCAGTCACCG
>JALHFU010000367.1:0-1690 GCA_022838525.1 Hyphomicrobiales bacterium | reverse complement strand
CCGCACCGAGTTCCTGATCAAGACCGGCCTGGTGCTGCTGGGCGCGTCCATCAACTTCGCCATCATCGTGAAGGCAGCCGCGCCGGCCATCGCGCAGGCGACGCTGTTGATCACCTCGGTCTTCTTCATCACCTGGTGGCTGGGCCGGCTGATCGGCCTGGACGCCCGGCTCCGCGCGCTGCTGTCGAGCGCCGTGTCGATCTGCGGTGTCAGTGCGGCTATCGCCGCAGCTGGAGCGGTCAAGGCGAAGAAGGAGGACCTCGCCTACACCGCGAGCCTGGTGATCATCTTCGCGCTCCCGTCCATCTTCGTGCTGCCGTGGCTGGCGGGCCTGCTGGGGCTCACCGATGCGCAGACCGGTGCGTGGATCGGTGGCAACATCGACACCACCGCGGCTGTCACCGCGGCGGGCAGCATCGCCGGTGAGGCTCCCTTGCAGATCGCAGCCATCGTCAAGAGCACCCAGAACGCGCTGCTCGGCGTCGCCGCGGTGCTGCTGACGGTGTTCTTCGCCTACAAGATCGATCGCAAGCCGGGAGAGGCAGCCCCGACCGTCTCCCTGTTCTGGCAGCGATTTCCGAAGTTCGTGCTCGGTTTCCTGGTTGCCTCGGTGATCGCGACGATCTTCGTCAATTCGGTGGGTTCACAGGCGGCCGCGCCGCTGATCGGCACCGCGAACAACCTGCGCACGTGGTTCCTGACGTTCGCGTTCGTGAGCATCGGGCTGGAGCTCAAGGTATCTTCGCTGCGGCGCGCCGGCTGGCGACCGATCGTGGTGTTCGCCCTGGCGACAGTGGCCAACCTGGTGATCGGATTGATTCTTGCCCACCTGTTGTGGAGTGGCTTCGAGATTCCCGCCTGATCGCGGACGACGGCAACGGCCCGGTGGTCACCACACCACCGGGCCGTTGCCGTGTTGTCGACGTCAGGCGATGGCGCCCTGGTCGTCCGCTCCGCAGATCAGGTCGTCACCTTCGGCCAGCGCCTGCCGGTATCGATCGACGATCGTCTCGATGACCAGCGGGTGGTCTCCGATCGGCTCGGACACCAGGTCGGCGCCGGCCGTCTGCAGCCGGTCGTGGAAGACACCGGGAGCCAGCAGGAAGCTGGCGATCGCGACCCGCCGGTATCCCGCCGCCCGCAGCGCGGCCACCGCCTCGGCCGGGGAGGGCGCAGCGGCGGTCACGAAGGCCGGGCAGACCGGGCGTCCGATCTGACGGGCCAGCCGGGCGGCGGCGTTGGCGGCCTGCCGGTTGGCGGTGTCCCGCTTCGAGCCGGCCGCGGCGAGCACGACGGCATCGCCGGGCCCGCCGGCCTCGGCCAGCCGGGCGGCCAGCACCGCCTCCGGCGCGGCGCCCAGCGAGGGGGTGAGACGGGCGTGCCCGCCGGACGCCTGCACCGCGGCCGGCAGGTCGGAGGTGACGTGGTAGCCGGAGGCGAGGAAGCACGGCACCACCACGGCCGGACCGACGGCGCTCAGCGTCTGGGTGAGGGTGGGAGTCAGCACATCCGCCCAGCCGAGATGGACCCTGACCTGCGGCAGCGCAGCCGCCACGGCGAGTACCACCCGAGAAGCCAGCCGCTGACCAGCCGGCTTCTCGGTGCCATGAAAAGCCAGCACCAGATCAGCCAGTACCAGATCAGGATGTGACATCAGATCTCCCAGTTCCAGGCGTCGCCGAACCGGTCA
>JALHFU010000366.1:0-1692 GCA_022838525.1 Hyphomicrobiales bacterium | reverse complement strand
CAGCTCATCGGTCTGGATCTCATCAAGGAGAGCCTTGCCCAAGCGGCTGTCGATCAGGGCATCCAAGCCGATGACGATGCCCTCTTCTGGATCGCCCGAGAGGCCACCGGCTCGATGCGGGACGCCTACACCCTTTTCGATCAGGTCGCCCGGTGCATGGCGGTAGACGCGCTCGACGAAGCCGCCGGCGCGCGTCTGTACCTGTGCCACATCGCGAGCGTTGTATTCGAGCACGCCCACTGCATCGATGCGGCTTGCGAGCGGACCACGCCTGACCGTGGCCAGGCGCACGCCGAGATTCTGGGTGACGCCGGCGTCGATGCTGATGGCCGCCGCGTCGCCGTCCTGGTTGGCGTAGCGCGGCACCAGATCCATGTCCATGAAGGGGGATTTGCCGGGCCTGTCGAAGCGATGCTGAGGAACCATCGGGTCGTACCAATAGAGCACCTGCGCATGGCTGCCGGCTTCGGATGTCGACCCGTGCGCTGCCATGTCGCCGTATTGGCGGGCGAACCAGTAACCCCCTCCCGCCCCGACCGCGATCGCCACGCCGAGCAGCGTGATGCTTGCAAGAACAGTACGGCTCATTTGGCTTCTCCGTAGGCGAGGTGCAGACGGGTCCGGGCGATGGCCTCCAGCCCTTGCAGGTCGATGTGCTTCAGACGGGCTTCGATCAGCTCGTTGCGTGCGGCGAGTAGCGCATCCAGCTCGCCGCGGCCGGCGCGGTAGCTGCTCATCGCCAACTCGACCTTCTCGCGGGCCAGCGGCAGTTGCAGCTCGCCACTGCGCGCCAACGCGCGCTGCAGCCGCGCCATGCCGTCGAGCCAGCGGTCGTAGTCGGCGGCCTTGCGCTGCATGTATTTCGCCACGTCCGCATGCGGCAGGATCAGGAAGCGGTCCTCCGCGAGCGCGGCAAGCGTGAAGGCCGCGACCTCCCCGGCCGTCAGCACGCCGTCGTTCGACTGCGGCCCCTCGGGCAGGCCGCGCAGCATCGGCGTCTCGACGCCCTGCGGGCACAGCGCGAAGACGCGGATGCCGTCGTCGCGATGGGTGATGGCGAGGTTCTCGGCGAAGCCGATGGCGGCGTGCTTGGTGGTGCCGTAGGGCGCGCTGCCGACCTGGTTCAACAGCCCCGCCGCCGAAATCGTGTTGAGGAACGCGCCGCCGCCCCGCGCCTTCATCAGCGGCACCAGCACCCGCGCGGCGTGGACATGCGCCATGACGTTGACCGCCCACGCCCGGTTCCAGACGTCCTCCGGCGCGCCGGCCGCATTGGAGAAAGTGTGGTCAAAGCCGGCGGCGATGCCGGCATTGGAGCAGAACAGGCCGATCGGGCCTTCCTCGCGCTCGACCGTGTCGATCAGCCGCTCGATCTCCGCGCCGCTCGACACGTCGCAGCCGATGGCGCGGCCGCCGATGGCGGCGGCGGTGGCCTCCGCTCCCGCGGCGTCGATGTCGGAGACGATGACCTGGCGCGCGCCGGCCGCCGCGAAGGCCTCGCACAGCGCCTTGCCGATGCCGCTCGCGCCGCCGGTCACGACGACGATCTCACCCTCGACCTTCATGCGTCCCTCCCCCTGTCGTGCCGCTGCCATGTCCTGCCGCCGCGGCGTCACGTCTGGTCGAAATCCTCGTCGTCCAGCGCGTCAGCCTGTTCGGAGCCGGCCGGCGCGAAGATGGAGTCCGGCGCGT
>JALHFU010000135.1:18787-22693 GCA_022838525.1 Hyphomicrobiales bacterium | reverse complement strand
CATGGGCCGGGACCGCAACCTGGCATGGGCGGTAGCGAGCGTGCCGGAGGAGCTGGTGGTGGAGTTCTCCTCCCGCTCCCGCCACATCGACGCAGAGAAGAACCGGCTCATCACCGAGTACGTCGAGAAGCACGGCCGGCAGCCGTCCATGGCGACGATCATCAAGCTCCGCGCCCAAGCCACCCTCACCACACGCCCCGAGAAGCAGGTCCGATCCCTCGCCGACCTCACCGCCGAATGGCGCGACCGGGCCAGTCGCCTGCTCGGCACCGACGCGACCTCATGGGCGCGGGGCGTGACCGCGAACGATGCGCCGATGTTGCTGCGTGCGGACGACATCCCGCTGGAGGTGATCGCGTCCCTCGGCCAGTCGGTCGTGGACGTGGTGGGCGAGAAGCGATCCACCTGGCGACGGTGGAACCTCACCGCCGAGGCCGCCCGGCAGACGATGGGCTACCGGTTCGCCTCCACCGTGGATCGGGAAGCGATCGTCGGCCTGGTCGTGGATGCCGCCGAGGCCGCATCGTTGCGGCTCACGCCGCCGGAGCTTGCGAAGAGCCCCGCGGTGTTCCAGCGAGCGGACGGCACCAGCGTGTTCCGACCGAAGCACTCGACCGTGTTCTCCTCGGAGCTGTTGCTGGCGGCTGAAGACCGTCTCCTCGAACGCGCCAACACCACGACCGGGCCGACCGTGCCGCTGGCGACCGTGGAGCGGATCGCCGCCAAGCCCGACCGAGACGGACGGGTGCTCGGTCCCGACCAGGCGAGTGCGCTAGCGAAGGTCGCGCTATCGGGCCGGGTGGTCGACGTGCTCGTGGGGCCGGCTGGTGCGGGTAAGACCACGGCAATGTCCGCGCTGCGGCGGGCGTGGGAACACGAGCACGGGCGCGGCTCCGTCGTCGGTCTCGCACCGTCCGCGGTCGCGGCGCAAGTTCTCGCCGACGACCTCGGCATCGCCACGGAGAACACAGCGAAGTGGTGGGAGGTCCACGAACGCACCGGAGCCACGTTCCGCAAGGACCAGCTCGTCATCGTCGACGAAGCATCCCTGGCCGGCACGCTCTCCCTCGACCGCATCACGAACCTCGCCGCCGAAGCGGGCGCGAAGGTACTGCTGGTCGGGGATCACGCGCAACTCCAGTCGGTCACCGCAGGCGGCGCGTTCTCCCTCCTCGTCCATGACCGCGACGACGCCGCGGAGCTGGTCACCCTGCACCGCTTCGCGAACGCCTGGGAGAAGACCGCCTCCCTCGGACTACGGCACGGCCACACCGACGTCATCGACACCTACGCCGAGCACGACCGCATCCAAGGCGGTGAAACAGACGCGATGATCGACGCCGCCTACACGGCCTGGCGCACCGACACCCTCGCAAGCCAGGCGAGCGTGCTCGTGACCGACTCGAACGAATCCGTCCTAGCACTGAACAACCGGGCACGGGCCGACCTGATCCTCGACGGCACCGTGGACGCCCGCCGCGAAGTCGAGCTGCGCGACGGCACCTACGCCGCTGCCGGGGATACCGTCATCACCCGCCGCAACGACCGCCGTCTGCGCGCCGGGAGGGGCTGGGTCCGCAACGGCGACAGGTGGACGATCACCGAAGTCCGCGACGACGGCTCGCTCACCCTCCGCCGCGCAGGCCGCAAATGGGGCGCGTCGGTCGTGCTGCCTGCCGGGTACGCGGCCGAGGATCTGGACTTGGGTTACGCCGTTACCTCCTACCGCGCCCAGGGCATCACGGTCGATTCCTCACATGTCCTGGCCGATGCCTCGATGACGCGAGAGAACTTCTACGTCGCCATGACCCGCGGCAAGGAAGCGAACATCGCCTATGTCGCCATCGACAAGCCCGACCCTGCCCACCACGGCCCGCACCCCGGCGACAACGAGGAAGCGACCGCGCGGAGCGTGCTTTTCGCGGTTCTGCAGCACGTCGGCGCGGAGCTCTCCGCCCACGAGACCATCATCGCAGAGCAGGACGCCTGGGGGTCGATCGCTCAACTCGCCGCCGAGTACGAGACGATCGCCGCCGCCGCGCAACACGACCGCTGGGCGATGCTCATCCGAACCACCAGCCTCACCAGCGACCAGGCGGACGATGCGATCGCCTCACCCGCGTTCGGCGCGCTGACCGCCGAACTACGACGGGCCGAGGCGAACCAGCACGACGTCGAGACGCTGCTGCCGCGCCTCGTGCGGGCACGGGCGTTCGGGGACGCCGACGACATCGCCGCCGTGCTCCACTACCGCGTCACCCGAGCCACAGCACGCCCGGCAGGGGCGGGCCGCACCCGCAAGGCGCCCAAGCTGATCGCCGGCCTGATCCCCGAGGCGACCGGCACGATGACGGCGGAGATGCGGCAGGCGCTCAGCGAACGGCGCGACCTCATTGAGACCCGCGCCGACGCCCTCCTCAACACTGCGCTCACCGAGGGCGAAAGCTGGACGAAGGCACTCGGCGCTCCACCGAAGGACGCCAAAATCGCCGCAACCTGGCAACGCCTGGTCTGCACGGTCGCCGCTTTCCGTGATCGCTACGGCATCACCGACCCCACCGCACTCGGCGCACCGGCTGAGAACGACGCGCAGAAGATCGACGCCGCGCGCGCCCGCGCGGCGCTCGACCGGGCGCGCTACCTCGCGCGAGGGCCGGGGGAGGAGCCGCCGCAGCGACCCGGACGGGAGCCGGTGCGTCGCTCGCTGTGATGCGGGTGCTCTTCCCGATGTCAGGGCTGCGTCGTAGAGTGGATGACGAGGCGGCCTCTATATTGGCGCTGTCGCTCGCCGCGACGGTATGACCATCCCGCAACAGCGGGCGGTCCTTTCAGGTTCTTGTCGCCGAACCCCTGAAGAGGACTATGCCTATGTTCCGGCTCATCTGGGCGGCGAGCGTCCGCGCCCACATCATCCTCAGTTACGCGCCCACCAACCTCCTGATCGCCGCGACCCGCACCCGCCGCGGCCTGTGCTGGGGCATCCCGGCCATGCTCCTCGCCGTGCCCTACTGGTTCGTCGCGAGCTGGTGCATCACCACTATTGACAGCGGCGGTCCGGGTTGGCTGAACCTGCTCGTTCTCCTCGCCATCTGGAACATGCTGAAGCTCATCGTCAATGGGCCGATCACCGTGCTGCTCCTGTTTTGCGCATGGACGCGCGACGTAGCCACCCGACGCCGAGCTCATCGGGTCAGCCACACCGAGCGATATGACGAGGTCTGGCGCTAACGCGCTGGCACGACTGGGCCAGTCTTCGCATCCTGACGCAACCCATCGCCAAGGACCTGACGCGGCAGGACGACACGACTAGCGCTGGACTCGTTCGATCGCCGGATTCCTCGCGCCGCGCGGGATACTCGATCTCAAGATCGAAGCCGCTCCGGGAGGGATGCATGCTCTATCGCAATGCTGCGCGGGCCTTCATCGCCGAGCTTGCCGAGATCCGTTCGAGTGGGCAACCGGTGACGGTTCGCGGACTGCCTACTCACGAGCGTCTCGCACGTACTGTGATTTTGGCGCAGCCAACGGAACGTTTCATCACCGTACCGGGTCGTCGCAACGATGTGTTCGCGACCATCGCCGAGACGATGTGGGTGCTCGCTGGGCGCAATGACATGGAGTATCTGGCCCGCTATCTCGGCCGCGCGCTGCAGTTCTCGGACGACCAGGTGACATGGCGTGGTGGCTATGGGCCACGGTTGCGCGACTGGAGTGGAGTCGATCAAGTGGATGAGATCCGCAAGCTCCTCCGTTCGGACCCTGAGTCTCGCCGGGCGGTCGCTGTCCTGTTCGATCCGGCGCGCGACTTCGTGGACACGCTCGATGTGCCCTGCAACAACTGGCTGCACTTCCTCGTCAGGGATGGCAGCGTCTACCTCAACGTGACCGTGCGTTCCAACGACATCC
>JALHFU010000135.1:0-18754 GCA_022838525.1 Hyphomicrobiales bacterium | reverse complement strand
GTGGGGATTCTCCGGCATCAACACGTTCGAGTGGAGTGTGCTGCACGAGATGATGGCCTTCTGGCTCGGTGCGCGAGTTGGTCACGTGTCGTTCTTCATCTCATCCCTTCATCTCTACGACGAGCGGAATGAGCAAGCTGACCGTGCGCTCGCCGGGTTTGGTGGCGCCACCGGCTATGAGGAGGCGTGGGCGGGCGCCCAGTTTGGGACTCCGTGGGAGGACTTCGCGGATGTGCTCGATCGCTGGTTTGACCTCGAAGCTCGACTGGCTTCCGGGGAGGACTGTCACGTGGAGATCGCTGAGTTCTCCGACCCGTTACTGCGTCAGTTCCTTCAAGCGATCGCGATCAAGTGGGCGATCGCAGCCGGTGCCGACGATGCGCGGCAACGTGAACTCGTTGACGAGCTCGGCCACAGCGATATCGCCTTCGCGCTCCACGAGCAGCTGTTTCGAGACTCCGCCCAGCTATTGTCCCCGCCCGTCTCCACGGTGGATTGGGCCGACCTGCGCGGGTCCGTCATCGATCTGCATCGGTCGAAGGATGCCGCCTACGGCAACTCGTGGAAAAGGCGCGGGGAGCTGATCAGCATCGCCGCCAACCTCGCCCGCAAGATCGATCGCATCGATCAGTTGGTAGGCGGTGCGGCGGCGGGGAAAGAGGCACTTCTGGACACTGTGGTCGATCTCCTCGTGTACGCAGTCAAATATGAGACCTTCCTCGCGGACCAGTCGACCGACGTCGCCGAGAAGGTCTTCACGAATGGTGGTGAGCGGTTCAGCGACGGTCCGGACGGCTTCGAGGAACTCATGCGGGCGCGTGACGTCGTCGGCGAGGTCGGGACCGTTCATGCGGAGGCCACAGAGGCCTCGACGGCGTTCGACGAGCTGGACGCCTTCCTTCAACTCCACCCGCAGGGCGAGTGGATGGAGAAGCTCGCACTGGCAGAGCGCCTGACGGCGACCGCGTTACGGCTCGTGCTTGCAGTCGCGCTGTCGGACCCGGATGGAGTCGACGCGCTACGCCGCGATGCGGGACGGTCATGACGGCGGTTCCGGCGGGCTGCGACGCGTTCGGGAAGGGATGATGGAGCGAAGCAGTGGACGACAGGTCGGACTTACATCTCGCCACGAGAGGCGGGTGGCCATAGGCGGCGCAAGACGGAGACAGGCACGGGTTATGCGAGCACCAACTCCCCGGGACGGGGTCTATGAGCTCTACTGGAAGTTCGCCGCTGAGCGGCAGCATGTGTTTGAGGCCCGCGTCGCTGGAGCCCCGGGGCCGTGGACGCAGGACCGGATTCTCCAGGAGTACAAGTTCTGCAACGTCTATCGAGCTGCTGACCGTGTCAGCCAGTACCTCATCCGCGACGTCGCCTACCGCGATGACGACTCAAGCTCTGCAGATCGTCTGTTCCAGATCGTCGCGTTCCGAAACTTCAGCAATGTCGGTACGTGGGAGACCGTCGTAGAGATACTTGGGCGGTCGCCTCGGATCGCAGATCTGGAGACCGGTGTGTTCGAGGCGGCGCTCACCGAGGCGAAGGACCGCAACGGCGGCCTCTACACGGGGGCGTTCATCCTCTGCGCCACGGACGCTTACGGTCGCAAGACCAAGCATCTGAACCATGTGGAGCTGTTCCGGGACATGTTCGTGCGGTCGTGCCTTGCCGAGCGGATTCTTGAGGCTGAGTCGCTGGAAGAGGTCTACAACCTGCTCCACACGTTCCCCTTGATGGGGGATTTCATGTCTTATCAGATGGCGATTGACCTGAACTACTCGGAGCACGTGAACTTCTCTGAGAACGACTTCACGAAGCCTGGTCCGGGCGCGCTGCGCGGCATCAAGAAGGTGTTCTCTGACCTGGGCGGCCTCACACCGCAAGAGGTGATCATGTGGATGGTCGACAACCAGGAGGCCGAGTTCGCCCGCCTGGAACTTGAGTTCAGCGGTCTCTGGGGCCGGCCGATCCAGGCGATCGACGCTCAGAATCTCTTCTGCGAGACGGATAAGTACTGCCGCGAAGCGGTTCCCGAGCTTGCCAGTGCGAGAAGCCGGATCAAGTCGCGCTACGTCTCCACGCCGGAGCCGATGACGCTCTTCTTCCCGCCCAAGTGGGGCATCAACGGTCACCTTCCTCAGAACGAGGTGCTGGGCGATGAGTTCACGCGTGCGCGCGTCCTCGAGTCCATGTTCTAGTGGTGTGTCTCTCAATTGGCTTGCCAGATGGCGGTGGCTGAGTGCGTGCATCGCAAGGCCGACGAGGGAGGGATACCGGGTCGTATGTCGACCGAGGAGAACGCAGCGAGGTGCGTGCTCAGGCGCCGCCAAGTGGTGAGTGAATTGGGAGACACACCACTAGGTGAGAGCGCTCACGCGGCTTCTGCTGCTGGTTGCCGGCGCCGTGGCCAGTCGTGCGGGCGTCCCTGCACCCCCTGCTCGAGCGATCGCACCCACTCGATGATCGCAGCGACGTGCTCGTCCGTGAAGTTGCTGCGGTATGCAGGTGCCGAGTGCACGAGGTCGAAGCCGTAGTCGTTGCGCAGCGATTCGGGGATGACCGGGCCGTCTCCGCCGAAGTACACGAACTCGTCTCCGAGCATCACCCGCTCGCTCTTCGTGTCGCGCAGCATGTGACGCGCCTCCAGAGAGCCGTCGTCCTTGCTGTGGCGCGAGTTCTCCTGGATCCAATCACCGGCGGGATCGCGGTGGTAGATGTTGTCGCCGAAGTGCTGCATGCGGCTGCCTCGAAGGTTTGGCCGCTTCTCGGCGAAGCGTTCATCGTCCCAGTACTCCTGGAAGCTCACGATCTCTGAGACGCGCATCGCGTAGACGAGGTTGCCTGCTTTGCCGTTCGGTCGGGAGCCGGTGCCGACTATCCAGTCGTCGACCTGGGCGACCTTGCGGATGTCCTGCTTGCACGTGGCGAGAGAGCAGACACCGTGAAAGGGGTTTGGCGCGAACCCGACGTCGTAGCGCACGATGTAGCTGAACACCTTCACGCTCGACCTCCCTGTTCAGCAGGCAGCCCGGGGAATCGACTGCACGGGCGCGGGAGCACCACTGGGCTCTGTCCAGTTGTCCTTGCCGTCAAGAGCGTCGATGATCGCCTGGGCATCCCAGTTGACGATCGCGTTCGCGTAGTCTTCGAGCGGCTCGGGCATGTCGTCGTGCGTCGTGCCTGGTGCCCAGACCCCTACGATCCGCTTGTCGGGGAACTTGCGGGCGTACTCGATCTCCCAGTCGACCCACTCATGGTTCTTCGTGTCGGGGGAGATGATGACGATGATCTTTCCCGCCCATCGGATCTGGTCCGCCAGGAGCGTCCTGATGTAGTCGGGGCTCTTCGCGTTGTTCGGGGTCTCGCTCGTGATCGACGAGTCCCGGATCTCGGCTCCGCTGCCGGCGAGCATCTTCTTGAGATCTCCGACCAGCGCGTCGTCCTCCTTGTCCTGATGGGCATAGATCGTGTCGTAGCCGATCACCCACAGGATCGAGCCGAAATAGAGCAGCAGCGGCGCAAGCTCGAGCGCGCCGAAATGCGCAGCCCAGCCCATCAGCGCGCCCCACGAGAAGGCAAGGCCGAGGAAGAGTTGCGGCCAGTTGGTGATGCGCTTCATGAACGGATAGACCGCCACGGTCGCCAGCGACGCGATGCCGACGAGCACGGCGAACCAGTTGAACTGGAGCAGCACCAGCAGCCCGCCGAGGCATTGCAGCAGCAGGAACATCCAGGCCTGCCGGCGCGTGACCTTGCCGGAAGGCAGCGGCCGCGAGCGCGTGCGCGCCACCTGCTCGTCTATGTCCCGATCGACGATGTCGTTGTAGGTGCAGCCGGCTCCGCGCATCAGAATCGCGCCGGCCATGAACAGGAAGAGGTGCCACGGCGAGGGCAGCACGTCCGCGAGCGCTGCGCCCGGCTGCGCGTGCGCCGACGCCGCCATCGCCGCCGACCACCAGCACGGCCACATCAGGAGCCACCAGCCGATCGGCCGGTCCCAGCGGGCGAGCTGCGCATAGGGCCACAGCGACCGCGGCAGGGTGCGATAGACCCAATGGCCCGACGGCGCGTCGGCCACGCGCCCCTGCGCTTCCTTGGTCTGGATGTTTTCCATGGCCGTTTGAGTGGCAGGGCTGGGCGCGGGCGTCAAGGGAAAGTGGCAGTCGCGCCGAGGGCGCCGGGTCAGTCCAAACCGGAGTCGAGGTCAAGGCGGCCGGCGGCGTCCCGCAACCGCCTGTCCCGCGTCCACAGCCGTGCTCCGGCCGTAAGCTGCGTGCTCGCCAGAAGATGGGCGTCGGCATAGCCGATGCCGAGACCGAAGAGCCGATGGCGCGAGACATAGGCGAGAACTTCGTCGTCGCTGGCGACGACGGCCTGCGGCAGTGCCTGCAACAGCTCGATGATCGTGTCGCGGGCGCGCAGGTTTCCCATCGCCAGCTCGCCCACCACGAGAGGATGCGTGGCGACGAGCCCCGTCTGGAGCAGGCGTGCCAGCTCGTCGTCACCGCCGCGCAGGTGATCGATCCAGACCGACGTGTCGACCAGGAACATCGCTTCAGGGCCGGCGGCGAGGGACCTGCTCGATCTGCGGCTCGCTGCCGCCGAGCATGGCCAGACGCCGGGCGCTTTCGCGCTCGATCAGCGCCTTGAGCGCCTCGCGCACCAGCGCCGATTTCTCCTTCACCCCGGTGAAGGCCTGCGCCCGCGCCATCAACTCGTCGTCGAGCGCCAGGGTCGTCCGCATGGGGTTTTACCTCCTTCATGCACAAGATACTGCATCGAATGATGCTGTATATGGTGCGGGAAAGCAATGGACGGAAGCGGTTCTTGACCCTGTGCCCGCCTGGCCCTACCGGAAGGCCGACCAATGGACAGCAGGGGAATCGCCGCCATGAACGTACTCCTGATCGGCTCGGGCGGGCGCGAGCATGCGCTGGCGTGGAAGATCGCGGCGTCGCCGCTCTTGGGCCGGCTCTATGCGGCGCCCGGCAATCCCGGCATCGCGAGCCACGCCGAATGCGTCGCGCTCGACGTCGGCGACCATGCCGCTGTCGTCGCCTTCGCCGGGGAGAAGGAGATCGGCCTCGTGGTGGTCGGGCCGGAGGCGCCGCTGGTGGCGGGGCTTGCCGACGACCTCGCGGCCGCCGGCATCCGCGTCTTCGGCCCGTCGGCAAAGGCGGCGCAGCTCGAAGGCTCCAAGGGCTTCACCAAGGATCTGTGCGCCCGCTACGGCATCCCGACCGCCGCCTACGGCCGCTTCGACAACGCCGCCGACGCCCGCGCCTATGCGCGAGACGTCGGCGCGCCGATCGTCGTCAAGGCGGACGGGCTGGCGGCCGGCAAGGGCGTGACCGTGGCGATGGAGCTCGACGAGGCACTTGCCGCCATCGACGCCTGCTTCGAGGGCGCGTTCGGCGCGGCGGGCGCCGAGGTGGTGGTGGAGGAGTTCCTTGACGGCGAGGAGGCGAGCTTCTTCTGCCTGTGCGACGGCGTCACCGCGCTGCCCTTCGGCACGGCGCAGGACCACAAGCGCGTCGGCGACGGCGATACCGGCCCCAACACCGGCGGCATGGGCGCCTATTCGCCGGCTCCGGTGCTGACGCCCGAGCTGGAAGCCCGCGTCATGCGCGAGATCGTCGAGCCGACCATGCGCGGCATGGCCGAGCTCGGCGCGCCGTTCGCGGGCGTGCTCTATGCCGGCCTGATGCTGACGGCGGACGGGCCGAAGCTCATCGAATACAACGTCCGCTTCGGCGACCCGGAATGCCAGGTGCTGATGCTGCGGCTGGACGACGATCTCCTGCCGCTGCTGCTCGCCTCGGCGGAAGGCCGGCTGGCGGAGTTTGCGCCGCGCTGGCGCGGCGAGGCGGCGCTGACCGTGGTGATGGCCGCGAAGGGCTATCCCGGCACACCGGAAAAGGGCAGCGTCATCTCGGGCGTCGAGGAGGCGGTCGGCGACGGCGTCGTGATCTTCCATGCCGGGACCGCGCGCGATGCGGCGGGCAGGCTGGTCGCCGCCGGCGGCCGGGTGCTCAACGTCACGGCTGCGGGCGCGAGCGTGTCCGAGGCGCAGAAGCGCGCCTATGCTGCCGTCGACCGCATCGACTGGCCCGGCGGCTTCTGCCGCCGCGACATCGGCTGGCGCGCGGTCGAGCGCGAGAAGGCGGCCGGTTGAGCCTCGGCGGACAAAGGCCGGGTCGGTCTCGTTATGGCGTTGCGGCCGTAGTACGCCATGACCGTTTGACGTTTACGTCAAAAGAAAATAGCTCTGTTCCTGAACAATCGCATGTGCCGGGCAGGCAAGCCCCTTCGCCCGCGCCGCCGCACCCGTGAGGAGAAAGCTTGATGTATCGCGCGCCCGTCGATGAGATCGCCCACACGCTGAAGCATGTCGCGGGCCTTTCCGCCGCGCTGGAGGCCGGCAGGCTGGGCGATCTGTCGGAAGACCTGGTCGACGCGATCCTCGAGGAAGCCGGCCGCTTCGCCACCGACGAGGTAACGCCGCTGCGAAAGATCGGCGACGAGGTCGGCGCGGTGCTGAAGGACGGCGTCGTGACCATGCCTCCCGGCTGGCGCGATCTCTACCGTCGCTGGATCGAGGGCGGCTGGAACGCGCTCGCCGGCCCGGTCGATCACGGCGGGCAGGGCCTGCCCACCATGCTGTCGGTCGCCGCGCTCGAGATGTGGAACTCCGGCTCCATGGCCTTCGCGCTCGGCCCGACGCTGACCATGGGCGCGGTCGAGGCGATCGAGAAGCACGCCACGGAAGAGCTGAAGGCGATCTATCTCGAAAAGCTCGTCACCGGCGAGTGGATGGGCACCATGAACCTGACCGAGCCGCAGGCGGGCTCCGACCTCGCCGCGCTGCGCACTCGCGCCGAGCCGGCCGGCGACGGCACCTACCGCATCTTCGGCCAGAAGATCTTCATCACCTATGGCGAGCACAACTTCACCGACAACATCGTTCACCTCGTGCTCGCCCGCCTGCCCGACGCACCGGCCGGCACGCGCGGCATCTCGCTGTTCCTGGTGCCGAAGTTCCTCGTCAACGCGGACGGCTCGCTAGGGGCGCGCAACGACGCCTTCTGCGCCTCCATCGAGCACAAGCTCGGCATCCATGCCTCGCCGACCTGCACCATGATCTACGGCGACGGCTTCGTGAAGGACAGGGAGCCGGGCGCCATCGGCTGGCTGATCGGCGAGGAGAACCGCGGCCTTGCCTGCATGTTCACCATGATGAACAACGCCCGCCTCGCCGTCGGCATGCAGGGCGTGGCCGTGGCCGAGGCCGCCTACCAGAAGGCGCTGTCCTACGCGCAGGAGCGCCGGCAGGGCAGGGCGGCGGGCTATTCGGGCGAGGGCATGGCGCCGATCGTCCACCACCCGGACGTCAAGCGCAACCTCCTGACCATGAAGGCGCTGACCCAGGCTGCCCGCGCCATCGCCTATGCCTGCGCCCACGCCATCGACCTCTCGCGCACGGATGCGGAGGACGCCGCCAAGTGGAGCGCGCGCGCCGGGCTCTTGACCCCGCTCGCAAAGGCGTTCCCCACCGACATCGGCGTCGAGGTGTCGTCCATCGGCGTGCAGATCCACGGCGGCATGGGCTTCATCGAGGAGACGGGCGCGGCCGCGCTCTACCGCGACTCGCGCATCGCCCCGATCTACGAGGGCACCAACGGCATCCAGGCGATCGACCTCGTCACCCGCAAGCTGCCGCTGTCGGGCGGCGAGACGGTCAGGGCCTACATCGCCGAGCTACGCGGCGACGTCGAGGCGCTGCGCAATTCCAATGCCGAAGGCTTCGGCCGCACGGCCGACAAGGTCTCCGCCGCGCTCGACGACCTGCAGGCCGCGACCGACTATCTCCTTGCGGTGCTTTCGGGCGGGAAGACGGAGGAGGCGCTGGCCGGCGCGACGCCCTATCTGCGCCTGTTCTCGCTCGCCGCCGGCGGCGCCTATCTCATCCGCGGCGCGCTCGCGGGGCAGGGCAAGGGCCGCGTCGCGCTCGCCCGCTTCTTCGCCGAGAACCTGATCGATGAGACGGCGGCGCTGAAGAACCGCGTCGTCGACGGCGCGGACAGCCTCGAAACCGCGGCCGCGGCGCTGGTTCTCTGAACGGGGAAGGGGAGGAGCCATGAGCGAGCATATCGAGATCAGCCGCGACGGCGCGGTGCAGATCGTCCGCATGAACCGCCCTGACAAGAAGAACGCCATCACCCGCGCCATGTACGCCGCGATGGCAAAGGCGCTGACCGAGGGCGACGCCGACGAGACGGTGCGCGTCCATCTCATCCTCGGCGTGCCGGGGGCGTTCTCGTCGGGCAACGACCTCGCCGACTTCATGGCGGTGGCGACCGGCGGCGAGCAGGGCACCGAGGTGGCGGATTTCCTGCAGGCGCTGGCCACGGCCGAAAAGCCGATCGTCTCGGGCGTGGATGGCATCGCTGTCGGCATCGGCACCACGCTCAACTTCCATTGCGACGTGACGCTGGCCACGCCGCGCACGCAGTTCCACACGCCCTTCGTCGATCTCGGCCTGGTGCCGGAGGCGGGCTCCAGCCTGCTCGGCCCGGCGCTGCTCGGCCGCCAGCAGGCCTTCGCCCTGCTCGGGCTCGGCGAGCCGTTCCCCGCCGAGCGCGCCACCAAGCCGCCGCAGGCGCTGAAGATCGCCCGCGACCTGATGCTGGGCGACCGCGCCGCCCTCGTCGAGCGCATCCGGGAGGAAGGACGCCAATTCGCCGCGCAGCTGAAGTCCGACGAGGCGCGCAACGCCTTCGTCGCCTTCATGAACCGCAAGAAGGGGTGAGGAGCGGTCCGCGTCGGGCTTCGGTCGTCAGACCAGCCCGTGATCCCTCATCGCCTGCGCCTCGTCCGGGGTTATCCACGCGAAGATCGCCGGCCGGTCGCCCGCGAAGTTGACGAGATAGATGTTGCGGAAGGCGATGGTCCCCTTCGCACCGTCGCGCGGGCGCACAGGCCCGGACCATGGCGTTGAACCCGTCCAGCTCCTCCACCTCGAGATTGACGATCTCGAAGCGCGTGCCGCCGGTGGCGCGATAGGTCTCGAAGCCCTTGCGCATGATGGCGGGAAAGGACCCGTCCTTCGCCCCGCCCATCACCCCCGCCGGGTTCGCGCCGACGAAATGGCCGGCGAAAGCGTCGGCCAGGGCGTCGATGTCCGCCCGCTCGGGGTCGTGCAACGCCTCGTTGCTGCGCCTGCTGTAGTCCTGAAACAGCGCTCGCGCCTTCGCTTCCATCCCGTTCATTGCCGCCTCACGGATAAAGCCGCGTCTTCCTCCAGCCGTCGCCGTCCGCCTGGAACACCACCCGGTCGTGGAGACGGAACTGGCGGTCGTGCCAGAACTCGATGGAGACCGGCTTGATCCGGAAGCCCGACCAGTAGGGCGGACGGGGGATGTCGCCGATGGCGTAGCGGGCCGTGTATTCGGCGACCGCCTTCTCCAGCGCGAAGCGGCTTTCAAGCGGGCGCGACTGCTTCGAGGCCCAGGCGCCGATGCGGCTGCCGCGCGGGCGCGAGGAAAAATAGGCGTCGGCCTCCGCGTCGCTCACCGTCTCGACCGGGCCGCGCACGCGCACCTGCCGGCGCAGGCTCTTCCAGTGGAAGCACATCGCCGCCTTCCTCGCGGCGAGGAGCTCGCGGCCCTTGGTGCTCTCGTAGTTGGTGTAGAAGACGAAGCCGTGCGCGTCGAAGTCCTTGAGCAGCACCATGCGCACATTGGGCAGGCCGTCGCCGTCGACCGTGGCGAGCGCGACGGCGTCGGGATCGTTCGGCTCGGCCGCCCTTGCGTCCTCCAGCCAGCGTGCGAAGAGGGCGTAAGGCTCCGCGCTTTCGGTGAAATCACCATCCGTTAACCCTGTATCCGTCATCATGGCATCCTTGCATGCTCTGGTATCGACGGGGAGATTGCCGATTGGCGCGTCGGGCGCAAGCTTTCGCCGGGTGGGGCAGACGGGTTTTCGTATGGCTCAGCCTTGCAGCCGCCCTGCCGCTCGCCGGCTGCGGCACCAAGGGGTTCTCGATCGAGGACGCCATCCCCGACCGTTCGATCCTGACGAATGCGATCTCGCGCAAGCCCTCGCCGCCCGCCGACCCGGTCGTCACCTCCGACGAGGTGACCATCCGCAACGCCGTCACCTCGGCCGCCGTCGATGAGGTCGCCGACAACGGGCTCGGCTGGGCCAATGCCGGCACCGGCTCGCGCGGGACGATCCGCGAAATCCGCGAACGACAGGAGGAGGGCCGGCTGTGCCGCCGCTTCACCGCCTCGCGCGAAAGCTTCGAGGGCGTGCATCTCTATCGCGGCGAAACCTGCCTCGGCCCGGCGAAAATCTGGATGATGACCGCATTCGACCGCGTCGAATAGCCGGGCGATACTGGAATTTCTTCCTACGCGGACGCATATTAGCGGCAACCGACGAATCCTTTTCCGGCAGGCAGGACAGATGCGCGATCCCTATGACGTTTTGGGCGTTGCGAAGAACGCTTCGGCGAAGGACATCAAGTCCGCG
Source organism: Hyphomicrobiales bacterium (assembly GCA_022838525.1). Taxonomy (GTDB): domain Bacteria; phylum Pseudomonadota; class Alphaproteobacteria; order Rhizobiales; family Rhizobiaceae; genus Aerobium. The sequence continues at coordinate 8,221 of JALHFU010000135.1, read as the reverse complement.
TTCCGCAAGCTCGCGAAGAAGTACCACCCGGACCAGAATCCGGACGATCCCAAGGCCAAGGACCGTTTTGCCGAGGTCAATCAGGCCTATGAGGTCGTCGGCGACTACGAGAAGCGCAAGCAGTTCGACCGCGGCGAGATCGACGCGTCCGGCAAGCCGCGCTTCACCGGCTTCGAGGGCGGTCCGGGCGGCGGCGATCCCTTCGCCGCGTTCCGGCGCGCCCAGGGCGGCGGGGCCGGCCCCGGCGGCGTGCATTTCGAGTTCCGTACGTCAGGGCCTGGAGGAGGGCCGGGCGGCGACTCCTTCGATGCCGGCGACATCTTCAGCGAGCTGTTCGGCCAGTCGTTCCGGCGCGGGCCGGGCGCGGCGCGCGGCGCCGGCGCCCGCGCCCAGTCGGCCGGCGCGGCCGGCGCCGACATCAACGTCACGCTCGACGTCAGCGTCGAGGAGGCGGCGCGGGCCGAGAAGGTCACGGCGCTCTTTCCCGACGGGCGCAAGGTCGGCATCAAGCTGCCCGCCTTCGTCGAGGACGGCCAGACCATCCGCCTCAAGGGGCAGGGCCAGCCCTCGCCCTTCGGCGGCCAGCCGGGGGATGCGCTGGTCAGGATCCGCTTCCGGCCGCACCCGCTCTATCGCGTCGAGGGCCGCGACCTGCATGTCGACGTGCCGGTGGCGCTGGCGGATGCCGTGCTCGGTGCCCGGGTGCCGGTGGAGACGCCCTACGGGCGGCTCGCCGTCGCCATCCCCGCCTGGTCGAGCTCCGACCGCAAGCTCAGGCTGAAGGGCAAGGGCCTGCCGCTGAAATCCGGCGGCCACGGCGACCTCTATGCCCATGTCCGCATCATGCTGCCCGAAGGCGGCGATGCGGCGCTCGAGGAGTTGATGCGCAAGGCGAGGGCCGCCAGCACCGGCTCCGCCTGAGCCCCTGCCGCCTTGAAGCGCGATACCGCCTGTGCGATAGGGCAGGCGGACGGGGATGATTGCGGAGAATCGTCACATGGCGGCAGGAAACGGTCTTCTGGCAGGCAAGCGCGGCCTCATCATGGGCGTGGCCAACAACAGGTCCATCGCCTGGGGCATCGCGAAGGCGTGCGCCGATCAGGGCGCGGAACTTGCCCTCACCTATCAGGGCGACGCCTTCCGCAAGCGCGTCGAGCCGCTGGCGGCCGAGCTGGGCGCGCACATCGCCGGCGACTGCGACGTCACCGACATGGCGAGCGTCGATGCCGTGTTCGACGGGCTGGAGAAGAGGTGGGGCAAGCTCGACTTCCTCGTCCATGCCATCGCCTTCTCCGACAAGGAGGAGCTCGACGGCCGCTATGTCGACACCACGCGCGACAACTTCCTGCGCACCATGGACATCTCGGTCTATTCCTTCACCGCGGTGGCCAGGCGCGCCGAGCCGCTGCTCGCCGACAACGCCTCGCTGCTGACGCTGACCTATTACGGCGCCGAGAAGGTGATGCCGCACTACAACGTCATGGGCGTGGCCAAGGCGGCGCTCGAGGCGAGCGTGCGCTACCTCGCCGTCGATCTCGGGGCGAAGGGCATCCGCGTCAACGCCATCTCGGCCGGCCCGATCAAGACGCTCGCCGCCTCCGGCATCGGCGACTTCCGCTACATCCTGAAGTGGAACGAATACAACGCGCCGCTGAAGAAGACCGTCTCGATCGAGGAGGTGGGCGGCTCCGGCCTCTACCTGCTCTCGGACCTGTCGCGCGGCGTCACCGGCGAGGTGCACCACGTCGATGCCGGCTACCACGTCGTCGGCATGAAGGCGGTGGACGCGCCCGACATCACCACCGTCAAGGAATGACTGACGAGGTAATGAGCGGGCCGACCGTCTATTTCGTCCGCCACGGCGAGACCGACTGGAACGCCGAGGCCCGCCTGCAGGGGCAGGCCGACACCGACCTCAACGACACCGGCCGCGCGCAGGCGAGCGCGAACGGCCACCTCCTGGCCGGGCTGATCGCCGACCCCGCCACGTTCGACTTCGTCGCGAGCCCGATGCGCAGGACGCGCGAGACCATGGAGCGGCTGCGCGCCGCCATGGGGCTCGCGCCTTCGGGCTACCGTACCGATCCGCGGCTGGTGGAGGTGAATTTCGGCGACTGGCAGGGCCACACCTTCGCCGAGCTGGAAGCGGTCGATCCCGGCTGCTTCGCCCGCCGCCAGGCCGACAAGTGGGCGTTCGTGCCGCCGGGCGAGGGGGCGGAGAGCTATGCGCAGCTTGCCGGGCGGGTGAGGCCGTGGCTCGAAGGCGTGACGGGCGACACGGTCTGCGTCACGCATGGCGGCGTCATGCGCGCCGTGTTCAGCCTCGCCGGCGCCCTGGAGCCGAACGAGGCCGTCATGCTTCCCATCCCGCAGGATCGCATCCTGCGGCTCGAGGGCGGCGCGCTGGACTGGCTCTGAAACGGTCTATTCGTAGATGACGAGGTCGGTGACGAGCTTCTCGCCGCCGATCGTGTCGTAGGCCAGCACCACCTCGACGCCTTCCTCCAGCGCCTCGACGTCGAACTCGCCGGAGAGCTTGTAGGTGTTGCCGTTGTCGAGGGTGATGGTCAGAGCCTCGCGGTCCACGCTCTTGATCTTGCCTTCGTCGTCGGCGGCCAGCGCCGCGCCGGAGGAGAGCGCCAGGCCGGCGGCCATCATCAGCGCGGAGAGCATCCCTGTCACGGTACGCATGGGTATTCCCTTGTGATTGGCTTCGTCTCGTCTGCGAAGCGGGCTTTGATCGTCCGGGCGTGACGAAAGCAGAAACAGGATCACTGTGTCAAAAGTTTTGCGGCTTTGGGGCGCAGGCGGCGTTTGCGGCCTTTCTCCGCACCCCCTCAGCGGATGGCCGCGGTCGGCTCGGAGATGATGCCTGGGTCCTCCTCGCCGACGACGTCCATGTCGCGACCGTCATAGGGGATCGACAGGAGAAGCCGGCGGATGACGGCAAGCCGCGCCCGCCGCTTGTCGTTGGCGAGCACCACCGTCCACGGCGCATGCGCGCTGTGGGTCCGCTCGAACATCACGTCGCGCGCCTTCGTGTAGTCGTCCCATTTCTCGATGCCGGCCACGTCCATGGGCGAGAACTTCCACATCTTCAGCGGGCTGTGGCGCCGGTCGTGGAAGCGCTTCAGCTGCGTCTCCTGGCCGATCGCCAGCCAGAACTTGAAGAACCGGATGCCGTCGGCGACGATGCCCTTCTCGAAATGCGGCGCCTCCTCGAGGAACAGCTCGTGCTGCTGCGGCGTGCAGAAGCCCATCACCGGCTCGACGCCCGCGCGGTTGTACCAGGAGCGGTCGAAGGTGACGAACTCGCCCGCCGTCGGGAAATGCGTGACGTAGCGCTGGAAGTACCACTGCCCGCGCTCGGTCTCGGTCGGCTTGGTCAGCGCCACGTTGCGCGCGGTCCGCGGGTTCATGTACTGGCGGACGACGAAGATGGTGCCGCCCTTGCCCGCAGCGTCCCGGCCCTCGAACAGCACCATGACGCGCTCGCCGGTCTTCTGCAGCCAGTATTGCAGCTTCACCAGCTCCATCTGGTAGAGCTCGAGCTGCTGCTCGTACGCCTTGCGCTTCATGCGCTTGTCGTAGGGATAGCCGCCGGCGGTCAGCTCGTTTTCGGTGATCCAGTCCGGCAGGTCGGGATCGTCTATGTCGAAGGACCGCTTCCTGCCTCCGACGCTGAGCCGGATCGGCTTGATCGGATCGTCGAACTTCACCTTGTTTGCACCCATGCCGGCGTCCTTCCGTTGCGGGGGGCCATGCTATCGGCCGCCCGGCATCAGGTCCAGCCGGCCTGAACGACGAACCGGAGGCGTTGGCCTCCGGCTCGAACGTAGCATCGCTGCGGATGAGGATCAGAGGGCGTCGAGGACGCTGGCGATGGCGTCGGCCGTCCGTTCCACCACGACGTCGGCTTCCTCCTTCGTCAGGCACAGCGGCGGCGCGAAGCCGAGGATGTCGCCCTGCGGCATGGCGCGGCCGATGACGCCGCGCTCGAGGAGTGCCGCGGCGATCTGCGGCCCGATCTTCTGCGAGGCGTCGAAGAAGGTGCGGTCGTCCTTGTCCGCGACGAATTCCACCGCCGCCAGCATGCCGTCGCCGCGGACCTCGCCGACATTTTTGTGGTCGGCGACCGCCTCGGCGAGCGCCGAGCGGAAGTAAGCGCCGGTCTCGCCGGCGTTCCTGACGAGGTCCAGCCGGTCGATCAGCTCGAGATTGGCGACGCCCGCCGCCGCGCAGATCGGATGCGCCGAATAGGTCCAGCCGTGGCCGATGGCGCCGAGCTTGTCGGAACCTTGCACCAGCACGTTCCAGACCTTCTCGCCGACGATGACGCCGGAGAGCGGCGCGTAGGCCGAGGTCAGGCCCTTGGCGATGGTGATGAGGTCGGGCCTGATGCCGTAATGGTCGGAGCCGAACATGGTGCCGAGCCGGCCGAAGCCCGTCACCACCTCGTCGGCGACGAGGAGGACGTCGTACTTCGTGAGCACGGCCTGGATCTTCTCCCAGTAGCCGGCGGGCGGCGGCACGATGCCGCCGGTGCCGAGGATCGGCTCGCCGATGAAGGCCGCGACCGTGTCCGGCCCCTCGGCGAGGATCAACTCCTCCAGCCTGTCGGCGCAGTGCTGCGCGAACTGCTCCTCCGTCATCGAGCGGTCGGCGCGGCGGAAGTAGTAGGGCGCCTCGGTGTGCAGGATCGGCGCGCGCGGCAGGTCGAAGGCGTTGTGGAACAGCTCCAGCCCGGTCAGCGAGCCCGTCATCACGCCCGAGCCGTGATAACCGCGCCAGCGCGAGATGATCTTCTTCTTCTCCGGCCGGCCGAGCACGTTGTTGTAGTACCAGATCAGCTTGATGTTGGTCTCGTTGGCGTCGGAGCCGGAGAGGCCGAAATAGACGCGGCTCATGCCTTGCGGCGCGCGCTCGACGATCATCTTGGCCAGCGTGATCGAGGCTTCCGTGCCGTGGCCGACATAGGCGTGGTAATAGGCCAGCTCTTTCGCCTGGGCGGCGATGGCGTCGGCGATCTCGGTGCGGCCGTAGCCGACATTGACGCAATAGAGCCCGGCGAAGGCGTCGAGGCTCCGCCTGCCGTTGACGTCGCTGATCCACACGCCCTCGCCGCCGGAGACGACCCGCGTCGGGCTTTCGCCGCGCGCGTGCATGCCCATATGCGTCGAGGGATGGAAGAAATGGTCGCGGTCCCACGCGGCGAGTTCGTTGGATCTATCGGACATGATGTTCCCTTTGCGGTTCATGCTGCGTCAAGGCACAGGTACTTGAGGTCGGTGAAGGCTTCCAGCCCGTGGCGCGATCCCTCGCGTCCGAGGCCCGATTGCTTGACGCCGCCGAAGGGGATCGGCGCGCCGGTGATCTTGACGCGGTTGATGGCGACCATGCCGTAGTCGAGCGCGCGGCCGAGGCGGAGCTGGCGCGCGCCGTTCTCGGTGACGACATAGGCGACGAGGCCGTATTCGGTGGCGTTGGCGCGCGCGATCACCTCCTCCTCCGTATCGAAGGGCGCGACGGCCGCCACCGGACCGAAGGTCTCCTCGCGCATGATAAGCGCGTCGTCCGGCACGTCGGCGATGAGCGTCGGCCCATAGAAGAGCGGGCCCGCGGCATGGCGTGCGCCGCCGGTGACGAGCCGCGCGCCTCTCGCCAGAGCGTCCTCCACCTGCTCCTCGACCTTGGCGACGGCGCGGGCGTGCATCAGCGGCCCGATCTCGACGCGGTCCTCGAGCCCGTTGCCGACCTTCAGCGCCGCGATCCGCTCCGCGAAGGCGGCGCAGAACCGCGCGTAGAGCGGGCGCTGGACATAGATGCGGTTGGCGGCGAGGCAGTCCTGCCCGGAGGTGGCGAACTTGGCATCGAGAGCGATCCGCACCGCCTTGTCGAGGTCGGCGTCGTCGAACACGATCAGCGGCGCATGGCCGCCCAGCTCCATGACGAGGCGCTTGACCGTCGGGGCGCACTGCGCCGCGATCAGCCGGCCGATCCCGGTCGAGCCGGTGAAGCTGAGGGCGCGGACGCGGGCATCCCGGGTGAGCGCGCCGACGACGGTCGCGGCATCGCCGGTGACGATGTTGAAGGTGCCGGCCGGCAGCCCGGCCCGCTCACCGAGCTCGGCCAGCGCCAGCGCCGACAGCGGCGTCTCGGACGAGGGGTGCGCCACCACGGTGCAGCCGGCGGCGAGCGCGGCGGCCGCCTTCCTCGTCAGCATGGCCGAGGGAAAATTCCACGGCGTGACGAGGCCGGCGACGCCGAGCGGCTCGCGGCGCACCACCATCTCCGCGCCGGGCAGATGGCTGGTGACGCTCTCGGCGTTCACGCGTTTCGCCTCCTCGGCATACCATTCGACGAAGGAGGCGGCGTAGTCGATCTCGCCCAGCGCCTCGGCGAGCGGCTTGCCCTGCTCCAGCGTCATCAGCAGGGCGAGGTCCTCGCGGGCGGCGGCGATCAGGTCGAACCAGCGCCGCAGGACTGCCGCGCGCTCATGCGGCAGCAGGCCGCGCCAGCGCGGGAAGGCATCGGCGGCGGCGTCGACGGCGCACACGGTCTTGCTCGTGCCGAGCGAGGCGACGAAGGCGAGGCTCGCGCCCGTCGCCGGGTCCGTCACCTCGAAGGTCGCGCCGTCCTCACTCGCCGTCCAGTTGCCGCCGACATAGGCGAGCTCGCGGTGCAGCCTCCGGTCGGCAAGGCGGTCGAGCGCGTCGTGGCGCAGCGTGCGGGCATGGTGTGCGGACATGGCGGCCTCGCATTCGGGGGTTCCGGCGAAGCCTAGGCCGGGTCGCGAGGAGAGCGCGTCTGTTCCGCGGCGCTGTTGTGGAGAAAGTCTCTGTCGGGAAGCCCGGCGGCGGAGACATTCTCCCCGTCGCGTCACTCCTGCGGGCCGATGAGGTCGGCGAGCGGCAGCGCGGCCTCGTCCTTCACCGTGCGGGTGATGATGTAGGTGAAGTAGCGGTCGATGCCGATCTCGCGTTCGAGCAGGGAATCGACGAAGCGCTGGTAGGCGTCGATGTCGCGGGCGGCGATCTTCAGCATGTAGTCGATGCCGCCGCCGACCGCCCAGCACGCCACCACCTCGGGAGAGCCGCGCACGGCGCGCTCGAAGCGGTCGAAGTCGGCCTGGCGGTGGTTGCCGAGCGTCAACTCCATCAGCACGATGGCGACGGGCGCGATCGTGCGCATGTCGAGCCGCGCGTGATAGCCCGAGATGATGCCGGCCTTCTCCAGCCGGGCGACAGGCCGACCTTCTCGGCGAGCGCGAGCTTGGTGATGCGCCCGTCGCGCTGGATGGCGTCGAGGATCCTGATGTCGATGGCGTCGAGTCTGGGTGCTGCCATTGTGGGTGTCGCGCTGCGTTCGGGCCGGTCCGCGCCACCATGACGGCGCGCGATTTCGATTGTCAATTGCATTGATTGTGGTCTCTAATGAGATCATGACAATGTGGCGCCCCGACCCTTCGCTCATCCGCCGGCCGGCCTACCTGTCGCTGGCGGACCAGATCGCCCGGGCGATCCACGACGGAAGGCTGGCCAACGGCGCGCGGCTGCCGACCCATCGCAGGCTCGCGGACGACCTCGACCTGTCTGTGCAGACGGTCAGCCGTGCCTATGAGGAGCTGATCCGCCGCGGGCTGATCGCCGGCGAGGTCGGGCGCGGCACCTTCGTGCAGACGAGCCGGCCGGAGCCCGATCCGCCCTACCTGCCGGAGCGGCTGGGCGAGGTGATCGACCTGTCGATCCTCAAGCCGGTGTGCGATCCCATGCATCTCGACCGGATGAAGGAGGCGCTGGCGTGGCTGGGCGACAACCTGCCGGCGAGCGCGGCGCTGTCGTTCCGGCCGAACAACGTCTTTCCGCGCCACAAGGCCGCGGCCGTCGAGTGGCTGCAGCGCTGCGGGCTTTCCGTCTCGCCGCTCAACGTCAGCGTCACCAACGGCGCGACGGCCGGCATGACGGTGGCGCTGATGACGGCCGCGCCTCCCGGCTCGACCGTGGCGGCGGAGGCGATCGGCCATCACACGCTGGTGCCGCTCGCGACCTATCTCGGCTTCACCCTCGAGGGCCTGGCCATCGACGGCGACGGGCTGGTGCCGGAGGCATTGGACGAGGCCTGCCGGCGCAGCGACATCCGCGCCGTGTTCATCCAGCCCTCGGTCATCAATCCCACGGCGACGCTGATGAGCGAGGCGCGCCGCCTCGCCATCGTCGAGGTG
>JALHFU010000365.1:0-1719 GCA_022838525.1 Hyphomicrobiales bacterium | reverse complement strand
CCTCTTCGACAATCGCTACGGCACCGGTCAATCCACGCTTGACGGCATCATCCGTGCGACCAACGTCCTCATTGCCGGAAAGGTGGTCGTTGTGGGTGGCTATGGGTGGTGCAGCCGTGGCATCGCGATGCGGGCCAAGGGTATGGGCGCCAACGTCGTCGTGACCGAGATCGATCCGCTGAAGGCCCTTGAGGCCGTGATGGATGGCTTCCGGGTCATGCCGATGATCGAGGCTGCCACGATAGGCGATATCTTCGTCACGTCCACTGGCGACATCAACGTGGTGGATCGCCACCACTTTGGTGCTATGAAGGACGGCGCCATTGTCTGTAACTCGGGCCACTTCAACGTCGAGCTCAACCTCGGGGCCCTGGCTGAGATGGCAGTCGATGAGCCGCGCATCATCCGGCCCTTCGTCAAGCAGTATAAGATGGCTGATGGCCGCGTCATCAACGTGCTCGCCGCCGAGAAGCTGATCCACGCGCCGGCGCTGTATTCGACCTTCCTGCTCTGGCTGCTCGCCGAACTGTTCGAGCAGTTGCCGGAAGCCGGTGATCTGGACAAGCCCAAGCTGGTGTTCTTCTTCGACGAGGCGCACCTGCTGTTCGACGGCGCGCCGGCGGCGCTGGTGGACAAGGTCGAGCAGGTGGTGCGGCTGATCCGCTCGAAGGGCGTCGGCGTGTTTTTCGTGACCCAGAACCCGCTCGATGTTCCGGAAAAAATCCTCGGCCAGCTCGGCAACCGCGTCCAGCATGCGCTGCGCGCGTTCACGCCGCGCGACCAGAAGGCGGTGCAGTCGGCCGCGCAAACGATGCGCGCCAACCCGAAATTCAATGCGGCCGAAGTCATCACTGAACTCGGCGTCGGCGAGGCGCTGGTTTCCTTCCTCGACGAAAAAGGTCGGCCGAACATCGTTGAACGTGCCTTCATCTTCCCGCCGGCGTCGCGGCTCGGTCCGCTGACCGAAGCCGAACGGCGCGGCAACATCGAAGCCTCGCCGCTGCTCGCCACCTACGGCGAGACGGTGGATCGTGAGTCGGCCTACGAAATCCTGCGCGGCCAGCCGGCCGCCGCGAAGAAGACCGGCCCGGGCGCCATTCCGGCGCCGGCCGCCCCCGGAGCACCGGCCCGACCGAGCAGCGCGCCGCGTCGGCAACCTGCCACCGCCCCAGAACCGGCCCCGGCCGAAAGCGACGGCGGTTTGTTTGGTAGCCTGGGCAGCATCTTCGGTGGCACCACCGGCCCGCGCGGCGGACGCCGCGAAGGTGTGATCGAAGCCGCCGCCAAAAGTGCGGCGCGCGGCGTCGCCGGGACGGTTGGCCGGGAACTTGGCCGGCAGATTTTGCGCGGCGTGTTGGGCTCGATTCTCGGCGGTCGGCGCTAACCTGTTCCGCCCATGGCGGCCAGATGATCGAATAAGGCCTGCGCCGCCGGGCCGAGCGCGGCTCGTTCGCGCACACACAGATGCAGGTCGCGCGGCGCCCAGGTGTCGGCAATTTCCACCGTATGCAGGAGATCGGAAGCGGCCACCGATGAGCGTGGCACCATGCCGATGCCGACGCCCGCGCCCACCATGCGGCAAACGGCGGCAAAGCTGCGGACCTGGATGCGCACGTCGAGCCGCCCGCCCAGGCGGGCCGCGTGGTTCATCATGAAGGTGTGGATGGCGCTGCCGGCATGCAGGCAGACGAAGGCTTCAGCGAGTACGTCAGCGAAGGC
>JALHFU010000364.1:0-1722 GCA_022838525.1 Hyphomicrobiales bacterium | reverse complement strand
CGCGCACCCAGTGCACGAGTTCGTAGGCGACGTGGTTGAGCGTCGCCGCGTCGCGCTGCCGGTCGAAGTCGGGGCGCGACGCCATGTCCTGGCCGACGTTGGCGAGCGCCGCGCTCACAGCGCCCAGCGACGGCGCCAGGATCGGTTTCATGTCAGCAATTCGCGCTGCGCCGGTCGTTGCGGTGGCCAGCAGCGCGAGGGGGTCGGCCGTGGAGATCGGGCCGAGCGCTCGACGGATCGTCAGCAGGCTGGACACGGTCCGGGTCCAGTCGGCCATCAGGTCGAGGGTGAGCGGCGGCTCGACCTCCCACTCGAGGCGGGCGAGTTCCCGCCGGACGGCCTGCCACATGGGCCGTTACCCTCGCCGTCCGAGTGTGCTGTCCAACTCCCTGCGGACGTCGGCCAACAGCACCCGCAGCCGGGCCAAGTCGGGCAGATCTGCGGCGAGTGCCAAGTCCCAGGTCTGAACCTCGCGCAGCGCGTTCTCGACAGACTCGAGTGCCGTCAGTCGTGTCAGTTCCGGGACGTCCACGGGCTGGCTCGACGGGTGGGTGGCCGCCATCAACAGCGCGATCCCCATTGCCTCGTGGATCATCGCGGCCAGGTCGTCCCAGCGGTCAGCAGTCAGCATCGTCGCCTGCCCCAGCAGCCGATCGACCTTGGCGATCGACTCGTTGGGGATCTGCACTTCGGTCATGATCGTGATCCCTTCCTTCCAGAAGTCTTCGGATCGTGGGCACGCCCACGACTCCCTTCGCCCGTACAAGTCACCAAGCGCGCGGGCGAGCGCCACTGTCCACAGGGCTCGAGGCCACGCCGCCGCGCAGAGGTCCAGCGTCGGCGTCCGACGTGGGTCGCGGTGGGCCGGACGGGCGGTACGACCGGACGCCGCGTCGCCGGCGCGGCGTCCTTGGCCGACCGCCGTTCGAGGTCCGCGAGCGCCTGCGACACCAGGCGCTCATAGCGGGCGCGCGTCCACGGCAGCAGGTACGTCAGTCCGATCACCACAACGATCCCCACGGTGGCCGCGCGCTGCCCGGCGACCACGGTCTGCCAGACCGCGATGCCGGCGACTCCTATGCGCAAGTGCCAGGCGAACCCGATCAGGGGCAACCGGGTCATGCCGTGGGCGAACCCGGCGGCAGAAGCGGCGAGCAGCTGCCACGGCCAGATGAACCACTGGTAGGCGACGTCGAACCGTCCCGCCGACACCAGCTGACGTTGCCGCGCTCGGGTGAGCAGCGCGGGTAGGTCAGTCCGGCCGGTCCAGGTCGCCGGGACGACGAGGTGGCGGCGTCCGGCCTGCCCGATGCCGGCGATCCGTCGACCGGTGACCAGGACGCGGACCCCCGGGTCGCCGGGGACCGCGCGTGGGGTCGAGGGGCGGCGCGCCCACCACACCAGGCCGACGATCACCGGTTCGGCGACGACACCGACGGCCGTGCCGACGACGACGATCGCCAGGGCGCCCCACGCCGCTGGGCCGGGCAGGGCTTCGATGACCAGCAGCCACACCACCGCGGCGATCACCACCCGCGGCAACTTCATGAGCACGCCCGCTCGGCGGAGTTGGCCGCTTCGGAACGGGTAGTCCGTTGACGTCGTCCGCATGGTCCTCCTCGCCCTCCCGATGCTCCGGAAGCTACCGGTCACCACTGACGGTTTCCCTCGCCGTCGAGGCGCCCTCGGCGCTGGTCGGCTGGGCGGCGAGCTTGACCAGTC
>JALHFU010000363.1:0-2744 GCA_022838525.1 Hyphomicrobiales bacterium | reverse complement strand
CGGACCCCGCGCTCCTCTACCTGCCGCCCGAAGCGAGAGCGCCATGATGCCGGCACCGATCAAGCTGCCGCAGCACGCGTCGCTGCCTTCGGCCATTTATGGCAACGACGAGCCCGTGCTTGCCGGCGTGGCGGTCAGGGACGATGCCGACCGCACGCGACTTCCGCGCTTCGGTGACGATCTTTGGGACCTGGGCGCCGCCATTTTCCGGGTGAACGCCCGCTACAGCAATTACCGGCTGAACCTCGCCCGCATCGCCGATCCCGTCACGCGGCGGCTGGCGAAGGAGTACGTGATCGCCCGCCTGCGCATCCATGTGCCGGGATATCGGGCGCCCTGCGGCGCGACCTCGGCGATCCGCCTGCTGCGCTACATCCAGCATTTCGCCGCGTTCCTCCGCGCAAGGACTGGCGCCGTCGATCTCAGCCGGATCGATCAGGCGCTGCTCGACGCCTATCTGGCGTATGCCCGTGACGGCGGACGGCGAACGCCTCACGAGACGGTGAAGTATGTCGAGGTGCCGATCGACCTGCATCACCTGGCGCCATGGCTAACCGGCGGCGGCATCGGTTTCCTGCCGTGGCGTGGACGTGCGGCGCACCGCGTTGCCGGCCGGCCGCCAGCGCCCGCCGAGAACGCCACGCCGCGCATTCCCGAGCCGGTCATCGGCGCCATGCTGCGCTGGGCGCTCAAGTATGTCGAGGTCTATGCGCCCGATATCCTCGCGGCGCGGGCCGAGCTTGACGCTCTCGAAGCCCGCTGCGCCCGATTGATGGCGCGGGACGCGCGGGCCGGACGGGCCGTGGCCAAGAACTATCGCGCCCGCGTGGCCAAGTGGCTCGACGTGCGCCGGGCCATGGGCCGAGGCGTGCCGATCTGGGAGCACGCGCCCAATGTGGCCCGCCGCATCGACCCGCTCACCGGCGAAGAGACCCCGCCCTACAATCTCCATCTGATGCGCCTTCACGCCGGCGCTCCGCAGAGCGGCCGCATCAGCCAGTCCGAGCCGACTGCACGANGAGCTCGGAACCGAGATCGGCGGGCTCGATACGCCGATCTCGATCGATCCGGACACCGGACTGCCATGGCGCGAGCGCTTCGACGGCCTCAGCCTCGCCCGCGAAGAACGGATGTTGCAGGGCGCCTGCTATCTCGTCTGCGCCTACCTCACCGGCATGCGCGACAGCGAGGTGCAGGCGATGCAGCCGGGTTGCGTGTCGCCGGTGCGCAGCGCCGACGGCCTGGTCGAGCGGTACCGGCTGCGCAGCACGGTGTACAAGCGCCATGGCGCGCGCGGCGTCACGGCCGACTGGATCACGATCGAGCCCGTCGCTCGCGCCGTCGCGGTGATGGAGGTTCTCTCGGCACGCAATCGCCGAGAGAAGGAACTGTCATCCTTGTGGGTGGCGCTGAAGGACTGGCCCTGGAGCAACGATCATCTCGGGATGGGTGCAACGCCGACACTCAACCTTTTCCGCGAGGGCCTCGACACGCGCTCGGAGGCCGCGCCGGCGATTCCGCGCATCGGCGACGAGCCTTGGAAGTTTACGACCCGGCAGCTCCGACGCACGATCGCCTGGTACATCGCCAACCGGCCGTTCGGCACGGTCGCCGGCAAGATCCAGTACAAGCACGCCTCGGTCGCCATGTTCGAAGGCTATGCCGGATCGGCGCAGGCCGACTTCCGCTTGGCGATCGAGCGCGAACGTGCACTCGGCCAGCTCGACGACATTGTCGCCCATTACGAGGCCTATCTTCGCCGTGAAGGCCCGGCGGGACCGGGTGCTGCGCGACTGCGACGCGAGTTCGGCCGCGTGCAGGAGGAACTTGGCGATCTTCCCGGCCGGATCTTGGACCGCAAGCGGCTGCGCACCATGGTTGCCCATCTCGGGCGGACCCTGCATGTCGGTTTCCTCAACGACTGCCTGTTCGATGCAGCGACCGCGCTCTGCCTCACCGGCGCGCCAGATGCCGAGCGGACGGCGCCGGCCCTATCGCGCTGCAGCCCCGACCGGTGCCCGAACGCCTGCCTGACCGCCCGGCACCGCGAACCGTGGCAGGCCTCGATCGTCGAGGGCGAAGCGCTTCTGGCCGACCGGCGTCTATCGCCGCTGCAGCGCACGGCGATCCTGCGGGACAACGAGCGCAAGTGCCGGCTGATCGCGCCTCTCATGGACGGTGACGCATGACCGCGCTCGGGCCGAAGAGCCAAGCGGCGCTAAGGGCTGCCATGAAGCGGTTGCTCGACGGCCGCCCTGAACGCACCGACGGGGCGCTGACCGTCGCCAACCTGGCGCGCGAGGCCGGCGTCAGCCGAGCGACGGCGAACCGGGCCGGCGATCTTCTCGCCGAGCTCCGCGCGGCCGAAGCCCGCCTGCGGCGATCGTCGCCCAGGGCCCTCAAGGAACGCATCCATGCTCTGGAAGCGGAACTACGCGCCGTGCGTGGTGCCGAGATGGCGGAGCTGCGGGCGCTCACCCGGACGCTCGCGCAGCACATCCAGATGCTGACGTTGCAGCTCGCCGAGCGAGATGCCGTCATCGAAGGTCTGCGAGCGGAGCTGTCTCGATCCGTGGACGCCAGGGTCGTCCCGTTGCGGCGTCCGCCTCTGGACGGCACCGGCTGACAGCCGCGCTTCATCCTGACCGGTCCAGGCGCCGCTCGCCGAGCCCACCGAAGGTCAGGTGCTGGTCGAGGCGCTGTGGATGTCGGTGGACCCCTACATGCGCCCGCGGCTCGACGCC
>JALHFU010000362.1:0-1730 GCA_022838525.1 Hyphomicrobiales bacterium | reverse complement strand
GCGACGCCAATGTCGATCATGGTTGGCGTCGGCAAGGGCGCAAGCGCCGGCGTCCTGATCAAGAACGCCGAGGCGCTCGAACATATGGAAAAGGTCGACACGCTTGTGGTCGACAAGACCGGCACGCTCACCGAGGGCAGGCCGTCGGTGACGGCGACCGTCGCGGCAAACGGCTTCGATGAAACGGAAATCCTGCGGCTGGCCGCCGGCGTCGAGAAAGCATCGGAACATCCGCTTGCTCTGGCGATCGTAGAGGCGGCGGAGAAAAAGGGCATCGGGGTCCCGCCCGTGGTGGACTTTGACTCTCCGCTTGGCAAGGGGGCGCTCGGTGCCGTCGATGGCAAGGGGATCGTGCTCGGCAATGCGGCGTTCCTCAAGGAACACGGCGTCGACGCTTCGTCCCTTGCTGAACAGGCGGACGCCTTGCGCCATGACGGCGCAACGGCGATCTACATAGGCATCGATGGCAAGGCGGGCGGCATCTTTGCCATCGCCGATCGGGTCAAGGCGACGACGCAGGAGGCGTTGAACGCGCTGCATGGCGAAGGCATCCGCATCGTCATGCTGACCGGCGACAATAAAACCACGGCCGAAGCCGTCGCCCGCCAGTTGGGCATCGACGAGGTCGAGGCCGACGTGCTGCCGGATGCAAAGAGCGCCGTGGTGAGCCGGCTCAAGGCGGAAGGTCGAGTGGTGGCGATGGCGGGCGACGGCGTCAATGACGCGCCGGCGCTGGCGGCCGCCGATGTCGGCATCGCCATGGGCTCGGGCACCGATGTCGCCATCGAAAGCGCCGGCGTCACCCTGCTCAAGGGCGATCTGATGGGGATCGTCAAGGCGCGGCGGTTATCCGAGGCGACGATGGCGAATATCCGCCAGAACCTGTTCTTCGCCTTCATCTACAATGCCGCCGGTATCCCGGTTGCCGCAGGCGTGCTTTACCCTTCTTTCGGCCTGCTCCTGTCACCGATCATCGCGGCTGCCGCCATGTCGCTGTCGTCGGTCAGCGTCATTGCCAACGCGCTGCGGTTGCGGCGACTGAAACTGTGACTGAAACGCTGGTGCGACTGACGCCCTGGCGTCAATCGTAGGCGAGGGCGTCAGTCGCGCCAATAATTGTTGGCGGCCGCAACCGTCTGGAAATGGATGGCGATCACCTGGAAGCGATGAGCTGCGCGGTGTCCTGATCGTAAGCCGCGCGCAGCTTGTCGCGAATCTCGGCGGAAGGCTGGGTCACCTTGACGCCGACCCGCGCCATTTTGGTGGCAAGGTCGAACCCCTCCTGCGGGGTCGCTGTCTTGAGTGAGGGAAGCCAGGTGTCAGCCATGATGTTTCCTTCCAGAGAATATGAGTGCGCAGCAACCGTAATCTACCCGAACAACCAACGAAAGCATCATCCGCGATGCGTTTCGCGCCCAGGTTTCACGCCTGAAACGCCCTGTCGTGCGGGAAATCACCTTTCGCGATGTAAGCTTCTTCTACCTGCGTCGATTCTCGGCCGAGGACCTGATTGCGGTGCGGGTGACGGCCGAAAGCGGCAATGACCTTGCGTACGTCGCCGGCCTGTTTCACCAGTGACTGGTATATCGGCTGAAGGGAAGCGGGCGTGTCCGCCGCGATCTCTTCGCGAAGCCCGATGAGCAGATCGATGCGCTCAAGGTGATCCGGGCCTTCGCAATGGCCAAGGGGCTGACTGTAGATGATCCTGAACCAGGGCATGCCGAGCGATG
>JALHFU010000134.1:0-9014 GCA_022838525.1 Hyphomicrobiales bacterium | reverse complement strand
CCTGAGCGGCGCGGCGCTCTCGACCATGACGTCGGAAGAGGTCGCGACCTTCAGCACCGACGAGGTCGCGGCCATCACCGCCAAGGTGGTGTCGGCGCTTTCGACCGACTTCATCGCGGCGCTGTCGACCGACCAGCTCGGCGCTCTGGGCGCCAAGCAGCTCGCGGCCCTCACCAGCGATCAGATGTCGGCCCTGACGACGGAGCAGGTCGCAGCGCTCGGCACCGACCAGATCGCGGCCCTGAGCGCCAAGCAGCTCGCCGTCCTCAGCACCGACCAGATCGGCGCGCTGACGACGGACCAGATCGCGGCCTTCGGCGCCAAGCAGATCGCGGCGCTCACCAGCGATCAGGTCGAGGCCCTGAGCTCGGAGCAGGCCGAGGCGCTGACCGCCACGCAGATCGCAGCGCTGAGCGGCGCGGCGCTCTCGACCATGACGTCGGACGAGATCGCCACCTTCAGCACCGATGAGGTCGCGGCCATCACCGCCAAGGTCGTGTCGACCCTGACGACCGACTTCATCGCGGCACTGTCCTCCGACCAGCTCGGCGCGCTCGACGCCAAGCAGCTCGCGGCTCTGACCTCGGCGCAGGTCGAGGCCCTGAACACCGACCAGATCGCGGCGCTGGGCACCGACCAGATCGTCGTCCTGACGGCCAAGCAGCTGGCGGCGCTCTCGACCGAGCAGATCGGCGCGCTGACGACGGATCAGGTCGCGGCGCTGGGCGTGAAGCAGGTCGCCGCGCTCACCAGCGATCAGGTCGAGGCGCTCGACTCGGATCAGGTCGCGGCGCTGACCGCCACGCAGATCGCGGCGCTCAATGGCACGGCGCTCTCGACCATGACGTCGGACGAGGTCGCGACCTTCAGCACCGACGAGGTCGCGGCGATCAGCGCCAAGGTGCTGTCGGCTCTCTCGACCGACTTCATCGCGGCGCTCTCCTCCGACCAGCTCGGTGCGCTCGACGCCAAGCAGGTCGCGGCTTTGACCTCGACGCAGGTCGAGGCCCTGGGCACCGACCAGATCGCGGCGTTCGGCACCGACCAGATCGTGGCCCTGACCACCAAGCAGCTTGCCGTCCTGACCACCGGTCAGATCGGCGCGCTGACGACGGATCAGGTCGCGGCGCTGGGCGTCAAGCAGATCGCTGCGCTCAGCAGCTCCCAGGTCGAGGCGCTCGACTCGGATCAGGTCGAGGCGCTGACCGCCACGCAGATCGCGGCGCTGAGCGCGGCGGCGATCGGGGTGATGGCGTCCGACGAGATCGCGACGTTCAGCGCCGACGAGATCGCGGCCATCAACGTCAAGGCGCTGTCGGGTCTGTCCACCGATCACATCGGCGCGCTGGACAGCGATCAGGTGCAGGCATTCACCACGCAGCAGGTGCAGGCCTTCAACAACGCCCAGCTCGAAGCGGTTCTGGCAGCCTACGCCGCTTTCTGAGACCGGTAGTCCGGCATCCGGCGGCGCGGCTCCGGTCGCGCCGCCATTCCTTTCAAGCGTTCCGGGGCCTGGAACCCGGTTCGCAGACAAGCCTGACGCAAGCCATTTCCGCTAGCAGGGAAGCTGACGATGCCGTGCGTCGTCTCGTTGCCAGACACTTGCAGCAGGTTGCCGATGAACGCCAATACGCCGGTCAATTCAGCTCAGGCCCTGTCGTTTGCCGGAATGGTCGACCGGGCGCGCCATCAGAACCTGTCGCTTGCGGAACTGTTCCAGATGGCGGAAGCCCTGGCCGGCGCCGGCCAGCACGCGCAGGCGGTCGATCTCTACAAGAGCTGGATCGCGTTCAACGACACCAATCCCCTGCTGCACCTCGCCTACTTCAACTATTCGGTCGCCGTGCGGCAGCTCGGCGATGTCGCGGGCTCGATCAACGCCCTGCGTGCCTGCCTGAAGCTCAATCCGCAGTTCGGCCCCGCCCACATCAATCTCGGGCGTGCGCTGGAGGATTGCGGTCTGATCGGCCAGGCCGTCCAGCAATGGCGAAGCTATGTCGAGGTGACCGCGGACGTCACGCCCGACCGCCTCGGCCACCGGCTGATGAGCCTCCAGCACATCGGCCGCGTCCTCGAGGGGCAGGGCGTTCTGGAGGAGGCGGAGACGGCGCTGCTGCAGGCCGTCGAGCTGCAGCCCGACAAGACGGAGGCCGCCCAGCATCTGACGTCGCTGAGGCAGCGCCAGTGCAAGTGGCCCGTCATCGTCCCGACCGGCCACGTCTCGGCCCGGCAGCTCCTGGATGCGATGTCGCCGATGGCGCTCGCCTGCTACACCGACGATCCCATGTTCCTGCTCGCCCGCGCGTACCGCTACAGCAAGTCGCTGGTCGGCCGGCCGGACACCGGCGGCTTCCCGCGCCCGGCGCCGCGGACGAAGACGGGAACCGGCGAGCGCCTGCGCGTCGGCTATCTCTCCTCGGACCTGCGCGACCACGCCGTCGGCTTCGCGCTCGTCGAGGTGCTGGAGCTGCACGACAAGGCGAGCGTCGAGGTCTTCGCCTATTATTGCGGCGAGCGGCGCAGCAACGACGCGACGCAGGAGCGGATCAGGAAGGCCGTCGATTGCTGGCACGACATCGCGGGCATGAGCGACGCCGAGGCGGCGATGCAGATCGTCAATGACGGCATCGACATCCTGATCGACGTCAACGCCTACACCAAGCATGCGCGCGCCAGCATCTTCGCCTACCGGCCGGCGCCGGTCATCGTCAATTTCTGCGGCTATCCCGGCTCCACGGGCAGCCCCTTCCACCAGTACATGATCGCCGACGACCGGATCGTGCCGCCGGAGAGCGAGATCTACTATTCCGAGAAGGTGCTGCGGATCGCCTGCAACCAGCCGGTGGACCGCAAGCGGCAGGTCGCCGCGCGCCCGAGCCGCGCCGAGGCCGGGCTGCCGGAGGACGCCTTCGTCTATGCCTGCTTCAACGGCATGCAGAAGATCACCGCCGGCTGCTTCGCGCGCTGGATGACCATCCTCACCGCGGTGCCGGACAGCGTGCTGTGGCTGCTTTCGGGCGACGAGAGCGCCAACGGGCGCCTGCGCCACGTGGCGCAGCAGTGCGGCGTCGCGCCCGAGCGGATCGTCTTCGCGCCGAAGGCGACCAATCCCAACCATCTGGCGCGCATCGGGCTGGCCGACCTGTTCCTCGACACGTTCCCCTACGGTGCGCATTCCACCGGCTCGGACGCGATCACCCAGGGGCTGCCGGTCCTGACCTTCGCGGGCAAGAGCTTCGCCGCCCGCTTCTGCTCCAGCATCGTGGCGGCGGCCGGCATTCCGGAGCTGATCTGCGGCTCGTTCGACGACTATGTGCGCCGGGCCATCGCCTTCGCGCGCAACCGCGGCGAGCTCGACGCGGTGCGGGCGTCCCTCGAGCGCCAGCGCGAGACCTGCGCGCTGCGCGACATTCCCGCGCTCGCCCGCCGCCTCGAGGAGCTGTTCTGGCAGATGCAGGGGGAGGCCGAGCGCGGCGAAACGCCGGTGCCGGACCTCACCAATCTCGACGTCTATTACGAGATCGGCGCCGAGCTGGTGCTCGCCGGCGGCGAATACGAGGACGACGGCGCGCTGCGGCGGAAATACCGCGACAAGCTCGCCGAATGGAACGGTTACGCGCCGCTTCCGCGCGACCCGCGGCTGTGGCCGGGGCAGTAACCCTGCGGGGCCGGGCCGGGCTGCCCGCGGCCCGCCGGCAACGCACACATCGCGTCACGCGGGACGGGGCCTTGCGGAATGCTTGCGAAGGGTAGGATCGGTATCGTGGGGGCCGGCCTTTCCGGCGCGGTGATCGGGCGCGAACTGGCGCAGGCCGGCTGGCGGGTCGAGGTCATCGAGGCGCGCGACCATATCGCCGGCAACTGCCATACGGAGCGCGACGCCGAGACCGGCGTCATGGTCCATGTCTACGGTCCGCACATCTTCCACACCGACGATGCCGAGGTCTGGGACTACGTCAACAGGTTCGAGACCTTCCTGCCCTACAAGAACCGGGTGAAGACCACCTATGACGGCAAGGTCTATTCGCTGCCGGTCAACCTGCACACGATCAACCAGTTCTTCGGCAGGAGCTTCCGGCCGGACGAGGCCCGCGCCTTCATCGAGGAGATCGCCGAGCCGATCGAGGCGCCGGAGAACTTCGAGGAGCAGGCGCTGCGGTTCGTCGGCCGCGACCTCTACGAAGCCTTCTTCAAGGGTTACACGCGCAAGCAGTGGGGGTGCGACCCGGTCGAGCTTCCGGCCTCGATCCTGAAGCGGCTGCCGGTGCGCTTCAACTACGAGGATAACTACTTCTTCCACACATATCAGGGCATGCCGGAAAGCGGCTACACCGGAATGGTCGGCCGCATCCTCGACCATCCGAACATCGCGGTCCGGCTCGGCGAGAGCTTCGTCAGGAGCGACGCGGCACAGTTCGACCACGTCTTCTATTCCGGCCCGCTCGACGGCTATTTCGACTACGAGCTCGGCAGGCTCGGCTATCGCACGCTCGATTTCGAGCGCTTCACCTATGACGGCGACTATCAGGGCTGCGCCGTCATGAACTACGGCGACTACGCCGTGCCGCATACGCGGATCACCGAGCACAAGCATTTCGCGCCGTGGGAGGAGCATGCGCGCTCCGTCTGCTACCGCGAGTTCTCGCGCGAATGCGGCCCCGGCGACATCCCCTACTACCCGATCCGGCTGGTGAAGGAGAAGGAGCAGCTCGCCGCCTATGTCCGGCGCGCGGAGGAGGAAGCCACCGTCACCTTCGTCGGGCGGCTCGGCACCTACCGCTATCTCGACATGGACGTGACGATCCGCGAGGCGCTGGATACCGCGCAGGCGTTCCTGGCGCGGCGCGTCAGGGGCGGCGCGATGCCGGTCTTCGTCAACGCGCCGCTCTGAGCGGTCGTTTCGGCCCAGCCTCGCCTCAGGCCTTGATCCTGCGCGCGTTCTGGCGGCCGGCGGCGAACACCTCGCCCAGCGCGATGATGCAGCCGCAGATCGCCATCAGCACGATGGAGATGACGGCGGCGGACGGCATGTCCGTGCCGGTCTCGGATATCTTGGAATAGAGCACCAGCGGCAGGATGTTGACCTGCGTGCCGACCAAGGCCAGCGCCGTGCCGTAGGCGCCGACCGCGACCGCCGAGGTCAGGCAGAAGGCGGCGACGAGCGACGGCATGATCTGCGGCAACAGCACGTCGAACAGCACCCGCAGCGAGCCGGCACCGAGCGAGCGCGCGGCGCGCAGCTGCACCGTGTCGAAGTTGCGCACCGCCGGCAGCACGATCAGCACCACGCGCGGCACGAGATAGTAGGAATAGGCGAGCCCCAGCCCGATCGGCGAGAAGATGAAGCCGCCGACGACGGCCGGGTTGAAGCCGGCCATGGCGAGAAGCTGGGTCACGAAGCCTGCCCGCCCCAGCAGCAGGATGAAGCCATAGGCGACGATCAGGCCGGAGAAGGTCAGCGGCAGGGAGATGGCGATCAGCAGCGAGGTGCGCATGCGCGGCGACAGCCGGGCGAGCGTGATCGCGACCGGCACGCCGACGGCGAGCGAGAAGAACGGCGCGGCGAGGCCGAGGAGAATGCTGCCGCGCAGGCCGTTCCAGAACACGCCGTCGTTCCACACACGGCCGAAGGCGGTGCCGCCGTCGCTCATCGCCTCGACGAGGACCACGGCCAGCGGCAGCAGGAAGAACAGCGCGAAGACGACCGCGCCCGGCAGGGCGAAAGCACCGGTCAGGGCTTGCGGCGTGCGGACGGACATCGGCTGCTCTCCGTGGCAGGGCGGACCCGCGGGCGGTCCGCGGGTCCGAAATTTGCGGGGCCTACTGGCCGAGCACGGCCTTGGCCCAGCCGGCGTCGATCTCGGCCTTCTTGGCGGTGGCCTTGACGATGTCGATGGGCTGGAGCTGCGGCGCCTCCGGCAGCTTGTCGGCGACGCTCTCGGGGAGCGCCACGCCGGGAACGGACGGACGCACGAAGCCCTCGGCGAAGATGCCCTGACCGGTCTCGGTCATGATGAAGTTGAGCCACAGCTTGCCGGCGTTGGGGTTCGGCCCGCCCTTGACCAGCGAGATGGCGTAGGGCGCGGCGGCCGAGGCTTCCCTTGGCATGACCACGGCGATGTCGTCGCCCATGCCGTCGATGTGCTTGGCCTTGAGGCCGTCGTTCTCGTAGCCGATCCAGATCGGGATCTCGCCCTTGAGGAACTGGGCGTAGGGCGTGGTGCCGACGGTGCGCAGCACGTTGCCGGCCTTGGTCAGCTCGCCGAGATAGTCGATGCCCGGCTGGACGTTGTCCATGTCGCCGCCATTGCCGAAGGCGGCCGCGAAGGCGACGACCTGGCCCTGGCCGGTCGAGCGCGGGTCCTGATAGACGATGGCATTCCTGTATTCGGGCTTCAGGAGGTCGGCCCAGCTTTCCGGCACGGTCTGGACCAGCTTGGTGTTGACCAGGAAGGCGACGTTGAGCGTGTGGATGGTGAACCACTGGCCGGTCTCGTGCCGGAACGGCTCCGGCAGCTTGTCGAAGTTGACCGGTTCGAAGTCCTCGACCAGCCCCTTGGCGGCGGCGTCGAGCGCGGAGGCTGCGAAGTAATAGGCCGTGTCGGCCTGCGGGCGGTTCTTGGCCTTGTCGAGCGCCACCACCGTCGCGGCCGAGCCGAGGTCGTTGTAGACCATCTCGACGCCGGGATAGCGGGCCTGGAACGCCTTGAACTGCGCCGCCCAGTTGGCCCAGGTCGGGCCGGTGTCGAAGGAGACGACCATGCCTTCCTCGAGCGCGGCCTCGTAGAGGGCCTTCTCGCCCTCGTAGAGCTCCGGCCCCTCGAAGGCGAGCGCCGGGGCGGCCAGCAGCGAGACCGCCACGAGGGCGGCGCCGAAACCAGTGTGCCTGTTCATGTCGATGTCCTCTCTGTCACAGGGCTTATCGGGTAGGCGTAAGCAGCCGGATATGCTCCGGCGGTATCGAGACTGCCGTGACGGCGTCCCGAATGCGGGTTTCCACGCGGATCGTGCCGTCGCCCGCGGCAAGGTCGAGCCGGCGGGCCGAGCCGAGGAAGCGGTCGGTGACGACCGCGCCGGAAAAGACGTTGACTCCCCTGCCGTTCGGGGGGCCGTTCGCGGCGGCGAGCGGCTCGACATTCTCGGGCCGGACGAGGACCGTCACGGCGTCGCCGGCGTCGAAGCCCGCCGTGTCGCAGGCGAGCGTGCCGATGGCGGTCCTGACCGTGCCGGCGGCCGCGACCGCTCCCGGCCACAGATTGGCGTCGCCGACGAAGCGGGCGATGCCTTCGGTGGCAGGGGCGTCGTAGAGCTCGCGCGGGGGCGCCACCTGCACCAGCCGGCCCTCGTGCATGACGGCGACGCGGTCGGCGACCGACAGCGCCTCCTCCTGGTCGTGGGTCACGAGCAGCGTCGCGATGCCGGCCGCGCGCTGGACGCGCAGGATCTCGTCGCGCATCTCGACGCGCAGATTGGCGTCGAGCGCCGACAGCGGCTCGTCGAGCAGCAGGCCGCGCGGCTGGAACACCAGCGCGCGGGCGAGCGCGACGCGCTGCTGCTGGCCGCCGGAAAGCTCGCGCGGGCCGTTCTCGGCCCGGTTGCCCATGCCGACCCGCTCCAGCGCGGCGAGCGCCTGCCTGCGCCGCTCGGCGAGCGGCGTGCCGCGCACCTTGAGCGGATAGGCGACGTTCTCCCACGCCTTCATGTGCGGGAACAGGCCGTAGGACTGGAACACGATGCCGAGGTTGCGCCGCTCGGGCGGCATCGGCGACACGTCCTGCCCGTCGATCAGGATGCGGCCCTCGGTCGGGCTCAGGAAGCCGGCGAGGAGGTTGAGCAGCGTCGTCTTGCCGGAGCCCGACGCGCCGATCACCACCATCAGCTCGCCCGGCGCGATCTCCAGCGAGACGTCGCGGACGCCGGCGCCGCCCGTGCCGTACTGGAAGGTGACGTCGTCGAAGCGCAGCATCAGGCGGCCCTCCCTCCCGCGGTGGCGCGCGCCGTCAGCGAGCTCGCCACCGAGGCCATGGCGGCCAGCACGAGCAGCACCACGGTCGCGGCGCAGGCGAAGCCGGTCGCGCCGTAGAAGGCCTGCAACAGCACCACCGGATAGGGCCGCGACAGGAAGCCGGAGACGAGGTTGGAAAGCTGGAACTCGCCGATCGACAGCGCCGCGACCGTCAGCAGCGACGAGGTCAGGCTGGCGCCGAGCAGCGGCACGACGATGTCGCGGATGCGCTGGGCGAAGCCGGCACCGAGCGAGGCGGCGACGCTCTCGTAGTCGGCAAGGCGCAGCTGCTCCATGTCGGCGAGCAGCGTCGTAACGCTGTAGGGCAGCGTCAGCACCAGATGCGCGGCGACCAGCAGCCAGAAGCTGCCGAGCCAGGGCAGCGCATCCGACGAGAAGACGAGGATGAAGCCGAAGGCCAGCACCAGCTCGGGCGCGGCCACCGGCATCAGCGCCGCGAGCCGGGCGGCGAAGCGCACGCCGCGATGCGCGGCGGAATGAATGGCGTAGGCGAGCGGCAGGCCGACGAGGACGTTCAGCGCGCAGGTGGCGGCGACCACCTTGAGGCTGGTCCAGAAGGCGCGGCGGAAGCTGGGATCGGCCGCGATCTCCTCGTACCAGCGGAAGGTGAAGCCCTGCGGCAGGAGCGTGTTGCTCCAGCTCTCGCCGAACGAGCCGACGAGCAGCAGCAGGATGGGTGCCGCAAGGAAGATCAGATAGAAGATGGTGACAAGAACCATGGCCCCCGTTCCTCGCGCCATCCTCTGCCGGCTTGGAAATTTTCAGTCAGGAAAAGTCCATATCCGACAGGCATGATAGATTTATGACATCTGATCACGGCCGGCCGCCCAGAATGTGCGCGGCCATGCGCGCCAGCGCCTCGTCCTCGTCGGCGCAGCGCACCGCGCCGTCGACATGCGGGGCGTTGCCGAGCGCCAGCACCGGACGGTCGAAGTGGAGGCCGAGCGCCATTTCGGACAGGGTGCCGTGGCCGCCGCCGATGGCGATC
>JALHFU010000361.1:1762-2261 GCA_022838525.1 Hyphomicrobiales bacterium | reverse complement strand
CGCGAGATGGCGTGGCGCGCCGGCCTCATCCTCGCCGAAGGCGGCTCGGTCGTCGCCGACGCCGTCTTCGACCGGCCGGGCGACCGCGCCCGCATCGAGCGGGCGGCGAGCGAGCGCGGCCTGCCGTTCCTCGGCATCTGGCTCGATGCCGCTCCCGATCTTCTGTGGCAGCGCGTCGACCGGCGCACCGGCGGGCCCTCGGACGCCACCGTCGACATCCTGTCGCGGCAGCTCGAAAGGGATGCCGGCGCGATAGCATGGCGGCGGCTCGACGCCGCCCGCAGCCCGGCGCGGATCGTCGCCGACATCCTCGCCATGCTGCCGCCCGACGGCGCCTGACGCGGGCGCGCCGGCTTCCACTTGCTCCTTCCGCGCCGGTCCGCCGTCAGCCGGGGCGGGGCGGCACGAGGTCGAGCGCGGCGAGCGCCTCGCGCAGCTCCTTCACGGGCAGCTTGGTCAGGTCCTTCGGCACTTCCTTGACGACCGCCTGGCGCAGCGC
>JALHFU010000361.1:0-1736 GCA_022838525.1 Hyphomicrobiales bacterium | reverse complement strand
CACCTCCTGCTCCTGGACCGGATCGGAACGGTACTCCATGGCCGAACGCCGCGCGCCCTCGGAGGCGAAGCCGCGGCCCGGCTTGTCGGCCATGATCTCGCGCAGCTGCTTGTGATCGATCTCGTAGACGAGGTCGTCCAGCCGATCCTCCGCACCGGTATCCATGCCGAGATCGCGCACGATGCGCGCCCGCGCCCCGTCCGCCACCAGAACCCAGCTCGTCTTCGCCTTCATGATCCATCCTCCTGCCATCTGACGCCGCCCCGCAACGACGCGGGTCCGGTTCGCATGGACGCGGCCCGAACCCGCCGCCTTGCGAACCACCGGCGGCGGAGAAGGTTCCACTGCGCCGGACCGCCTGCCGGCCCGATCCGCAGCGCCGCTCTCCGCCATGCCGCGACAGCCGGAACTGTGGCGCCGCCCCGGCGGCGCGGCATTGATCGGCGTCAACGCGCGCGGCGCGGCGGAACGCCCTTTCGGAACGAAGTCATTGCCGGGTTTGCGGCGGAGCCTCCGTGCCCGTCACGAGGCCGACGAACTCGCGCTCGGCGGCGGTGACGTAGCGCTCCCGGTGCCGCAGCATCAGGAACCGGCGCTTGGGCAGAGGACGGTCGATGGCGACGAGACGTCCGGCGGCGAGGGCGCTCGCAACCGCCATGCGCGATATCAGCGTCACGCCGGCGCCGGCCTCGACGGCCGCCCGCACCGTCTCGTTCGTCGGCAGAACGAGCGCGACCTCTATCCCGGAGAGCGCGATGCCGCGCTCGCGCAGCAGTGCCATGAGAATCGCGCGGGTGCCCGAACCCGCCTCCCGCAGGACCCACGGCGCCGAGGCGAGGTCGAGCTCCTCGTCCGGGCCGAGCCGCGACCATGGATGGCCGAGCGGCGCCACGAGCACGATGTCGTCCTCAGCCACGACCGTGGCGGAAAGCTCGGCAAGGTTCACCTCGCCCTCGACGAAGCCGACATTGGCCTCGCCGTCCCGCACCAGCGCCGCCACCTTGTCGGTGTTTCCGATCTCGAGCGAAAGCTCGATGCTGGGATGGAGCCGGCGGTAGAGGTGCAGATAGCCGGGCAGCCAGTAGTTGCCCGCGGTCTGGCTGGCCGCGAGGCTGAGCGAGCCCGATTTCAGGCCGGACAGGTCGGCGAGGACGAGCTCGGCCGCGGCCACGCGCGCCAGCACCGCCCTGGCCTCGGCAAGGAACAGGCGGCCGGCGTCGGTCAGGACGATGCGCCGGCCGACCCGGTCGAAGAGCCTGGTTGCGTGGCGCGCCTCCAGCGCCGCCACCGCGGCGCTCGTCGCCGACTGGGTCAGGTTGAGGTCGTGCGCGGCGCGCGTGACATGCTCGCGCTCGGCCACCGCCACGAAGATCCGCAATTGATCGAGGGTCATCTCATACCGTCGCGTCCGGCTTCCCGCCTGGTCGTGCCCCGCCGCCAGCGATATCGCGCAAAGGCCGGCTAGCCAAGCAGCTTCACCAACGCCAGGCTGATGCAGGCGATGAACAGCGAGGCGGCGAGCGCCAGCAGCAAAGGCGCAAGGCCGCGCGACCGGAGGGCGGATATGTCGGTCTGCAGCCCGACCGCCGCGAGGCCGAGCGTCAGCAGGAGGGTGGCGGCGAGGCTGGCCCCGTCGCGCATCCCGGCAGGAAGGTCGACGACGCTGTTGAGCGCGACGACGGCGATGAAGCCGAGGACGAACCACGGCACCGGCGGCCGCGCCGGCGACGCGGCGG
>JALHFU010000360.1:0-1742 GCA_022838525.1 Hyphomicrobiales bacterium | reverse complement strand
ATGAGCGTTGAACCGCTGCCGCCGAACGGGTCGAGCACCGTCTCCCCAGGCATGGAGTGCTGGAGGATCGCCCGGTCGACGATGTCGAACTGCAGCGGGCACAGGTGCATCTCGCGGCCTTTCGACCGCTGCAGCATGTTCAGCGTGCGCATGCGCGCGACGTCGGTCCATATCTCCGGGTGGCGCGAATGCGGCGGCGCCACCATGAAGGTCGGCGGCAGCCGGCCGGCCTCGTCCAGCGCCTCGGTGAGCGCGACATGCGTCTCGTGCTCATAGACGTGCGCGAGCGCCCAGGCCTTCCAGCCGCGATAGATGCCCTTGCCATCGAGCTGCACCAGGTCGCGCAGCTCGTCGGGCAGAAGCGGCCTGTCGCCGGATGACAGCCACACGCCGTGCGCGTCGATCTGCCAGCGGCCGCGGCTGTAGCCGGTGCCGGCCACGGGCCGCACCCGCTTCTCGTCGAAGTCGTCGTCGCCGGGCGCGGTCGGGCGGCCGTCGATGACGGTCACGAAATCCGGCTTGTCCTTCCTGACCGGCACGTCGGCGTAGCCGTTGGAGCGGTCGGTCGGCGGCTTGCGGAACTTGAGCAGGTATTCGGGCATGCCGTTTCCCATCCGCGTCCCGTCCTTGCACTGTTCGGACCAGCCGAGGCGATAGGTCTGGTTGTTCTCGCGCACGACGTCCGTGCCGATGGTCACGCGCGACAGGAAGGCGAAGCCGTGCCGGCGGAAATGCGCGATGCAGTCGTCGGAGAAGGGCGACACGGTCTGGAAGCCGAAGCCGTTGATGCCGCCCGGCACGATCCGGTCCTTGACATGGATGCAGGCGACGCGGCCGGGCTTGAGCAGCCGGAACAGCTCCGGCGTCAGATAGTCCATCTGCGCCCAGAAATGCGCGTCGTCGTCGGTATGGCCGAAATCGTTGTACGAGGGCGTGTATTCGTACTGGGTCGAGAACGGGATCGAGGTGACGATCAGGTCGACGCTGTCGGCCTCCATCGACTGCGTCTCCTCGACGCAATCGTTGTGCACCAGCCGGTAGTTCGGCCCCGCCACCTCCCGGCGCACCACGCCCTTGGAACGCTGAAGCGCGCCCTCGATCGCCTGCGCCGCCAGTCCGAATCGGCGGATGATGCCGGCCATCTTCTCGGCCTGCGCCTCGAACTCCCGCCACTTGCGCTCAAGCTCGCGGCGGGTCTCGCGCTCGGCCTCGGTATAGATCAGGTCGGCGCGCACCCGCTCCGTCTGGCCGAAGCGCTGGGTGCGGAACAGCGACTGGAAGAAGTCGTGGAACTTGAAGCCGATGCCGAGATAGACGTTCCAGTGGCAGTGGCGCTGGAAGTTGCAGCCCGAGCCGTTGAGGATCGGCTTGGTCGCGAGCTCCGCGAACTCGCCATTGGCGAAGCCGACGACGCGCGCCTCGCGCTCGTCGGGGTCCTGGCTGCCCCACACGCTGCGCACCGCGGGCACCGCCTTCTCGATCGCCCGCCGCTCGTCCTCGAGGTCGTGCCAGAGGATCCTATGCGCGGTCGGGTCCTCGGCACGGATTTCCATCATCTTGGCGATGCGGGCTTCGAGCGACCGTTTCTTCTCGCGCGAGGCCTCGACCACGCCGAGCGCGGCGTTGGCGAACATCCGGCCCTGTCCGTCGCGCTCGAACCCTGCCGCCGAATGGTCGGAAGGTATCTCGTGCCAGCGTATGTCGAGCGGGGGCAGATCGTAACCTTCGTCGGAGAAGCCGAG
>JALHFU010000359.1:0-1745 GCA_022838525.1 Hyphomicrobiales bacterium | reverse complement strand
CTGGCGACTGCGCTGGAGAAGCGGCTTCAGCACCTCGGACAGGGGCTCGACGTGCTGGTGCAGGTCAACACCTCCGGCGAGGCGAGCAAGTACGGCCTTGCGCCGCAGGACGTTCCGGCCTTCCTGAAGGAGCTCGCCGCGTTCGACGCGCTGCGGCCCAGGGGCTTCATGACGCTCGCCACCTTCACGCCGGACGAGGCGGAGGTGCGCCGCTGCTTCCGCCTGCTGCGCGACATCCGCGACCGCGCCCTGAGCGACGCGCCGCAGGGAGAGGCGCTGCGGGAGCTGTCGATGGGCATGTCCGGCGACTATGAATGGGCGATCGAGGAAGGCGCGACCGTCGTGCGCGTCGGGCAGGCCGTGTTCGGTCCGAGGCCGCTGCCCGATTCCCACTACTGGCCGGGTGCGGCGGGGACACGCGGATGCTCGTGATCTCGGTCCAGAGCCAGGTCGTCCACGGCCATGTCGGCAACAGCGCCGCCGTCTATCCCATGCAGGCCGCGGGCGTGAACGTCGCGGCCGTGCCCACGACGCTCCTCTCCAACCACCCCCACTATCCGACGATGCGCGGCCGGGTTCTCGATGCTGAGCTCGTCGCCGACCTGCTTCGGGGCGTCGAGGAGCGCGGCCTCGTCGAGCGCGCCTCGATCCTCGTCACCGGCTATCTCGGTTCGCCGGAGACGGCCGCCGTCGTCGCCGATTTCGCGCGGCGCGCGACCGCGCGAAACCCGGACCTGATCTATCTTTGCGATCCGGTCATCGGCGACGACGATCTCGGCGTCTTCGTCGCCGACGGCATGCTCGCGGCGTTCCGCGACGGGCTCGTCCCGCTCGCCTCGCTGATCACGCCGAACCAGTTCGAGCTCGAGCTGCTGACCGGGGCGGCGGCGCGGGACGCGGACGGGATCGTGGCCGCCGCGAAGATCGTTGGCGAGCGCGGATGCCCGCGCGTCATCGCCACCGGCTGCACCCTGTCGGATACCGCGCCCGGGCAGGTGGAGACCGTCCTGTGCGCGGGCGACGATCTTCACCGGATCGCCACGCCGCGGCTTCCGATCCGCCCTTGCGGCACGGGGGATCTGCTGGCGGGCCTCGTCGCCGCGCATCTCGCTAGGGGTCTTCGCGTGGAGGAGGCGCTGCGCCGGGCCGTCGACGGCACGTTCGCGGTCCTCGAACGGACGCAGGCGGCGGCGAGCGAGGAAATGTGCCTCGTCGGGTGACGGGGCGGGATCGGGCGGAAGTCAGGTGTTCCCGTCGTCCGGCAGCGGCCCGACATAGCGCGCCCGCGGCCGGATGAGCCTGTCCTCCTCGCGCTGCTCCAGCGCGTGGGCGATCCAGCCTGCCGTGCGGCCGATGGCGAACAGGGCGAGCGCGGAACCCGCCGGCAGGCCGAGCGTCCGCCGGATCGACACCAGCGCGAAGTCGATGTTCGGATGCCTGCCCGCCGTTTCCGCCATCGCATCGATCAGCGCCGCGCGGCCGGGCTCGGCCGGGAGCAGCGGAAGGAGGGCCGCTGCCCGCGGGTCGCCGTCCGGATAGAGCGGATGGTCGAAGCCGGGCACGCCGTCGCCGCGCCTGAGGCGCCGTTCCACGACGGCGGCCGCGTCGCCGGCAGCCTCGATCTCGTCCATCAGGAGCTCGACCAGGCTGGTCGTGCCGCCGTGCAGGGGGCCGCTCAGGGCGG
This sequence comes from Hyphomicrobiales bacterium, assembly GCA_022838525.1. GTDB lineage: Bacteria > Pseudomonadota > Alphaproteobacteria > Rhizobiales > Rhizobiaceae > Aerobium. The sequence goes on along the minus strand of JALHFU010000359.1, from coordinate 61 downwards.
AGAGGCCGGCATTGAGGCAGGCGCCGAGCGAGGCGCCGGTGGAGGCGACGACCCGCACGGC
>JALHFU010000133.1:0-18052 GCA_022838525.1 Hyphomicrobiales bacterium | reverse complement strand
CATCCCGGCCAAGGCCGCGAAGCGAGGGAGAGCCGGGACCCATTGAGCGGCGCGGCCGGGTTCAAGGCTTGCGAGACGGTCCTGAAGTGCGCCAGCGCGAGGACCGGGCCGTGCTCGACGATGTTGCGGCCAATGGGTCCCGGCTCTCCCTCGCTTCGCTCGGTCGGCCGGGATGACGCGGGGGCGGCGTCGCGCCTAGGCGATTGTCGTCATGAGCGGGAAAGAGGGGCGGCGATCGCGCCCCTCGGCATAATCACGCCGCCTTCGGCATCAGCGCCTTCAGGTCGGTGGCCGGGTCGGCCGCAACCTCCTTCGGCACCGTGAGGCCGGCGGCGATGAGCCGGCGCGCCACCATGTGGTCGGCCGGGCTGTTGTGGCCGGGCAGGCCGGCGATCTGCAGCCTGGTGTCGTACTGATCGGACCAGAACCAGGCCACCTCGGCGTAAGGGCGCGGGCGGCCGGTGAGAGCCAGCGCGACATTCCGTGCATGATCGGTTGCGTTCTGCACCGATTCCAGCCGGATGAGGCCGGCGCCGCCATAGGGGTTGGGGTGCGCGGCGCAGTCGCCGATGGCCGAGATGGCCGGGTCGGAGGTGAGGAGCCGGGCATCGACCACCACGCCGTTGTCGATCTGAAGCCCGGCCTCGGCCGCCAGCTCGACATTGGGCACCACGCCGGCCGCGACGATCACCGCGTCGGTGTCGAGCGTTGCGCCGTCGGAGAGCGTGAGCGCGAAGCCGTCGCCGCGCGGCGCGATCTCCGTCGCCAGCGTGTTCAGACGCAGCGTTGTCCCCATCTCCTCGTGGAAGGTGCGGAACGCCGCGCTCATGGCCGGGGAAAGCACGCGGCCCATCAGCCGGTCGGCGGCCTCCAGCACGTCGACCGCGATGCCGCGCTGGCGCAGCAGCGCCGCCACCTCCAGCCCTATGAAGCCGCCGCCGATGATGGCGACATGGCTGAGATCCGGCAGCTTGGCGGTCAGCGCCCGGGCATGCGCCAGCGTGCGCAGCTCCAGCACCCGCGCCGGGTCGAGACCCTGCACGGGCGGCAGGCGGTTGCGCGCGCCGGTGGCGAGCACCAGATGGTCGTAGGGCAGGCGCTCGCCGCCCTTCAGCACCAGCTCGCGCCGCTCGCGGTCGATCCGTTCCGCCACCACGCCGAGCCTGAGCTCGATGGCGTTGGCGGCGTAGAACGCCTCGCCCCTGAGCGGCAGCGAGGTGTCCTCGACGCTCTTCAGGAATTCCTTGGACAGGGGCGGCCGCTGGTAGGGCAGGTCCGGCTCCTCGCCGACGACGGTGACGCTGCCGGCGAACCCGTTGTGGCGCAGCGCCGCGGCGGTCTCGACGCCCGCCTGGCCGCTGCCCACGATCACCACCCGCGCAATGCCCGTCTCGCTCATGCTCGTGCTCCTTCATCGCCGGCTGCCGGATTCGCCGGCCGGGCGACACAACCCTCCAGCCATGTCCAAATATAGGCGGCGAAGGGGCTTTCGACATGAAGCCGCGCCGCCTGCGGCTGCGTTCGGTAGAGAAGGCAGGAAACGCCGGCGAACAGCACCGCGGCGGACGGGCTCCCGGCGGCGAGGCCGGCGGCGGTGCCTTCTGCGACGAGCGCCGCGATGCCCGGCCCCGAAAGCGCGATCACCGCATAGGCGTCGTCGCAAGGGGTGGCGGCGAAGCCGTCGTGCCAGCCGGGCGCGATGTCGAACCGGGGCGGCGAGACGACGAGCGCCCGGTCGCGCGCGATGCGAACGATGGCGGTTCCCTCCCCGGCGACGCCCCACAGGCCGACCTCGCCGGCACCCGGCGCGAGCGCGGCGCGGGCGGCGGCGAGGTCGCCGGAGACGAGCGTCTGGCGCAGGCCGCCGACGCAGCGGGCGCGCCAGCCTTCGCCTTCGAGGGCGGCCGTCGGCCAGTCGGGCGCGGGCGTCCAGAACCGCCCGCGGTCGTCGGTCGCGTCAGCCATGAAGCCGCTCCCCTTGCGGATCGAGCGCGCAGGGCGGCGCGACAACGGCGCGGCGCATCGCGCCCAGATGGAAGATGTCGATCTCCTCGCCCATGCGCTCCAGCCCGCGCTCGACCAGCCCGAGCGCGATGGCACGGGAAAGCATCGGGCTGAAATAGCTCGACGTGACGTAGCCGGCCGAGCGGCGCCTGCCCTTTACGGTCTCGACGGCATGCGCGCCGGTCGGCAACGGCGGGCCGCCGTCGGCGACGGCGAGACCGACGAACTGCCGGCGGTCGCCGCGCATCGCCTCCTCGGTGAACAGCGAGCGCTTGCCGACGAACTCGCCCTGCCGTCGGTCGCGCGGACCGGCGATGCCGAGGTCGTGCGGCATGGTGGTGCCGTCCGTGTCCTTGCCGGCAATGATAAAACCCTTTTCGGCCCGCAGCAGGAGCAGCGCCTCCGAGCCGAGCAGGACGGCATCGAGCGCCCTGCCCGCCTCGGCCATCGCCCGCCACAGCGCCGGGGCCTTCCCGGCCGGCACGGAAATCTCGTAGGAGCGGTCGCCGGTGAAGCTGACGCGCGCCACCCGCGCCGGGCCGCCCTCGAAGAGCCCTTGCGCCAGCGCCATGTGCGGCAGCGCGGCGTCGTCGAGATCGACGCCGAGCGACAGCGCGGCGACGAGCGCCTTCGCCCGCGGGCCGCTCGCCGTCAGCGTCGCCCAGTGCGGCGTGAGGTTGTGGACGACAACCTTCGCGGGATCGAAGCGGTCCTGCCGCCATTCCTCCAGCCGCAGCGCCACACCCGGCACGTGGCCGGACGAGCAGGAGACGACGTAGTGGTCGTCGGCGAGCTTCGCGGTCACGCCGTCGTCGTAAACCACGCCGCCCTCGGTGAGCATGAAGCCGTAGCGGAGGCGGCCCTGCTTCAGCGTCGAGAGCGTCTGGTAGGAGTTGAAGTCGAGGAGCGCGCCGGCCTCGGGCCCGATCACCTCGATCTTGCCGAGCGGCGAGCCGTCGAAGATCGCGACCGTCTCCCGCGCCTGTCTCGCCTCGCGCTGGATTTCCGCTTCCGCCGCGCCGGGGCCGTAGAAGGCCGGGCGCAGCCAGCCGCCATAGTCGCGGAACACGGCGCCGGCCGCGCGGTGCTCGGCCTCGAGCGGAAGCCGGCGCACCGGGTTGAACAACTGCCCGCGCCGCCGGCCGCCGACCACGCCGAGCGGCACCGGCACGAAGGGCGGGCGGTAGGTGGTGGCGCCGGTCTCCGCGATGCCGCGGCCGGTGAGCGCAGCCATGGCGGCAAGGCCGTTCATGTTCGAGGTCTTGCCCTGGTCGGTCGCCATGCCGAGCGTGGTGTAGCGCTTGAGGTGCTCGACCGGGCGGAAGTTCTCGCGGGCGGCGAGCGCCACGTCCTTCAGCGTCACGTCGTTCTGGAAGTCGATCCAATGGCGGCCCCTGGCGTCGGGCTTCGGCCATGCCGGGCTGATCGCATAGTCGCCGAAATCGCCCGCCGCCGCGCCGGTGACGGAAAGGCCCTCGACCGGATCGCCGGGCACGAAGGCGCAGACCGCATCGTCGTAGCGCAGCCGGCCCCTGGCCTGACAGAAGAGATGCACGGTCGGCGTGAACCCGCCCGAGACGAGCAGGCAGTCGGCCTCGATGCGGCGGCCGGAGACGGTGACGGCCTCGACGCCCTTCGCGCCGTGGACGGCGTCGATGGAAGCGCCGTCGCGCAGATCGGCGATGGCGACATCCGCACCCGCCTCGCGCAGCGGGCCGGCGACGGCGAGCGCGCGCGAATTGTTGGCGGCGAGCACGATCCGCTCTCCGACCAGCACGCCGTGGCGGCGCAGATAGGCAAGCGCGGCCTCGGCCGACATGATGCCCGGCCGGTCGTTGTCCGGGAACACCAGCGGCCGCTCGATGGCACCGGCGGCGAGCACGATGCGGCCGGGGCGGATGCGAAGCTGCCGGTCGGGCGCGCCGTCGAGGCGCTGCCAGCAGCAGACGAGGTTGTGGTCGTAGATGCCGTAGGCGACGGTGCGCGGCAGCACGCGTCCGCCGGCCGCCTCGATCTCCGCGGCGAGGGAAGCGGCCTTCTCCGGCCCGTCCGCATCGCGGAAAAGCATCGTGCCGCCGGGGACGAAACCGTCGTCGACGAGGACGACGTCCCCGCCCGCCTGCGCCGCAGCGCGCGCGGCCTCCAGCCCGGCGCGGCCGCCGCCGATCACCAGCACGCCGCAGCGCGAGGAGAGGATGGGGTTCCCGGCCGGCGGCCGGTTGGCGGGATCGAGCCGGCCGAGGCCGGCCATGGCGCGGATGCGCGGCTCGAACAGGTGCCAGTCCGGCCAGATGAAGGTCTTGTAGTAGAAGCCGGCCGGCAGGAAGCGCGCGGCGCGGTCGAGAAGGCCGAGGCGGTCGGCCTCGGCCGTCGGCCGGGCATTGACCGAGCGGATCGTCATGCCGTCGGCGAGCGGCTCGGTGGTGGCGCGCAGGTTCGGCGTGGTCCGGCCCGCGAGCGTCACGTCGACGATGGCGTTCGGCTCCTCCGTGCCTGCGCCCCAGATGCCGCGCGGGCGGTGATACTTGAACGAGCGGCCGACGATGCGGACGCCGTTCGCCAGAAGCGCCGAGGCGATGGTGTCGCCCTCGCGGCCTTCGTAGCGCCTGCCGTCGAAGGTGAAGCCGAGCCGCCCGCCCGTCTCGCGGATGCGCCGTGCGCTCATTCCCCGCCTCCCCGCAGTGCCTGCGTGCCGGAAACGGCGTGGCTCGCCGTGTCGCGCTCCATCAGGAAGAACTCGCCGCAGGTCAGGTGCAGCCAGATTTCGCGCGTGGGTCCCTTCGGGTTGCGATCAAAGTGGAGATAGCCGGCCCATGCCTCGGGCGACACGTCGGCCGCGGGCTCGGGCCGCCGCTTGCCGGCCTCGGCCCCGAACAGGAACTCGGTCTCGTCGCGCGGGCCGCAGAAGGGGCAGGAGAAAAGCTGCATGGTCATCCCCTCAGTGCGCGATGCCGGAGCCGGCCGCCTCGTCGATCAGGCGGCCGCGCGCGAAGCGGTCGAGGTCGAAGGGGCGGCTGATCTCGTGGTGCCCGCCGGTGGCGATCAGATGCGCGAGCAGCCAGCCGCCGGCCGGAATGGCCTTGAAGCCGCCGGTGCCCCAGCCGCAGTCGAGATAGAGGCCGGGCAGCGGCGACGGGCCGATGATCGGCGAGGAATCCGGCACCACGTCGACTACACCGGCCCATTGCCGCATCAGCTTCAGCTGGCCGAAGGCGGGGAACATCTCGAGCAGCCCCGAAACCACGGCCTGCTGCATCGGCGGGTTGCCGCGCTGGGCGTAGGAGGGCACGCGGTCGAGCCCGCCGCCGAACACGATCTCGCCCTTGTCGGACTGGAAGAGATAGGTGCCGGTGCCGAGATAGAGCACGACGGTGTCGAGGCACGGCTTGACCGGCTCCGACACCATGGCCTGCAGCGAATAGGAGCGGATCGGCAGTTGGAAGCCGGCCTTTTCGGCCATCACGCTCGAATGGCCGGCCGTCGCCAGCCCGACCGCGCCGGCGCGGATGTCGCCCAGCGACGTCTCCACCCCGACGCAGCGGCCGTTCTCGACGAGGAAGCCCGTGACCTCGCAGCCCTGGACGATGTCGACGCCGAGCGCGTCGGCCGCGCGCGCATAGCCCCAGGCGACGGCGTCGTGGCGGGCGACGCCCGCCCGGCCCTGCCACGTGCCGCCCAGCACCGGAAAGCGCGCGTCCTCGCCGGTATTGAGGAGCGGCGCCCTGGCCAGCACCGCCTCGCGGCCGAGGAGCTCCGCATCGGTGCCGTTCAACTGCATGGCGTTGACCGTGCGCGCCGCGATCTCCATCTCGCCCGGCGTGTGCGCCACCGTCACCACGCCGCGCTGCGAGAACATGACGTTGTAGTTCAACTCGCGCGACAGCCCCTCGTAGAGCCTGAGCGAGAAATCGTAGAGGGCGACGCTCTCGGGATAGAAGTAGTTGGAGCGGATGGTGCTGGTGTTGCGCCCGGTGTTGCCGCCGCCGAGCCAGCCCTTCTCGACCACGGCGACATTGGTCATGCCGTGGTTCTTCGCCAGATAGTAGGCGGCCGCCAGCCCGTGCCCGCCGCCGCCGACGATGACCGCGTCGTAGCGCGGCTTCGGCGCGGGCGAGCGCCATGCCGGCTGCCAGCCGGCATGGCCGCGAAACCCCTCGCGCAAGAGGGCGAATGCCGAATAGCGCCGTCTCACCACTTCTTCCCTCGCGCCATGAAACCGGCCCCCCAAGGAGACTGCTAGCGGTCTACACGCCGGGCGGCAATTGGCGCAATGGCGCAGCCCGCCTGATCTGTTGCGCCGCCGGCCGTTTTGGAGTTTGTGGGGTCCGATCGCTGGAGGACCCCGATGTTCGAGACGCTGAAGCCTGCTGCACCCGACGGCATCCTCGCCCTGATGTCGCTCTACCGCGACGATCCGCGCGCCGACAAGATCGACCTCGGCGTCGGCGTCTATCGCGACGAGACCGGCGCCACCCCGGTGATGCGCGCCGTGCGCGAGGCCGAGCGCCGCCTGCACGAGGGCCAGACGACCAAGACCTATCTCGGCCTTGCCGGCGACGCGGCGTTCAACGCGCTGATGATCGGCCTGGTGATGGGCGAAGGCGCGGACCGCACGCGCCTGCGCGCCGCGCAGACGCCGGGCGGCACCGGGGCGCTGCGCCAGCTCGCCGACCTGATAAAGCTTGCCCGGCCCGACGCCACCGTCTGGGTGCCGGACCCGACCTGGCCGAACCATCTGCCGATCCTGCGCGCGGCAGGACTCAGGATCGCGTCCTTCCCCTATTACGACCCGGCGCAAGACATCACCTTCGACGCCGCCATCACGGCGCTGAAGGCCGCGGCGGCCGGCGACGTGGTGCTGCTGCACGGCTGCTGCCACAACCCGACCGGCGCGGACCTGTCGCTCGACCAGTGGCGGGAAATCGCCGACCTCGTGGTCGAGCGCGGGCTGACCCCCTTCGTCGACATCGCCTATCAGGGCTTCGGCCAGGGGCTGGACGAGGACGCCTCCGGCGTGCGCCTGCTCGCGGCCAAGGTGCCGGAGATGCTGGTGGCGGCAAGCTGCTCCAAGAATTTCTCCGTCTATCGCGACCGGGCGGGCGCGGCGATCCTGCTCGCCCGCAACGCCGCCGAGGCGGACACCGCCTACAGCCAGCTTCTCGGCGTCGGGCGCGGCATCTGGTCGATGCCGCCCGACCATGCCGCGGCCTGCGTGCGCATCGTGCTGGAGGACGCAGGCCTTCGCGCCGACTGGCAGGCCGAGCTCGAGGCCGTGCGCACGCGCATGCTCGCGCTGCGGCAAGGCTTCGCGGAGGCGCTGCGCCGGGCGTCGAACTCCGACCGCTTCGACTTCATCGCCGGCCAGCGCGGCATGTTCTCGCGCCTCGGGCTGACGCCCGAGCAGGTGACGCGCCTGCGCGACGGGCACGGCGTCTACATCGTCGGCGACAGCCGCTTCAACGTCGCCGGCCTGCCCGGCGGCCGGCTGGACGAGCTCGCCGCCAAGGTCGTCTCGGTGCTGGCATGACCAGTGCGGGCATGACGGGGACCGTCGAAGCCGCCGTCGCCGCGCGACAGGCGGACACGCCCGAGCGCGAGCGCGCCCGCGCGCTCGACCGGCAGGATGCGCTCGCGCATCTGCGCGCCCGCTTCGACCTGCCGGCGGGCGAGATCTATCTCGACGGCAATTCGCTCGGCGCAATGCCGAAATCGGTTCCGGCGACGATTAACGAAGCGCTCGCAGAGGGTTGGGCCAGGGACCTGATTCGAAGCTGGAACGGCCGCGACTGGCACAACCTGCCGGTGACGACCGGCGACCGGCTCGCGCCGCTGATGGGTGCGCGGAAGGGCGAGGTGCTGGCCGCGGATTCGACCTCGATCAACCTCTACAAGGCGTTCTGCGCCGCGATGCGCCTGCGGCCGGGCCGCGGCAAGGTCGTCTCCGAGCGCAACAATTTCCCGACCGACGTGCACATCCTGCAGGGCGCGATCGCCAACGTCTTCCCCGAGGCGCGGCTCGTGCTGGCCGAGGACGACGACCAGTCGGTGCTTTCGCTCCTCGACGCCGAGACGGCCGTGGTGTGCCTGAGCCATGTCAACTACAGGAGCGGCCGGCTGCGCGACATGGCGACCGTGACGAAGGCCGCCCACGCGGCGGGTGCGCTCGTCATCTGGGACCTGTGCCACTCGCTCGGCGCGCTGCCGGTCGATCTGAACGCATGCGAGGCGGATTTCGCGGTCGGCTGCTCGTACAAATACATGAACGGCGGCCCGGGCGCGCCGGCATGGCTGTTCGTCGCCGCGCGCCATCTCGACGCGGCGCAAAATCCGCTGACCGGCTGGCAGGGCCATGCCGCGCCCTTCGGCTTCGAGATCGACTACCGGCCGGCCGCGACGCTGGAGAAATTCCGCGTCGGCACGCCGCCGGTCCTGTCCTACCTGCCGCTGCTGGAAAGCCTCTCCGTGTTCGAGGAAACGGAGATGGCGCGCCTGCGCGAAAAATCGCTGGCGCTGACCGACTTCTTCATCGAGCTGGTCGAGACGCGGCTTTCCGGGCACGGGCTGGCGCTCGCCACGCCGCGTGCGCACGCGGAGCGCGGCAGCCAGGTGGCGCTGACGCACGAAAGCGGCTGGCCGATCATGCAGGCGCTGATCGCCTGCGGCGTGATCGGCGATTTCCGCGCCCCCGACATCCTGCGCTTCGGCTTCACGCCGCTCTATGTCGGCTTCGAGGACGTGTGGGGCGCGGTCGCCACGCTCGAGGCGATCATGGCGAGCGGCCTGTGGCGTGAGCCGCGCTTCGCGGAGCGCAAGCTCGTCACCTGAGGCGATCTCCCGCTACAGCAGAAACTGGTAGCTCGCCGGCACGAAGCGGTAGCCGACGTCGAGCTTCTCGATGAAGCCGACGGCGGGGAACGGCATGTGATAGCCGAGGAAGGGGATGCGCTCGGCCGCCACCATATCGAAGACGCGGCTGCGCGTCTCGGCACCCGCCTCCTTGTCCATGTCGAAGCTGACATGCCACTCCGGCCGGCGCAGCGACGCGACGTAGTGGTTGGCGGTGTCGGCGGTGAGCAGCAGCCGGCGGCCCTCCGATTCGAGATGGAAGATCATGTGGCCCGGCGTGTGGCCGGCCGCCAGCATGCCGGTGATGCCCGGCACGACCTCGTCGCCGTCGCCGATGAAGGTCGTCTTCTCCGCCAGCGGCACCACGTTCGCCTGCACGCCGCGCGCCGCGTTCTCGGTCGGCCCCGACAGGCGCTCCTCGGCCGTCCAGAAATCGTACTCGGCCTGCCCGGTCACGTAGCGCGCATTGGGAAAGGCCGGCTCGCCGTTCTCCATCAGCCCGCCGATATGGTCGCCGTGGAAATGGGTGATGACCACCACGGTCACGTCCTCCGGCGTGTAGCCCGACGCCTCCAGCCGCGCGCGCAACTGCGCGCGCGCCGGCCCCGAGGCCGGTGTCGAACAGGATCAGCTCCGAGCCGGTGTTGACGAGCGTCGGCGTGAAGGAATTGACGAAGCGGTCGGCCGGCAGGAAATTCTCCTCGAGCAGCATCGAGACCTCGGCCTCGTCGCGGTCGATGCCGAAGATGGTGTGGATGCCGTCGCCGGGGCGCAGGCCGTCATTGACGGCCGTGACCTCGAACGCCCCCAGCTTGAAGCGGTTGAAGCCGGGATTGCCCAATTCGGACAGCGGCGCCTGCGCGTGCGCGGCCCGCACCATGACCCGCGGCGCGGCGAGCGCGGCCGCGCCCGCAAGACCCAGCCCGAGGACGGACCGGCGATCCGTTGCAATCGTCATCTTCTCCTCCTGTTCCTGCGCGATGAATGAAAGCCAAGATGGAAGCAGGCGGCCTCTTGCTCAAGAACCTCACGGCAACTTGACCGCGGCCCTCCCCTGCACCCGAGGGAAAGGCGGCTGCACCAAAGGGCGGGACGGGCCTGCCGGTTGAACGGCTGCCCCGCCCGTGCTACCCGGCCGCCACGTCGCGTCCTCCGGCGCCTTCCCGCGGCGCGGCGCATCCCGGACCAGCCCCCGGATCGGCCAATTGAATCGCACCATCCCCCTCGTCCTGGCGGTCGCCCTGTTCATGGAGCACATGGACTCGACCGTCATCTCGACCTCGCTGCCGGCCATCGCCGCCGACATCGGGGCAAGCCCGATCACGCTGAAGCTGGCGCTGACCGCCTACTACGTGGCGCTCGCCATCTTCATCCCGGTCTCGGGCTGGATGGCCGACCGCTTCGGGGCGAAGCGCGTCTTCCGCGGCGCGATCCTCGTCTTCGTCGCCGGCTCCATCGCCTGTGCGGCGGCCGGCTCGCTGGCCGAGTTCGTCGGCGCGCGCTTCATGCAGGGCATGGGCGGGGCGATGATGACGCCGGTGGCGCGGCTGGTGCTGGTGCGCTCGACGCCGCGCAGCGCGCTGGTCTCGGCCATGGCGTGGCTCGCCATACCGGCGCTGATCGGGCCCCTGGTCGGCCCGCCTGTCGGCGGTTTCATCACCACCTTCTTCTCCTGGCACTGGATCTTCCTCATCAACGTGCCGATCGGCCTGATCGGCGTCGCCGTCGCCGGCCGCGTCCTGCCCGAGATGCCGCCGGCGCCCGTCGGGCGGATCGACTGGCCGGGCTTCGTGCTCGCGGCCGTCGCCTCCGCCGGCATCGTCTTCGGGCTTTCCGTCGTCAGCCTGCCGGCGCTGCCGCCCGCGATCGGCCTCGCGACGCTCTTCGTCGGCGCGGGAGCCGCCTTCGCCTATGTCCGCCACGCCCGGCGCACGGCGAACCCGATCCTCGACCTCAGGCTGTTCGAGAACCCGGTGCCGCGCATCGCCATCGCCTCGGGAACGCTGTTCCGCATCGGCCTCGGCGCGGTGCCGTTCCTGCTGCCGCTCCTGTTCCAGCTCGGCTTCGGGCTGACGCCCTTCGCCTCGGGCCTCCTGACCTTCGCCAGCGCCATCGGCTCCATCGCGCTGAAGTTCTTCGCCTCGACGGCGCTGCGGCTCATGGGTTTCCGCACCGTGCTGATCGCGACGTCGCTGTCGGGCGCGGCGCTGATGGCGGCCAACGCCTTCTTCACGCCCATGACGCCGCACTGGGTCATCGTCGTGGTGCTGATCGCGGCCGGCTTCACCCGCTCGCTCTACTTCACCGCGAACAACGCGCTGGTCTTCGCCGAGATCGACGACCGGCAGGCGAGCCAGGCGACGGCCATCTCCGCCGTGGCGCAGCAGGTCTCGATCGCGCTCGGCGTCGCCATCGCCGGCATGTTCCTCGAGGCGCACCACCTGATCACGGGCGAGGAAACCGGGCTGTCGGCGTTCTTCATCGCCTTCCTCGGCGTCGCCGCGCTGGCCGCCTGCTCGGTGTTTCCGATCCTCGGGCTGGCGCCGGAGGCGGGACGCGCCGTCTCCGGCCATGGCGGCGTCAGGCAGCCCGGAGAGGGGCCGCACTCAGCCGAGTGAGGCGTCCTCCGCCTCGCCGGCGCGGCCCTTGAAACCCTTGGCGAGGATGTAGAGCTCGACCGATTCCTCGCGCGAGGCCGGCGGCTTGACGTGGTGGACCGAGCGGAAGTTGCGCTTCAGCATGTCGAGCAGCTCGCCCTCGGTGCCGCCCTGGAAGGTCTTGGCGAGGAAGTGGCCGCCGGGCTTCAGCACCTTGACCGCGAAATCGGCCGCCACCTCGGCGAGATGCATGGTGCGGATGTGGTCGGTGCGGCGGTGGCCGGTTGTCGGCGCGGCCATGTCGGAGAGCACGATGTCGGGCGCGGCGCCCAGCGTGTCCATCAGCCGGTCGGGTGCGGCATCGTCGAGGAAGTCCATCTGCAGGATGGCCGCGCCCGGAACCGGGTCCATCTCCAGATAGTCGATGCCGACGACCGACGGCGCATCCTCGCGCGACTTCACCCGCGCCGCCGCGACCTGCAGCCAGCCGCCGGGCGCGGCGCCGAGGTCGATCACCTTCTGGCCGGGCTTGAGCAGCCTGTGCTTGTCGTCGATCTCGATCAGCTTGAAGGCGGCGCGGGAGCGGTAGCCTTCCGCCTTCGAGCGGTGGACGTAGGGGTCGTTCAAGTGCCGCTGCAGCCAGCGCCGCGACGACTCCTTCAGGCCGCTCTTCTTCTTGACCCGCGTCGTCAGCGCCCGCGCGCCGCTGCCGCCCCTGCCCGGCTTCTTCATCGCGACGATCCTTCCCGCCGGTTGCGCCGCCACACGCCGTCGTCGGCCATCAGCTCCGACAGCATGCCCTCGCGCAGGCCGCGGTCGGCCACGCGCAGGCGCTGGCTCGGCCAGTGGCGGCGGATCGCCTCGAGGATGGCGCAGCCGGCCAGCACCAGGTCGGCGCGGTCGGCGCCGATGCACGGATTGGCGACACGCTGCTCGAAATCCCACGACAGCAGCCGCGCGATCATGGCGTCGACGTGGTCGTTGTCCATCCACAGCCCGTCGACGCGGCGGCGATCGTAGCGCTCCAGCCCGAGATGGACGCCGGCGAGCGTCGTCACCGTGCCGGAGGTGCCGAGGAGATGGAAGCGCGCGCCGGAGGCCAGATGCGACAGCCGCTCGCGGCCCTCGAAGCGGTCGAGAAGCCGCGCCACCTCGTCCACCATCGCCTCGAACACGGCGCGCGTGACGTTGCGGCCGCCGAAGCGCTCGGCGAGCGACACGACGCCGACGGGAAGCGACGTCCACGAGACGATGTGGTTGGCGAGCCGCGGCGTGCGGTGGCGCGAGACGTCGATCAGCGCGATCTCGGACGAGCCGCCGCCGATGTCGAACAGCACCACGCCGTCGGTGCCGCGCTCGACCAGCGGGCCGCAGCCGGACACGGCGAGCCGCGCCTCGGTCTTGCGGTCGATGATCTCGAGCTTGAGGCCGGCCTCCTCCTCGACGCGGGCGAGGAAATCGGCGCCGTTCTCGGCCGAGCGGCAGGCCTCGGTGGCGATGAGGCGCGCCTTGCGCACCCTGCGCGTGCCGAGCTTGTCGGCGCACACCTTCAGCGCCTCGACGGCGCGGTCCATGGCCGGCTGGCCGAGCCGGCCGGTCGAGGCGAGCCCTTCGCCGAGCCGCACGATGCGCGAGAAGGCGTCGATGACGCGGAACTGGCCCGGCCGGCCGGGCACCGCGACGAGAAGCCGGCAGTTGTTGGTGCCGAGGTCGAGCGCGGCGTAGACCGGCAACTGCCCCTGCCGCGCCGGATGGCCGGAAGGCCCCGCGCCGGCAGCGGGCGAACCCGGCCGCATCGCCGGCGCACCCGCCGGCAGGGGCCGCGGGGTGCCGTTGACCTTCTCGGGACCCTGCTGCTTCTGCGGCGCGTCGGCCGCCGCACCCGACTCCTGCCGCGCGGGCGCCCCGTCGCGGACGAAGACCTTGCGGCCGCGCCTGCGCTTGCGCCGTTTTCTCGGTTGCTGGGGTTGCGAATCGCCGCCGGGCGGCCTGTCGGGCTGGCCCTTGGCGCGGCGGGCACGGCGGCCGGATCGCGCGGGTGACTGACCCTGCCGGTTCGGGCTGGCCATCCCACGCGCAAGCTGCGCGGCAGGGCCTTCGCCCTCCCCGCCGCCGGTCGCCCCGCCCTTCGGCGCATCCGCGCCTCGATCGGGGTCTTTCACTGGTCCGTCCTTCGGCGCCGCGCGCACCGGAACGGACGCAGCAGGCACCTTCATCTCTTGTGTCGGGGACAGACTATCAGCGCGAACCGCAAACACCAAGGGCAAGGGGCGGCGTTTTTTTGCCACCCCGCGACCCGGCCGAACCGAAGCCCGCGGCTATTCCTGCGCGATGCGCACGACGACCTTGCCGAAATTCTCGCCGGCGAGCAGCCCGGCGAAGGCTCTGGGCGCGTTCTCGAGGCCGTCCACCACGTCCTCGCGAATCTTCACCTTGCCCTCAGCCACCCACTCCCCCATGTCGCGGGCGAAGGCGGCGTAGTCCGTCGCATAATGCTCGGTGATGATGAAGCCCTGGATTTTGGCGCGCTTGACGAGCAGCGCGCGCTGGAGGAGCGGCATCCGGTCCGGCCCCTCCGGCAGCGCGGTGGCGTTGTAGGCGGCGATCAGCCCGCACAGCGGGATGCGGGCATGGACGTTGAGCAGTGGCAGCACCGCGTTGAACACCGCGCCGCCGACATTCTCGAAATAGACGTCGATGCCGGCGGGCACGGCCTCCCTGAGCTTCTTCGGGAAATCGGGATCGTGGCGGTCGAGGCAGGCGTCGAAGCCGAGCTCGTCGACGACGAAGCGGCATTTCTCCTCGCCGCCGGCGATGCCGACGACGCGGCAGCCCTTGAGCCTGGCGATCTGGCCGACGACGGAGCCGACCGCGCCGCTGGCCGAGGCGACCACGACGGTCTCGCCGGGCTTCGGCTCGCCGATCTTCAGAAGCCCGTACCACGCGGTGAAGCCCGGCATGCCCAGCACGCTCAGCGCCCAGGACGGCCGCGCCATGTCGGCCGGCAGCTTCATCAGGTCGGAGCCGTCGGAGAGCGCATAGTCCTGCCAGTTGCCCAGCGCCAGCACGAGGTCGCCGGCCTTGAAGGCGGGATTGCGCGACTCCGCGACCCGCCCGACCGTGCCGGCGCCCATCACCGCGTCGATGGCGACCGGCGCGACATAGGACGGGGCGTCGCTCATGCGCCCGCGCATGTAGGGGTCGAGCGAGAGATAGAGGTTGCGCACCAGCACCTGCCCCTCGGAAGGCTGCGGCACCGCCGTCTCCTCGAGGCGGAAGTTCTCGGAGGTGGGCTCGCCCACCGGGCGCGAGGCGAGGACGATGCGGCGGTTGACGGTCTGGTTCATGGCTTCCTCCCGGATGCAGGCTGCGGACGGCGCGCGCGGCGGCGCGGCTCGCATCCTCCTTACCGGCTTTGCCGGGCCCGGAGCAATGCCGCAGCCTACCAGCGGCGGGGACGCGGCGCCGGTTTCTCGGCGGCCCTGCCCTGCCACTCGCCATGCCACTGCCGCGCCCGGCCGGCGAGCGCGGCCCACTCCCCGGAGCGGGCCAGCAGCCCGGGTTCGAGCGCGTCGCGCGAGGCGCGCAGCGCCTGCCGGAAGGGGGCATCGGCCAGCGCGCGCCAGTGCACCGGCTCGAACGCGGCCCACAGGGTTTCCGCCGCAGGCGCCGCCGGATCGGACAGCACCGCACCGCCCGAGGCCTCACCGAAGGACAGGGGCTGGAAGAGGCCGAGACAGGGCGCGGAGGTGCCGGTGGCGGCCAGCTCGACCGTGTCGGCCGACAGGCGCGCGATCAGGCTGGCGGTGGTCTGCGACGGACGCCAGAAGCCGCCGGCATGCAGGCACACCTGCCGGTTGTTGTGGCCGCGCAGATCGTCTCCGCGAGCGCCGTGCTGGCGCAGCGCCGCGGCGAGGCTCGCCCAGTCGCCGCCGGCCGCGCATTGCGCCAGCGCCCGTTCGCTCAGGCCGCGCCGGGTGCGGGCGCCGCCCACCCACGGCAGCAGCCACGTGTCGAAGGTGCGGGCGAAGTGGAAGTCGCCGCGGCCGTTCCACAGGCCGGCCCGGCGCGCCTCGCCCGGGAGGTCCGGGCTCGAAAGGTCGAAATCCGCGCCGAGGGTGAGCTGGTTGGAGATGGCGTAGCGCGCGACCCGCTTCGCCGCCCAGAAGCGGCCGGCGGTCTCCAGCACCCAGCATTCGCGGGGATCGGCGATCAGGAAGCTGTTGTCGTAGCGGAACTTCTTGTCGCGGTAGCCGGCAGGGCCGCCCTGGCCGTAGCGGGCGAGGTGCCCGGTGATGATGTCGAGCGCGTGGCGGGCGTCGTCGCCGCGTTCGAGCCCGAGCCGCAGCAGGTCCATGCCGAGCAGCGCCTCGCCCTGCCGCGCCACCAGCCGCGTGAACACCGCCTCGTTGCCGATGGCGACCCCGCGCGCGTTCACCCCCATCTCCGCGCCCCACATCCAGGTCGGCTGGCTGAGGATCACGGCGTGGCGGCTGGCGGTCTGGGGAATGCGCAGATAGGTGGTCTGCACCGTGGCGTCGGGATCGCCGTGCACGGCCGGCAGCCGCACCAGACGCTGCGGCTCCAGCGGCTCGCGGTCGCTGTTCTTGGCGAACCACGTCACCCCCTCCTCGTGCAGCACCAGCGTATCGCACATGACTTGTCTCCCCCCGGCCTATTTCCAGAGGCCCCGTTCGCGGAACGCATCCTCGGCGCGCAGCGCGGCGCGGATCGTGTGCGCCGCGACGGAGCGCAGCGGCTCCGGCGGCCAGGATACAGGCTTGCGGTTGACGAACCAGACATGGGTGCGGCTGCTCTCGATGCCGAGGGCGAGCTCGGCCAGCGTCAGGCCGCTATACTGCGTCAGCGACACGCCGTGGCCGGCGCAGCCGAGGAGGTAGAGCGTGCGCTCGTCGCGCCAGAAGCCGAGATTGGGCGTCATGTCGAGCGTCAACGACACCGGCCCGCCCCAGCGACGGGCGATGGCGACGTCCTTCAGCGGCGGGAACATCGCCTTGAGGTGGCGTTCGAGCGTCCGCCATGTCGGCGGATGGCTGTCGCGGTCCATGGCCCTGCCGTAGGCCAGCCGCACGTCGGCGCCGCCGAAGGCGATGCGCCCGTCCGCCGTCGGGCGGAAATAGTGGACGAGATGGCGGTTGGTCTCGATGCCGAAGCGGCGCTGCCAGCCGATGGCCGCCCACTGCGCCTCGCTCAGCGGCTCGGTGACGATCTGGTAGGTCCAGACCGGAACCTGCCGCCGCGAGAAACCGCCCATCTCCGGCAGCAGATGGCTGTAGGCGTTGGTGGCGAGCACGATGCGCTCGGCGCGGACGCTGCCGCGCCCGGTGTGGAGCGTGGCCCCGAAGCTGTCGTAGCCGATGCGCGCGACCGGCGAATGCTCGTGGACGACGACGCCGGCCTCCAGGCACAGCCGTTTCCATTCGCGCACCTGTCTCGCCGGGTCGAGGATGCCGCAGCGGGGCTCGTAGAAGCCGCCCCGGAACAGCGGGCTTGTGACCTCCTCGCCGACGCGCTGCCTGTCCCACCACGCGAACGAGCCGGCGAAGCCCCACTTGCCGTAGAGCTCGTACTGCTTGCGCAGGCGCGCCTCGTGTACCTTGGTCAGCGACAGCCGGGCGAAGCCGTTGTGCTCGTAGTGGCTGTCCATGCCCTGCCCGGCGACCAGATCGCGGACGTAGTCGACGGCGTCCTCCATGTAGCGGTGCGCCGCGCGCGCCCGCTCCAGCCCGTAGAGCATGGTGGTCACGTCCGGCTCGAAGCCGAACAGCGTCATCGAGAAGCCGCCGTTGCGGCCGCTGGCGCCGTAGCCGATCTCGTCGCCCTCGACCACGACGACGTCGAGCGACGGGTCGAGCCGCTTGAGGTGCCAGGCGGTGGAAAGGCCGGTGAAGCCGCCGCCGAGGATGGCGACGTCGGCCCGCACGTCGCCTTCGAGCGGCGGCTCGGCCCGGTAGTCGCCATAGGCCTCGAGCCAGAACGAGCGCGTCTGCGCGCTGCCCGGCGCGGCATGGTCCGGCATGACCGCCTCCGCTTAATTGAACGTGTTCAGCTAAACACCGCGGCGGCGGCTTGGCAAGGGGTCGGCCCGCGGCTAGCCTCGGCCGCTGCAGCGAGGTTCGACGACATGAGAAGCCCCCGGCGCACCCGCGCCAGAAGCGAGGACGCGCAGGCGGAGCTGCGCGCGAGAATCCTGGAGAACGGCCGCCGCCTGTTTCTGGACAAGGGCTTCGACGCCGTGTCGCTGCGGGCCATCGCCTCGAGCGTCGGGCTGACGCCCGCGGCGCTCTACACCTATTTTCCGAGCAAGCTCGCGCTCCTGCGCGCGATCTGGACCACCGATCTGGAGGAGCTCTACGCGCGCGTGCGCGACTGCGGCGCGCCGACCGACCTGCGCCGGCAACTCCACGTGGTGGTGGCGCACTGGCTGGCGCATCCGGACGTCTTCCGCGTCCTCTTCCTCATTCCCGACCGCGAGCCGGAGAACGGCAGGGGCAAGGCGGAAATGGCGGTGCGCTCGCTGCCGGCGCGCAGCCTGATCCGCCTGCTCCAGCGCTCGGTGGCGGCGCGCCTGCCGGGCGTGTCGC
>JALHFU010000132.1:0-9085 GCA_022838525.1 Hyphomicrobiales bacterium | reverse complement strand
TCCAGCCGCGTCGTCCGCTGCCCCGCCTTCGACGGCAGGAAGCCGGCGAAGAGGAAGGTGTCGGAGGGCAGGCCCGAGGCCGTCAGCGCCGCCAGCAGCGCCGAGGGGCCGGGGATGGGCACGACCGCGCCGCCGGCCGCCACGACCTCCTCCACGAGGCGATAGCCGGGGTCGGAGACGAGCGGCGTGCCGGCGTCCGAGACCAGCGCCACGCTCCTGCCCGCCAGCACCGCCTCGGCGAGCTTCGGCCCGGCCTCGGCGGCGTTGTGCTCGTGATAGGCGGTGGTGCGGCGGGAGATGCCGTAGCGGCCGAGCAGCACGCGGGTGACGCGCGTGTCCTCGCAGGCGAGGATGTCGGCCGCCGCCAGCGTCTCCAGCGCGCGGATGGTGATGTCGGCGAGATTGCCGATCGGCGTCGCCACCAGATAGAGCGCGGGCGGAAGCGGCCGGGCGGAAAACACCGCCTGCCCGACGACGTAGCTGCGTTCCTTTCCGGCGTCCCCGCTCATCGGCCTATCGTGCCAGATCGGCGACCACGGCGTCGAGTACGATCATGCCGGCCGCGGTGGCGCGCAGGCGCGCATTGCCGACCGGGGCGACGAGGTCCTCCTCCTGCAACACCGCGATGCGGCGCGACGACAGCGGCCGGCCGGACAGTTCCTCGTAGCGGGCAAGGTCGATGCCTTCGGCGAGGCGCAGGCCCATCAGCAGGAACTCGTCGGCCTCCTCCTCGCGCGTCAGCACCTCGCCGCCGACGACGCCGTGGCCGTTGGCCTCGACCAGCGACGCCCACGCCTCCGGCAGCTTCTCGGTGAAGGTGACGATGCGGCGGCCGTCCTCGACGAAGCGGCCGTGCGCGCCGGGGCCGACGCCGACATATTCGCCGTAGCGCCAGTAGACGAGGTTGTGCCGGCTTTCCGCGCCCGGCCGCGCATGATTGGAAATCTCGTAGGCCGGCAGGCCCTTCGCGGCCGTCACCTCCTGCGTCAGCCGGTAGAGATCGGCCGCAAGCTCCGGGTCGGGCATGACGAACTTGCCCGCCTCGTGCAGGAGGTGGAAGCGCGTGCCTTCCTCGATGGTGAGCTGGTAGAGCGAAAGATGATCGGCCGCGTGGGAGATGGCCTCTTCCAGCTCGGCCTGCCATGCGTCGAGCGTCTGGCCGGGGCGGGCGTAGATCAGGTCGAAGGACAGGCGCGGGAACGTCTCGCGCGCCAGCCGGATCGCGCCCAGCGCCTGCCCGACATCGTGCAGCCGGCCGAGGAAGCGCAGATCCCCGTCGTTGAGCGCTTGCACGCCGAGCGAGACGCGGTTGACGCCGGCGTCGCGATAGCCGCGGAAGCGCGACGCCTCGACCGAGGACGGGTTCGCCTCCAGCGTCACCTCGATGCCGGCCGGCACGCTCCAGTTCCTCGCCACGGCCTCCAGCACCGCGCCCACGGTCTGCGGCTTCATCAGCGACGGCGTGCCGCCGCCGAGGAAGATCGACGTCACCTCGCGCGGGCCGGTGCGGGCGCGCATCGCCGCCATCTCCGCGGCGAAGGCGGCGGCGAAGCGCGCCTCGTCCACGGGCCGGTGGCGGACATGGCTGTTGAAGTCGCAATAGGGGCACTTGGCCGCGCAGAACGGCCAGTGGACATAGACGCCGAAGCCCGGGACGCCGAAGCCGGGGGAGCGCTCCGGGTCGTTCATGGCGCGCCGAGCATGGCGCGCCGGAAGCGGTCGAAGGCGCGGGCGCGGTGCGACAGCGGCCCGTCGAGCCCCTGCTTCTCCTGCGGGCTCATCTCGCCGAAGGTCTTCCCGAAGCCGTCGGGCAGGAACATCGGATCGTAGCCGAACCCCTTCTCGCCGCGCGGCGGCCACACCAGCGTGCCCTCGACCTCGCCGCGGAAATATTCGGCATGGCCGTCGGGCCAGGCGAGGCAGATGACGGAGACGAAGCGCCCACTGCGGTCCTCGGGCGCGACGGCGCCCTTCCCGGCGAGCTTCGCCTCGGTCAGCGCCATGGCGCGGCCGAAATCGCGGCTGCCGTCCTCCTGCACCGCCCAGTCGGCGGTGTAGACGCCGGGCGCGCCGCCGAGCGCGTCGACCGCGAGCCCGCTGTCGTCGGACAGGGCCGGCAGGCCGGTGGCGGCGGCCGCGGCGAAGGCCTTGATGTAGGCGTTCTCCTCGAAGGTGGTGCCGGTCTCGTCGGGCTCCGGCAGGCCGTACTCGGCCGCGGACTTCGCTTCGAAGCCGTACGGCCCGATCAGGTCGGCGATCTCGGCGAGCTTGCCCTTGTTGTGGCTCGCCACCACGATCCTCTTTGCTTCAAGAGCCCTCATTCCAGTCCCCATATCCTCGGCTCGGCGATCTCCAGCGAGTTGCCCGCCGGGTCGCGGAAATAGATCGAGCGGCCGCCGCTCGGCTCCTCGCCGCGCGCCGGCCAGCGGAAATCTGCCTCGATCTCTATCCCTTGCGCTTCGAGATGCGCCTTCCAGCGCTCGATCTCGGCGCCCGTGGCGCGGAAGCACAGATGGCCCTCGCCGGTCGTGCCGTGCGGCGGCACCGGCAGCTTCGCATCCGGCTTGGGCGGCTTCGCGGTCTCCGCCGGGTCGAACAGCAGAAGCACGCCGTCGCCGCAGCGGAAGAAGACGTGGCGACCCTCGACCTTCGCGATCCTCTCCAGCCCCAGCACCCCGCCGTAGAACGCCTCAGCCCTGTCGAGGTCGTCGACATAGAGCGCGGATTCGAGGATGCCGGCGGGAGTCATCTCAGGCGATCGCCATCTTCTGCAGATTGACCAGCCGGGCGATGCCGGCCCTCGCCAGCGCCATCAGGGCGGCGAATTCCTCTTCCGAGAACGGCTCGCCCTCGGCCGTGCCCTGCACCTCGACGATGCCGCCCTTGCCGGTCATGACGAAATTGGCGTCGGTGCCGGCCGCCGAATCCTCGGCATAGTCGAGGTCGATCACCGGCACGCCGTCGTGGATGCCGCAGGAGATCGCCGCGACATGGTCCTTCAGCACCTTCGCCACGCTCAGCATCTGGCGCGCCTCCATCCATCGCAGGCAGTCGTGCAGCGCGACGAAGCCGCCGGTGATGGCGGCCGTGCGCGTGCCGCCGTCGGCCTGGATGACGTCGCAGTCGACGGTGATCTGCACCTCGCCAAGCGCCTGGAGGTCGATCACCGAGCGGAGCGAGCGGCCGATCAGGCGCTGGATCTCCAGCGTGCGGCCGCCCTGCTTGCCCGACGAGGCCTCGCGGCGCATGCGCTCGCCCGTCGAGCGGGGCAGCATGCCGTATTCGGCCGTCACCCAGCCCTTGCCTGAGTTGCGCAGCCATGGCGGCACCCGCTCCTCCAGGCTCGCCGTGCACAGGACATGGGTGTCGCCGAACCGCACGAGGCAGGAGCCCTCGGCGTGCTTGGACACGCCGCGTTCGAAGGAGATCGCCCGCATTTCGTCGGGCTGGCGTCTGGATGGCCGCATGGTCTGGTTCCGTTTCGAGATGCCGGGCTTGTAGCCGCCGGCACGGGAAGACGCAATTTATTTGGCTCCCCGTCCGGCTCGCGGCCCCGGCCTGCGGCCTGTCATGTGCTTCGGGGCCTTGCGTTTCGGGGGCCGTTGCGCCGGCACGCCGCCCCACTATATCCTTGGCTGTGGAAGAAGCCATGCCGACAATGACGAAGCCGATCGCCGACCAGCAACACCTCCAGTCGCTCGACATGCGCTCGCGCGACATCTTCCGCATGATCGTCGAGACCTATCTCAGGGACGGCGAGCCGGTCGGCTCGCGCAACCTGTCGCGGCTGCTGCCGCAGTCGCTGTCGCCGGCGACCGTGCGCAACGTGATGAGCGACCTCGAGCATCTCGGCCTGATCTACGCGCCGCACGTCTCGGCCGGGCGGCTGCCAACGCAGGCGGGCCTGCGCTTCTTCGTCGACGCCTTCATGGAGATCGGCGACCTCTCCGACGAGGAGCGCCGCGCCATCGAGGCGCAGGTGAAGGCCTCGGGCAGCGGCGCCACGCTGGAGCACGTCCTGACCGAGGCGAGCCAGATGCTGTCGGGCATGTCGCGCGGGGCGGGGCTGGTGCTCGCCGCCAAGGCCGAGGTGCCCCTGAAGCACATCGAGTTCATCCAGCTCGAGCCGACCCGGGCGCTGACCGTGCTCGTCTCGCAGAACGGCGACGTCGAGAACCGCGTCGTCGAGCTGCCGGCCGGCATCACCGCCTCGCAGCTCCACGAGGCGTCGAACTTCCTCAACGCCCATATCCGCGGCCGCACGCTGGCCGAGGCCAGGACCGAGATCGCCCGCCTGCGCGAGGAGACGCGCGCCGCGCTCGACACGCTGTCGCAGGACCTGGTCGAGCGCGGGCTCGCCGTGTGGGCCGGGGCGGAGAGCGGCCTGCCCGCCCGGCTGATCGTGCGCGGCCGCGCCAACCTGCTCGAAAACGTCACCGCGCAGGCCGACCTCGACCTTCTGCGCCACCTGTTCGAGGATCTGGAGACCAAGGAGGGGCTGATCCAGCTCCTCGATCTCGCCGAGGACGGCTCGGGCGTGCGCATCTTCATCGGCTCCGAGAACAAGCTGTTCTCGCTGTCGGGCTCGTCGCTGGTGGTCGCGCCCTATCGCGACAAGGACGCCCGCGTCATCGGCGCGCTCGGCGTCATCGGGCCGACGCGGCTCAACTATGCCCGCATCGTGCCGATGGTCGACTACACGGCCCAGCTCGTCAGCCGCATCCTGCGCTGAGCGGCGTGCGGCCGGATAGGAACGGATTCCCCTCCGCGACCGTTCGGCCCCTTGATTTTCCCTGCCCGAACCTCGATATCGGGCACGACTTCAAGCATCCATGCAAGGATCGGACGAGGCGATGAGCGAACAGCCGAAAGACAACCGCGCGCCCGAGGAAACAGCGGCACAGAGCGAATATGCGCAGACCGCGGCCGAGGGCGAAGCGTTTCAGGGCGCGGGCCAGACCGCCGAGGCGCAGGAAGAAGGGCAGGCCGCCGACTACGAAGCCGTGGTGCGGCTCGTGAAAGAGAACGAGGAACTGAAGGACCGCGCGCTCCGGCTCGCGGCCGAGACCGAGAACCTGCGCCGCCGCGCGGCGCGCGACGTGCAGGACGCCAAGTCCTACGCCATCGCCAATTTCGCCCGCGACATGCTGCAGGTGGCCGACAATCTCGACCGTGCGCTGGCGGCGGTGCCCGCCGAGGCGCGGGAAGGCGGCGACGCCGGCCTCAAGGCGCTGATCGAGGGCGTCGAGCTGACCGGCCGGGCCATGCTCTCCGCGCTCGAACGCCACGGCGTGAAGAAGCTCGACCCGCAGGGCGAGCGGTTCGACCCCAATTTCCATCAGGCCATGTTCGAGGTTCCCGACCCGAGCGTGCCGGCCGGCACGGTGGTGCAGGTGGTGCAGACCGGCTACGGCATCGGCGAGCGCGTGCTGCGCCCCGCGATGGTCGGCGTCGCCAAGGGTGGCCCGAAGCAGCCGGCGAACGGCACGGAAGCGGCCGCGGAAGCCGACAAGCCCGAGGCGAAGGCGGAAAAGGACGCCTGAGCGTCCTTTTCGCCCGGCCCGTTCCGCGCCCGCTCCTCATTCGGTTGCCGCTGCCTTCTCCCGTTCAGGGGGCGGGTAATCCCCTATGATGGGATGCCTCCGCCGCGTCATCCCGGCCGACCGAGCGAAGCGAGGGAGAGCCGGGACCCATTGAGCAGCGGGGCCGGGTTCAGGGCTTGCGATACGATCCTGAAGTGCGCCAGCGCGAGGACCGGGCCGTGCTTGACGATGCGCGGGCCAATGGGTCCCGGCTCGGCGGCCGCTTCGCGGCCTTGGCCGGGATGACGAGGGAGTGCCCTGCCGCAGCAGATCGCCCTGCCGCTTGCGGCGAGA
The DNA here is from genome assembly GCA_022838525.1 of Hyphomicrobiales bacterium. Lineage (GTDB taxonomy): Bacteria > Pseudomonadota > Alphaproteobacteria > Rhizobiales > Rhizobiaceae > Aerobium. Next base: position 3,209 of record JALHFU010000132.1, on the reverse strand, counting down.
GGCGGCCGAAGCGCCGGGTGAGGGCGGCGCCGGCGGTCGAAGCCTCCTCCCTCCCCCCGCATCACAGGCATCACACGATCGGCAGCACCTCGGCGCGCTTGACCTGATCGAGCGCGAAGCTCGTTTCGATGGAGGCGATGCCTTCGAGCCGGGTCAGCTTCGACTTGATGAAGGTCTCGTAGGCCTGGAGATCCCTGACCACGATGCGCATCAGATAGTCGCGCTGGCCGGTCATCAGGTAGCAGTCCACCACCTCGGGCCAGCCGGCCACGGCCCTTGCGAAGCGGTCGAGGTCTTCCTCGCGCTGGCGCTCCAGCTTGATCGAGGCGAAGGCGCTGACCGGCAGGCCGACCTTGGTCTGGTCGATCATCGCCGCATAGCCCTTGATGACGCCCTTCTCCTCGAGGATGCGCAGCCGCCGCGCGCAGGGCGAGGGCGACAGGCCGACCTTCCCGGCAAGGTCGTTGATCGAGATGCGGCCGTCGTTCTGGACCGCGGCGATGATCCTGACGTCGATGGCGTCGAGATTGTCCATTTTCGGCGTTTTCCGCTCTCGTGAGGCACAGGATTGGCGCTTATCGCCAAAATTCGGCGCGTTCGCAATCGATTTTGGTGAGTTATCCGCCCTCCCTCGCGCTAGAATGGCGCGACAACGGAGGTTCGCGACCATGAGCGACGCACGCATCCCGGCCCTGACGCAGCTCGAGCGCAAGGTGCGCTGGCTGTCGACGTGGATGATCCACAACGCCAACCACGTCCGCCCCAACGAGGACGGCCTGAAGGTCGGCGGGCATCAGGCCTCGTCGGCCTCGCTCTCGACCATCATGACGGCGCTCTACTTCGCGGCGCTGAGGCCCGAGGACCGCGTTGCGGTCAAGCCGCATGCGAGCCCGATCTTCCACGCCATCCAGTACCTGTTCGGCAACCAGAGCCGCGCCAAGCTGGAGAACTTTCGCGGCTACAAGGGCGCGCAGTCCTATCCCTCGCGCACCAAGGACGGGGACGACGTCGATTTCTCCACCGGCTCGGTCGGCCTCGGCGTGGCGCAGACGCTGTTCTCCTCGCTGACGCAGGACTACCTGCGCGCCAGGGGGCTTGGGGACGGCGAGCCCGAAGGCAAGATGGTGGCGCTGCTCGGCGATGCCGAGATGGACGAGGGCAACATCTTCGAGGCGCTGCTCGAAGGCTGGAAGCACGGCCTGCGCAACACCTGGTGGGTGGTCGACTACAACCGCCAGAGCCTCGATGCCGTGGTGCGCGAGGGGCTGTGGCAGCGCTTCGAGGCGATCTTCCGCAATTTCGGCTGGGACGTCGTCATCCTGAAGCACGGCTCGCTGCAACAGGCCGCCTTCCGCGAGCCGGGCGGCGAGGCCCTGCGGCGCTGGATCGACGAATGCCCGAACCAGCTCTATTCGGCGCTCACCTTCCAGGGCGGCGCCGCCTGGCGCAGGCGGCTTCTGGACGACATCGGCGACCAGGGCGACGTCAGCCGGCTGATCGAGGCGCGCAGCGACGCCGAGCTGGCCGAACTGATGGCGAACCTCGCCGGCCACGACCTGCCGTCGCTGCTCGAAGCCTTCGAGGCGGCGCGGCAGCACGACCGGCCGGTCTGCTTCATCGCCTACACCATCAAGGGCTACGGCCTGCCGCTCGCCGGCCACAAAGACAACCATGCCGGGCTGATGACGCCGGCGCAGGTCGAGGCGCTGCGCGAGGCGCTTCGAATCCGCCCCGGCCGCGAGTGGGAGCCCTATGAGGGGCTGAAGGACGCCGACGCGCTGCGCCGCTTCGTGGCCGAAGCGCCCTTCAACGCCAGGGGCCGCCGCCGCAGGCACGCGCCGGCCGTCGCCGTGCCGGAGAAGCTCGACATCGAGATCGGCCCCGAGATGTCGACGCAGCAGGGCTTCGGCCTCATCATGCACGGCATCGCCAAGCAGGACGGCCCCTTCGCGGACCGGGTCGTCACCACCTCGCCGGACGTGACGGTCTCGACCAATCTCGGCGCGTGGGTCAACCGGCGCGGCCTGTTCGCGCGCGAGACCATGGCGGACGTGTTCAAGGCCGAGCGCATCCCGTCCACCTTCACCTGGAACTTCGCGCCGTCGGGCCAGCACATGGAGCTCGGCATCGCCGAGATGAACCTGTTCCTGATGCTGTCGGCGCTCGGCCTGTCGCACTCGATCTTCGGCGAGCGGCTGCTTCCCGTGGGCACGCTCTACGACCCGTTCATCGAGCGCGGCCTCGATGCACTCAACTACGCCTGCTATCAGGACGCCCGCTTCATCCTCGCGGCGACGCCGTCCGGCGTGACGCTCGCGCCCGAGGGCGGCGCGCACCAGTCGATCGCCACGCCGCTGATCGGCATGGCGCAGGACGGGCTGGCGAGCTTCGAGCCGGCCTATGTCGACGAGCTGGCGACGATCCTGCGCTTCGGCTTCGACTATCTCCAGCGCGACGGCGAGGCCGAGCCGGACGAGACGACGTGGCTGCGCGACGCGGTCGGCGGCTCGGTCTATCTGCGGCTGTCCACCCGTTCCATCGAGCAGCCGCGCCGCGTCGTCGACGAGCGGCTGGCCGAGGACATCGTCAATGGCGGCTACTGGATGCGCCGGCCCGGCCCCAACGCGCAGATCGTCGTCGCCTATACCGGCGCGGTCGCGCCCGAGGCCATCGAGGCGGTCGGCCTTCTGGCCGAGGACCGGCGCGACATCGGCCTCCTGGCCATCACCTCGGCCGACCGGCTCAATGCCGGCTGGAGCGCGGCGCAGCGCGCCCGCGAGCAGGGGCTGGTGCACGCCCGCAGCCATGTCGAGCGCCTGCTCGACGCGGTGCCGCCGCATTGCGGCATCGTCACCGTCATCGACGGCCACCCGGCGACGCTCGCATGGCTCGGCGCGGTGCACGGCCACCGCACCCGCTCGCTCGGCGTCGAGCATTTCGGCCAGACCGGCACCATCGCCGACCTCTACCGCCACTACGGCATCGACGCGCAGGGCATCATGCGCGCCGCCGCCGCCCTCGCGCCCGGCCGCCCGGTGCGCCACCTGCGCGAGGTCGGCGCGCGGTAGGCGCGGCGGGCCCGGTCGGCCCGGCGCCACGTCATCCCGCCCGCGCCGGCTCCGCCACCGCCGTCATCCCGGCCAAGGCCGCGCAGCGGCCGCCGAGCCGGGACCCATTGGTCCGGCCATCGTCGAGCACGGCCCGGTTCT
>JALHFU010000358.1:1809-2496 GCA_022838525.1 Hyphomicrobiales bacterium | reverse complement strand
TGCGCTGGTCGACATCGAGATCTGGGGCGAGAACCAGCGCGGCGAGATCATCCTCTACCACGTTCGCGACATGCTCCTGGCGCGCAGGCCCTGAAACGGCGGGGTTCGCAACCGGACGCAATGAATCGGGAATCGGGCGGCGGCAACCCTCGCGGTCGCCGCCGCGGCCGTGCATAATGCGGCCCCTTTCACGAAAGCGATTCCATGCCGCAGACCCAGAGCCTTTTCGACCGACCGCCCGGAAACGACGGCGTTGAAACGCCGCTCGACGTGCTCAAGCGGGTCTATGGCTATTCCGCGTTCCGCGGCAAGCAGGCCGCCGTGGTCGAGCGGGTCATGGCGGGCGGCGACGCGGTCGTGCTGTTCCCGACCGGGGCGGGCAAGTCACTGTGCTTCCAGATTCCGGCGCTGTGCCGCCGCGGCGTCGGCATCGTGGTGTCGCCGCTGATCGCGCTGATGCGCGATCAGGTCGAGGCGCTGAAGCAGCTCGGCGTCAAGGCCGCCGCGCTCAACTCCTCGCTGACGCGCGAGGAGGCGGCCGATGTCCGCCGCGCGCTTGCCGCCGGCAACCTCGATCTCCTCTACGTCACGCCCGAGCGCATCGTCACGCCGGGCTTCAGGGCCTTGATCGGCAACGCCCCGATCGCGCTCTTCGCCATCGACGAGGCGCATTGCGTCTCGCAATGG
>JALHFU010000358.1:0-1768 GCA_022838525.1 Hyphomicrobiales bacterium | reverse complement strand
CGACTTCCGGCCGGAATATCTCGAGCTCGGCTGCCTGGCGGAGCAGCATCCGGGCGTGCCGCGCATGGCGCTGACGGCGACGGCCGACCCGCACACCCGCAAGGACATCATCGACCGGCTGCGCCTGCACGATGCGGAGGTGTTCACGACCTCCTTCGACCGTCCCAACATCGCCTACGAGATCGTCGAGCGCGACCAGCCGCGCCAGCAGCTCCTGCGGCTTCTGGCGCGCCACAAGGGTTCGAGCGGCATCGTCTACTGCCTGTCGCGCGCCAAGGTCGAGGACACGGCGGCATGGCTGAACGGGCACGGCATCCGTGCGCTCGCCTATCACGCCGGCATGGACCGCAGCGTCCGCGACGCCAACCAGGACGCCTTCCTCAAGGAGGAGGGCCTGTGCCTCGTCGCCACCGTCGCCTTCGGCATGGGCATCGACAAGCCGAACGTGCGCTACGTCGCCCACCTCGACCTGCCGGGCTCGGTCGAGGCCTATTATCAGGAGACGGGCCGCGCCGGGCGCGACGGGCTGCCCTCCGACGCCTGGATGGTCTACGGCATGGCGGACGTGATCCAGCGCCGCCGCATGATCGACGAAGGCACCTCCGGCGACGACATCAAGCGCATCGAGCGCGCCAAGCTCAATGCGCTCCTCGCCATCTGCGAGACGGCGGGCTGCCGCCGGCAGGCGATCCTCGCCCATTTCGGCGAGGCGCACGAAGGCGGATGCGGCAACTGCGACACCTGCCTCAAGCCGGTCGAGACCTGGGACGGCGCCGAAGCCGCGATCAAGGCGCTGGCGGCGATCTACCGCACCGGCGAGCGCTTCGGCGCCGGCCATCTGATCGACGTGCTCACCGGCAACCGGAACGACAAGACCGTGCGCTTCGGCCATGTCGACATGCCGGTGTTCGGCGCGGGCAAGGACCTTCCGGCGAGGACCTGGCAGTCGGTCTACCGTCAGCTTCTCGCCGCCGGCCTCGTCGCCGTCGACCACGCGGCCTTTGGCGCCCTCAAGCTGGAGCCGGAGGCGCGCGCCGTCTTCCGCCGCGAACGCACGATCCGCTTCCGTAAGGACCGCCCGACGGGCGCGAAGGCGTCGAAAGGCGCATCGTCGCGCAGCGCGAGCGCCCGATCCGCGCTCGAAGGCTCCGACATGGAGCTTTTCGAGGCGCTGCGCGCCGCCCGCATGGCGATCGCCAAGGAGCTTTCGGTTCCGCCCTATGTGGTCTTTCCCGACACGACGCTGGTCGCCTTCGCCACCGAGCGCCCGACGAGCCACGAGGGACTGCTCGGCATCCCCGGCGTCGGGCAGGCGAAGCTGGAGCGCTACGGCGATGCGTTCCTGAAGGTGATCCGGGAGCACCGGGAATAGGCGGAGGCGGCGCGTCCGCGCCTCCTATTCGCCGTCGATGGCGAAGCGGATGGCGCGCAGCGCCGCGGCGGCGCGGGCCGCACCATGGTCGAAGCCTTCGAGCATGTCGAAGCGGAAATCGAACCGCTCCCCTCCCCGCGCCTCGATCAGCGCGGCGAGGTCCTGCGTATTGCCGACCATGCGGTTGCTTTTCGTCCAGCGCTCGCGCACGGAGAGGTCGCCGTCACTGCGCCGGTCCCAGGGCGAGAGCGTCTCCTCCTCGGAGCCCACCGTCAGCCGCACCGGGATGGGCGCTTCCGCCTCGCCGCCGCCGTCGAGGAACGCCTCCATGTCGCGGAGCGCCTTGCGGTCGTTGACCCACAGCGACGGGCTGCTGACGAAATAGCGGTCGAAGCC
>JALHFU010000357.1:0-1768 GCA_022838525.1 Hyphomicrobiales bacterium | reverse complement strand
GCCGCGCGGATGTCGGCGACCAGATCCCAGTTGCCGTTTGTGGTGTGCAGCGACGAGATTTCGGGGATGCCGCGCAGCTTTCGGATCACCTGCGTCGTCGAGCGGCCGACCACCTCGATCATCATCACCGCGCGCACGGTGCGCTCGTCGTAGTCGTCGCGCACCCGCGCGGTGAAGCCGAGCAGCGTGCCGGTCTCGACCAGCCGCTCGAGGCGGTTGTTGACCGTGCCGCGCGCGACGCCGAGCGCGGCAGCGAGCTTGGACAGCGAGGCGCGGCCGTCGACGCGCAGATGCGCGATGATGCGGCGGTCGAGCGCGTCGGGAATGTATTTGGCGGTGTCCATCGGCCCGGTGTTCATCGGTATTGGCGGAAATCGCATTTCGATTGGGCATTCTGCGCAGTTCGATGCCGAGATCAACATAATGTTGTGATTTCGGCGGCCGGGACGGCAGGGCTACGATGAGGCGGCAGCGAAAGGAGCTTCCGATGCCGCAGGCGCCGTCCGACAAGGCCCTCATTCCCTTCGTCAGCGTCGAGAACATGATGCGGCTCGTCCATCATGTCGGCATCGAGACGATGCTGGCGGAGCTCGCCGACGTGATCGAGGAGGATTTCCGCCGCTGGGAGGCCTTCGACAAGACGCCGCGCATCGCCTCGCATTCGCGCGAGGGCGTGATCGAGCTGATGCCGACCTCGGACGGCGACATCTACGCCTTCAAATATGTCAACGGCCACCCGAAGAACATGGCCGAGGGCCTGCAGACCGTGACCGCCTTCGGCCTGCTGGCCGAGGTGTCGACCGGCTATCCGGTGCTGCTCGCGGAGATGACGCTGCTGACGGCGCTGCGCACCGCCGCCACCTCGGCCATGGCCGCCCGCCATCTCGCCCCCAAGGGGGCGAAGACGATGGCGATCATCGGCAACGGCGCGCAGGCCGAGTTCCAGGCGCTGGCGATGAAGGCGGTCGTCGGCATCGAGGCGGTGCGCCTCTACGACATCGACCCGCGCGCGACGCAGAAGACCGTGCGCAACCTCGCCGGCTGCGGCCTCGGCGTCGTCGCCTGCTCCTCGGCGCAGGCCGCCGTCGAGGGCGCCGGCATCATCACCACCTGCACGGCCGACAAGCAGTTCGCCACCATCCTCAGCGACAACATGGTCGGCGCCGGCGTCCATCTCAACGCCATCGGCGGCGACTGCCCCGGCAAGACCGAGCTTCACCGCGACATCCTGCTGCGCGCCGACACCTTCGTCGAATACCCGCCGCAGACGCGCATCGAGGGCGAAATCCAGCAGATGGACCCCGGCTATCCGGTGACGGAGCTGTGGCGGGTGGTGACCGGCGAGACCCAGGGCCGGCGCAGCGACGGCCAGATCACCCTCTTCGACAGCGTCGGCTTCGCCATCGAGGATTTTTCCGCGCTGCGCTATGTGCGTGAGCGGCTGAAGGGCACCGGTTTCTGCCAGGAGATCGACATCATCGCCGATCCCGACGACCCGCGCGACCTCTTCGGCATGCTCCAGCGCGCCCGGGACTGACGGCGGACGATCCGGGCTCCGTTTATCCGGACCGCGCCCATGCCTTCGGGCCGAAAAGAAAGCGGCCGCTGCCCTCCCAGACAGCGGCCGCGGCCTCCCCGTTGGCCAGTTCCGCAGGAAGGCTCTTGTCTCACTCTCTTCTGTTCTGTCGGTTTGTGATGAGGTCGTCGACGACGCCTGGGTCGGCGAGGGTTGATGTGTCGCCGAGTGCGGCGAAGTCGTCCTCGGCGA
>JALHFU010000356.1:0-1772 GCA_022838525.1 Hyphomicrobiales bacterium | reverse complement strand
GGCGCCTGTGCAGGCACCGTCGCCTACGTCGATGTCGGCGCCGACAGAGGGAACGGAAGAAGGCGCGGGTCCCAGCTTGCCCCTTGCATCCGACTTTGCGCCTGCGCCAGAGCCCACGTTTGCAGCTCGGTGGAGCTTCTTCGACGAGTTCAGGTTGGAGCGTGAGAGAGAGCGGGCGGCCCAACTCGAGATCATTGCGGGGGTAGCGGATGATCCGGATGCTGATCCCGAGGCGAGGCGACAGGCGCAAGCAGCTTTGCTGGCCGCGGCGAGCAGGGCGACGTCGGCGGCCGCCGCGCGGCCGGCCTCGCCGACGCTCGACACCTCCCGCCGCACCTCGGCCGTGACCGGGGCGACGGCACGGCCGTCCGCGCCGATCACGAGCTGCAGGTTCATCTGGCGCGCCATTACTCGCTCTCCAGCTTCGCGAAGGTGTCGAGGGCCTCACGTTCCATCACGCGCAGATCCTCGATGAGCCGGCCGCGCTTCTTCCGGCCGAAGTCGCGCGCCCGCATGAGCGTCTCGGCCGCGACATAGTCGAGGCCGAGCCAGATGAGGCCGCGCAGCCCGATGACGGCGCGCCACTGCGTTTCCAGATCGAGAAAGAGCCAGACGGCGTCGCGGTTGACGTCCCAGACTTTGATTGCATCTGCATCCTCATCGGTCTCTTCAGCTTCGATGTGGACGCCGAGCGCGGCGAACTCTTCGGCGGTCTCGCGATCGACCGCCATAGGCCTGGTGTCGTCTTCCTTCCCTGATCGGCCGAGCGCCCAGGCCCGCGCGGCCTCCCTCAGTTTCCCTTGCGCGCCGCCTCGCCGGTCATGCTGTCGTTGTAGGCGCGGTAGATCGCCAGCCGGTAGAAGCCGATCCCGAGCATGCTCTTCAGCACGTCCGGGCTGAAGGCGACCTCGCCGTCCTGGGCGTAGACGCCGCTCCAGTCGCGCGCCACGCGCAGCATCAGATCGTGTTCCCGCTCGGCCCGCTCCGCCTCGGGCAGCGCGGCGATCTCCTCCATGACGGCGCGCGCCTCATCGCTCGAGATGGCCGCGAACTGCATCATGAACTCCTGCTCCACGATCTTGCCGGCCCGCTTGGGGTCGGGATCGGGGAGCCGGACCTTCACCGGCCACCAGTAGACGTGTTCGGACGTGAGGACGAATTTCATGGTGCGAGACCTCCTTGAGGGGGACTGCGAAGGCCGTTCGAACGGCCTTCGAGCTTCGTTCGAGCCGCTACTTGACCGTGATGACCAGCTCGTCGTTGCCGGTCGCCGGACACAGCATCAGCGGCAGGGTGTTGTTGACGATGTTCTGCGTCTGGCCCTCGCTCCACCGCCCGATCTGGACGGCCGGCGCGGCGAGCTGGACGATGTTGCCGGCGACGGTGCCGTGCTGGATCGCCATCGCCCCGCGCGTGTGGGCGCGGGCGATCGCGTCCCAGTTCTTCACCGCGAGCAGCTTCGCCTCGATGACGGCCGAGCCGGACGCGCGGCGGTCGCTGATGATGACGGCCTCCTCGCCGATCAGCATGCGCGGCTCGACCTGATTGCCGAGGTCGATCGACACGCTTTCGGTGGGGCCGGCATGGCCGTGCAGCGAGAACGTCGTGTTGGCCTTCGACACCACCACCGGAGTCATCCAGCCGGTGTGATCGACGGTCGGCAGGGCCGTGTCGGACGGCGCGGTGCCGTGGAGGCCGAGGCCGGTGAAGCGCAGCTTGGGGATGCGACCCGGATTGAGCTGGAGCGCGACATTGCCGCGCCAGCCGACGAT
>JALHFU010000355.1:0-1780 GCA_022838525.1 Hyphomicrobiales bacterium | reverse complement strand
GCGGCGGGCGGCTCGCGGAACTGCTGGCCTCCGAGCTCGGCACCACCGTTTCCGGCCTGCGCGGCCTCGGGCAGCAGGGAGCGATCACCGGCGATGTGATCCGCACGGCGTTGATCGGCAATCTCGAGCTGCTGCGCGAGGAAGCCGACAGCATGCCGGCCACCATCGGCGATGCCTTCACCCTGATCGGCAATGCCGCCCTGCAGCTGGTCGGAACCTGGGACCAGATGGCGGGCGCTTCCTCGACGGTGGCCGAGGGGCTGATCATGCTGGCCGACAATCTGGAGAGGCTCGCAGCCATCGGCATCGCCTTCGCGGCCTTCATGGCCGGGCGCTGGGTCGCGGCGTTCGTTGCCGCCCGTGTCGCGACCTTCAGCCTGTCGGGTGCGCTCACGCTCCTGCGCGGCGCGATCATCCGCACCGGGATCGGCGCGCTGATCGTCGGTGCGGGCGAGCTGATCTACTGGTTCGGGCAGCTCGTGAAGGGCGCGGGCGGCTTCGGTTCGGCGCTCGAGTTGATGGGCAACGTGGCGCGTGCCGTCTGGGACGGGATCAAGGCCACGCTCGGCTCTTTCGTGGACGACTTCCGCGCCCTGCGCGCCGATATCGAGGCGATCTGGCTGCGGCTGATGGCCTTCCTGTCGAACAGATGGGCCGATTTCCTCGGCACCATCGGACCGACATTCAATGCGGTCGCCGAGACGATCGGTGCGGATGCGCGGATCGACTGGTTCGGGGCGCAGTCTTATGCCTCGATGCTCGATCACGCCACCAGCAATGCCGGCGCGATGGCCGACCGCTACCGCCGGCGCGCGGCCGAGACCAGGGCCGGAGCCTTCGATGGTGTGGGCGCGGCTATGCAGGCGCTGCGCGATGCACTGAGCGGCGGGGACGCCGAGAACCCGCTGGACGAGGCCGCCACTTCGGCGGACCGGGTGACGGCGGCTCTGAACGATGCCACGACCGCTGCCGGTCGTGCCGGAGCCGCCGGGCGCAGCGCCGGCGAGCAGACGAAGGCCGGGGCCGAGGCTGCCGCGACCGGATGGGCGGCGGTGAGCCAGACCCTGGCCGACTATGCCACGAAGGCGCGCGACATCGGCGGGGACATCGGCAATGCGCTGGTGGGAGCGTTCCGCAGCGCCGAGAATGCGATCGGCGAGTTCGTGAAGACCGGCAAGCTGAAGTTCGGCGATCTGGTCACCTCGCTGATCGCCGATCTGGCGAAGCTCGCAGCCCGGCGTTTCATCCTCGGCCCGCTGGCAGGCGTGCTTTCCGGTGTTTTGGGCAATCTCGGCGGCGGGATCTTCGCCAACATCCTGCACGCCGGCGGCATGGTCGGTTCTGCGGGACCGGGCCGCATCGTGCCCGCGCACGCCTTCGTCAATGCCCCGCGCATGCATTCCGGGGGCTGGGCGGGGCTCAGGCCCGACGAAGTGCCTGCGATCCTGCAACGTGGCGAGCGGGTACTCTCGCGGCGAGAGGCAGCAGGTTACGGCGCCACCGCCGCGCAGACCGTCAACGTCACGATCAATGCCCGCGATGCCGAGAGCTTCCGGCAGTCCCGCACGCAGATCGCGGCGGACATCGCCCGGGCCGTTTCGCTGGGGCGGAGGGGGATGTAATGGCTTTCCACGAGGTCCGGTTCCCGGACGACATCAGCCGTGGTGCGCGCGGCGGACCGGAACGGCGCACCCAGATCGTGGAGCTGGCCTCGGGCGATGAGGAACGCAACGCCAGCTGGGCGAACTCGCGCCGCCGCTATGACGTGGCCTATGGCATC
>JALHFU010000354.1:0-1783 GCA_022838525.1 Hyphomicrobiales bacterium | reverse complement strand
CCCGCATCGACCACCATGTCGAAGCCGGTGGCGCGAGCAATCCGGTCGGCCCCGGCGAGACGCCGATCGAGGCCATGCTGGGAAATGCCAGAGGCGCTGTGGATGTTCGGCCGTTCGTAGAGGGCATTGACGCCGTAGCTGACGCAGTGGGCGAGAAGCGCCATCCGGCTCGCCTCGTCAAGCGCGGCGATCCAGTCCCAGAGGGCCGATTCGTCGGACGGAAGGTCGGCCTTCCACCCGTCGAAGCGCTCGCCGATCGCCTTGGCCGAGGGGCTGTCGGCAAGATCAGAGCCCTGCGAAGACAGATATCTGTGGCGCACAGAGACTTCCAGGCATCCGGTCGGCGCGGAGTAATGATAGCGCTCCATCACCATGCGGTGGAGCAACGCCGTCATCGCGACGTGCGGATTGTTGGCGAGCGCCTCCTGAAGCGCGACGGTGCGATGGGCGGTCAGTTCGATGACGAGCCGTTCCGGCAGCGGCTTGATCCCGCCATCGTCTTCATCCTCCTCGACATCGGAAGGCTGGCCGCCGATGGTGATGACAGCGCGTTGCACCTCGCCGTCTGCGCTGGTTGCTGCGACGGCGGTTTCGCTCTCGCCGTCCTCGGCGTCGGCCACCGACTCGTCCTCGGGCCGGACATAGCCACGCTCGACGACGGGCTCGCCGTCGCGGTCGATGCTGATGAAGACGCCAGCGCAGGCGATCTCGGCAGGGTCATAGATGGCCGCGCGCTTTTCGAAGGCGTCCAGAGCGGCCTCGATCTCGCCCAGCCGGCGATCGATTTCCTCCGGCAGTTCGTCATGCTCGGAATATTCCGATTCGAGGTCGTCATACTCGCCGCGCAACGCATCGCGGGCAGCGCGGTCCTCGTCGGAGAGCTCGGGGAAGCTGCCAGTGATCTCGCGAAGGCCGTTATCGTAGCCATAGGGATGGCTGGTATCGACGGCGATCCACTTCCAGCCTTCGGCCGCCACGTCATCGGCAATCGCCTTCAGCTTCTCCGCGACCAGACGGTCGAGAAGCGCCACGTCCTCGAGCCACCCGCCGTCGTTCTCGGAGAAGAGATCGCGCAGCATCGCGCCGCCGGCCTGCTCATAGGCGTCCACGCCGACGAAGCGCACACGCTTGTCGTCGGTCGGAACGGTGGTTTCGGTGAGAAGCTGGCGGACCTGCCAGGGCTGCACATTATAAGAGCGCTGGACAGCTTCCCAGACCTGTTCCTGGCGGGTGTGGTCGGGATTGACGGTGAATGCCTCCAGCATCGCCAGCGGCATGCCGTTGCGCGCATAGACTTCCAGAAGCGCCGGCGAGACCGAGGCAAGGCGCATACGCTGCGTGATGTAGCGCGGCGTGGTGCGCCAGGCGTCGGCGATTTCTTCTTTCGCCATGCCGTCGTCGAACATGCGCTTGAACGCCCGGAACTGGTCGAGCGGATGCAGCGCCAGTCGCAGCGTGTTCTCCGCGAGCGAGTCGTCGACCGCCGAGGTCTTGGCGTCGGCCTTCTTGACCAGGCAGGGAACGAGGCCGTCGGCGGGAAAGCGTCCGGCCTCGACCAGACGCGCGATCGCCCGGAAGCGGCGGCCGCCGGCCGGCGTCTCGAAATCGCCGGTCTCGTTGCCGTCGGCGTCGAGGATGGCGCGGACATTGATGCCCTGCACGATATCCTCGCGGCGGTCGATGTCGTGGGTGAGATCGTCGAGACCGGCCTTGGTGTCGGTTTCGCGGACATTGCTGTCCGAGAGCCGGATGCGATTGAAGGGAATGTCACGCGAGCGCGAGA
>JALHFU010000353.1:0-1792 GCA_022838525.1 Hyphomicrobiales bacterium | reverse complement strand
CGATGCCCGGCCGCGAGCGCCGTCACCTCGTCGAGGAAGAACAGCTCGGTCCAGCCCGCCCCGCCCGAGGGCGCGTTGCGGCCCATCGGCTGGCGTTTCCTGTCGAGCGGGTGTTCGAGCGTGCAGACGATCCATGCCCTGGTCGTCCAGCGGCGCGAAAGCAGCGTCCGCGTCGCCGGATCGTGGATGACGCCGCGGTTTCCCGTGAACAGGCCGCGCGCGGCGTCGGCGTGGATCGCGCCGAACGGATCGACCCGGTTCTGCAGTGGCACAACGCTCCTCCCTTGCGTCCCGTCGCGGCGGCACCTATGTCGCCATGCTATCGCCTGCCATGCCCGGCGGCACCACCCGAAACGGAAGGCTTCATGCGCGTTCTCGTCGTCCAGAACTATGCCGATACGGGGCTCGGCCAGGTCGGCGTCGCGCTCGGCGAGGCCGGGGCCGAGGTCGAACTGCTGCGAGCCGATCTCGGCGACGCGCTGCCCGAGAGGCCGGCCGGCTATGACGCCCTCGTCGTCCTCGGCGGCGGCCAGAACGCGCTTGCCGACGAGCAGAGCCCGTGGCTGCCGCAGCTTTGCGGCCTGATGCGCGGCTTCGGCGATTCGGGCCGCTCCGTGCTCGGCATCTGCCTCGGCAGCCAGCTTCTGGCGCGCGCCTATGGCGGCGAGAACATCATCGGCGGCGCCACCGAGTTCGGCTGGCACGAGGTCGAGCTGACGCCCGAAGGCGCCGAGGACGCCGTGCTCGCCGCCCTGCAGCCGTCGTTCCGCACCTTCCAGTGGCACGACGACACCTTCATCCTGCCGCGCGGCGCGAGCCGCCTCGCCGGCAGCCTCGCCGTCCACAACCAGGCCTTCCGCGTCGGCCGCGCCGCCTACGGCTTCCAGTTCCATTTCGAGGCCGACCGGCCGATGGTCGCGCACTGGTCGCAGACCTTCGCCGACTGGCTGGCCGAGCGCCAGCCCGGCTGGCACGAGCGCCATCCGCAGGACGCGGCGCGCTTCGGGTCCGAGGCCGACGCCGCAGGGCTCGCCATCGCCCGCGGCTGGGTCTCCACGGTCGGCGCCGCATCGTCGCGTTAGCGATAAGTCGCATCCGATATTGACAGGCTTCCGGGCTGCCACTATCTCAACGCCCATGTTAGCACTCGCCATCGGTGAGTGCTAACCGCGTCCGGCGTCGCCGGATGGAGGGAACCCTTTAATCCATTTTCAAGGACACCAGAGACATGGCAAAGTCGAAGTTCCGCCCGCTCCATGACCGCGTGGTCGTCCGCCGGGTCGAATCCGAGGAGAAGACCGCCGGCGGCATCATCATCCCGGACACCGCCAAGGAGAAGCCGCAGGAAGGCGAGATCGTCGCCGTCGGTTCCGGCGCCCGCGACGAGAACGGCAAGCTCGTTCCGCTGGAGGTCAAGGCCGGCGACCGCGTCCTGTTCGGCAAGTGGTCCGGCACCGAGGTCAAGATCAACGGCGAAGACCTTCTCATCATGAAGGAATCCGACATTCTGGGCATCATCGGCTGATCGGCCGGTCCTATCCCAATCCACGGAATTCGGCCGGCCCGCTTGCGGGCGGCAAGTGAACATCAGGAGCTGAACATGGCTGCCAAGGAAGTGAAATTCTCCCGCGATGCCCGCGAGCGCATGCTGCGCGGCGTCAACATCCTCGCCGACGCGGTGAAGGTGACGCTCGGCCCCAAGGGCCGCAACGTCGTCATCGACAAGTCGTTCGGCGCGCCGCGCATCACCAAGGACGGCGTCACCGTCGCCAAGGAGATCGAGCTCGAGGAC
>JALHFU010000352.1:0-1799 GCA_022838525.1 Hyphomicrobiales bacterium | reverse complement strand
CACTCGCATGCGGGTCATGTCACCATCCCTGCTGCCTGCAGGTTTGGCAAGTCAGCCGGATCCGTTCCTGCTGCGCCTGTTCGCCTCAGCTATCGATACGTGTCGCAGGTGGCGGCCGGGTGGACCGGCAAGGAGGTTGCCTTTACCTGCGTTTCCAGCCGAATGCGACCGCCAGCCCGATCAGGACCGCCATGGCAGCGATTACGAGGAACACGGTTCGCATTCCGGTCTCCAGATACGGTCAAGGACAATCATGGCTGCGCTGACTTCAAAGCTGATCGTCGAGCTTGTCGACAGGCTGACGGGTCCGGTGCGCGGCGTCAATGCCGCGCTCGGCAGCTTGAGGGCGGCGCAGGACCGCAACAATGCCCGGCTCGATGCGTTGCGCGGACGCATGGTCGAGGCGGGCGCGGTCGCCTATGGCCTTGCGAGGGCTGTCGCCGCGCCCGTCAATGCAGCCACGGCGTTCGAGACGAAGCTCGAAGATATCGGCCAGAAGATCGACGAGCCGGTCGAGAAATTGCCCGAGCTTGGCCGCGCCATCCGCGCCGTTGCCAAGGATACGTCGCAGAGTGCTTCGGCCATTGCCGAGGGCATGGACGTGCTTGCCGGCATGGGTGCCAGCCGCGACGACGCGCTTGGCCTGCTCAAGCCGATCGGGCGTGCTGCGACCGCCTACAATGCTCAGATTGCCGACCTGTCGCAGGCGGGCTATGCCGCGCTCGACAATCTGAAGGTTCCGGCCGGGAAATTCGGCGATGCGCTTGACGCCATGGCGCAGGCCGGCAAGGCCGGCGCCTTCGAGTTGAAGGACATGGCGCAATACTTCCCCGAGCTTGGCGCCGGCTACCAGGCGCTTGGGCAGACGGGCGTTCCGGCCGTCGCCGATCTTGCAGCTGCCTTGCAGATCGTGCGCAAGGGGACCGGCGACAGTGCGAGTGCGGCCACCAACCTGTCGAACATCCTGCAGAAGGTCTATGCGCTGAAGACCATCAGGGCCTTCAAGGCCATGGGCATCGACCTGCGCAAGTCGATGGACCTCGCGCAGGGCAAGGGCATGTCGCCGATCGAGGCGATCACGGAAATCACCAACGAGGCGCTCGGTGGCGACCTGTCGAAGCTCGGCGACCTGTTTGCCGATGCGCAGGTCCAGCAGGGCTTGCGCCCGCTGATCCAGAACCTGGAACTTTACCGGCAGATACGCGCCGAGGCGATGGACGCGCAAGGCGTGGTCGAGGACGACTATCTGCGCCGTCTGGCAACCGGCGCGGCGGCCACGGAACGGTGGAAGAATGCGGTCGAGAGCCTGAACATCGCCATCGGCACAGCATTGCTGCCGGCGCTCACCAGCCTTGCCGAAACCCTGACGCCGATCATCGTGAAGATCGGCGAGCTTGCGGACAGATATCCCGGTCTGACCCGCGTCATCGTCGCGACAGGTTCTGCGCTTGTTGCCATGCGCGTCGCCGCGATCGCCGCCCAGTTCGGCTTCTTCTGGATGAAGGGCGGGCTGATCACGGGCGCCATCGCCGGGCTGAACGGACTGTCCGGCGCAGGCAGGATCGCCGCACTTGCCTTCACGCCGGTCACGGCCGGATTGAAGGGGCTGCGCACCGCCATGATCGGCTATGCTGCGGCTGCCGCCGCCGGTGGCCATGGTGCCGCGCTCTCAGCCATGGGGTCGGGCCTGCTTGGACTGCTCAATCCGCTGCGCCTGGTCACGGCATCCTTCCATGCGCTGAAGCTGGCGCTGGTCGGCACCGGCATCGGCGCCATCGTCGTCGGTCTCGCCATGGCAG
>JALHFU010000131.1:0-9339 GCA_022838525.1 Hyphomicrobiales bacterium | reverse complement strand
CGACGGCGACCGCCGCACGCTCAAGAACCTTTTGTCGCGCGAGGTCTATGACGGCTTCGTCGCCGCCATCTCGGACCGCGAGAGCCGCAACGAGAAGATCCAGTCCTCCTTCGTCGGCATCGACAAGGCCGAGATCGTCAATGCCGAGATGAAGGGCAGCGAGGCGCATGTCACGCTGCGCGTCGTCAGCCAGCTCGTGTCCGCCACCCGCAACGCGGCCGGCGAGGTCATCGACGGGGACCCCGAGACCGTGGCCGAGGTCAAGGACGTGTGGACCTTCGCGCGCGACACCCGCTCCCGCGATCCGAACTGGAAGCTGGTGGCGACCGAAGCCGACGACTGAGCCTCCCGTCGCAGGATGCCGCTCGCCCCGCTCTTCCACGCCGTTTCCTTCGGCGACATTCCGGGCTGGGAGCGGGACGACCACGCCTCCGCCTTCGCCGCCTTCCGCCGCAGCGCCGTGCACGGGCTGGAGACGCCCTACCGCACCGGCTCGCTCGGCGTCGATGCCGGCGCGTTCGATGAAGCCTTTTCCGAGGCCGCTGCGGCGGATTCCGGCACCGCGGACGCCCGCGCCTTCTTCGAGCGGCATTTTTCCCCGTTCCTGATCGTTGCCGACGGCGGCGAGGCGGGCTTCGTCACCGGCTTCTACGAGCCGGAGGTCGAGGCCTCGCCGGTCCGCACCGCCCGGTTCGGCGTGCCGCTCCTCGCCCCGCCCGACGATCTGGTCAAGGTGGACGACGGCAACCGCCCGGTCGGCTTCGATCCGGCCTTCGCGTTCGGGCGGGCGACGGAAAGCGGCATCGTCGAATATTTCGACCGCGCGGCCATCGAAGGCGGCGCACTCGGCGACCGCGCCGGACCGCTGGCGTGGCTCGCCGACAAGGTCGATGCTTTCTTCGTGCATGTGCAGGGCGCGGCGAGGCTGAAGCTGCCCGACGGCAGGGTGAGGCGCGTCACCTATGCCGCGAAATCCGGTCATCCCTTCACCGGCCCGGGCCGGGTATTGGCCGGGCTCGGCGAAATCCCGCGCGAGAAGGTGACGATGCAGTCGATCCGCGCCTGGCTGGCGGAGAATCCCGGCCGCGTCGACGAGATCCTGCACAGGAACCGCTCCTACATCTTCTTCCGCGAGGCGGATGTCGCCGATGCCGCGCTCGGCCCGGTGGCGGCGGCCAAGGTGCCGCTGACGGCCGGCCGCTCGCTGGCGGTGGACCGGCTGCTGCACACCTTCGCCACGCCGTTCTTCATCGACGCGCCGTCGCTGAGGGCGTTCGGCGGCGCGCCGTTCCGGCGGCTGATGATCGCGCAGGATACCGGCTCCGCCATCGTCGGGCCGGCGCGCGGCGATCTCTTCGCCGGTTCCGGCGATGCGGCCGGCGACATCGCCGGCGTGGTGCGCCATCCGGCCCGCTTCTTCGCGCTCGTCCCGCGCGCCCTTGCCGGCGGGGAGGGCAGGCCATGAGCGGGCGCCGGGACAAGAAGCTGTCGCAGGAAGACCGCATCCTGTGGAACCGCGTCGCGAAATCGGTGACGCCGCTCGCCGGCAAGTCGGTCGAAAGCGACGGGCTCGACGAGGACGAGTTCGCCGTCATGCTCGAGGCGTCGCAGCCCGCCCCCTCGCAGCGCTCCGCGCCGCCCGGGCCCGCCCGGATGGAGCCCCCGGCTTCCCAGCCGCGGCACGGCTTCGACAGGCCGACCCGCGCCAAGCTCGCCAAGGGGCGCCTCGCGATCGAGGGCAAGGTCGATCTCCACGGCCTGACGCAGAGCGAGGCGCATGCGCTGCTGCTGTCGTTCCTGCACCGCGCCCATGCCGACGGCCGCCGCCACGTGCTCGTCGTCACCGGCAAGGGGTCGTCGCTCGGCAGCGAGGGCGTGCTGCGCCGCGCCGTGCCCGGCTGGTTCGCGACGCCGCCGTTCCGCGCGCTGGTCAGCGCCTACGAGCCGGCGGCCTCGCGCCACGGCGGCTCGGGCGCGCTCTATGTGCGCCTGCGGCGCAAGGGCGGGCCCGCATGACCCCCTTCGGCGAGCGGATGCGCCGGATGCGCGAGGAGAAGGGCGTCACCCAGAAGGAGATGGCGGCCGCGCTCGGCGTCAGCGCCGCCTATCTGTCGGCGCTGGAGCGTGGCAGGCGCGGCGTGCCGAGCTGGCCGCTGATCCAGAAGATCGTCGGCTATTTCAACGTCATCTGGGACGACGCCGAGGAATTGCAGCGGCTCGCCGCCACCTCGCATCCGCGCGTCACCGTCGATACGGTCGGGCTGTCGCCGCAGGCGACGCTGCTCGCCAACCGGCTTGCCGGCGCCATCGGCACCCTGTCGGAGGCCGACGTGGCGGAGCTGCTCGCCCGCCTCGACGCGATGGAGAAGCGCGGCCGCTGAGGGCGGCTCAGAACAGGGTCTTCAACTCGTCCAGCTTGTCGTTGACGAACCAGCCGTAATAGTTCTCCTGCGGCAGGCGCGGCGCCTGGCCGGCCGCGGCGCGCTTGCGGTTCTCCGCCTTCAGCGCCCGGGCGCGCGCCTCGGGATTGCCGACGTTATAGAGCGTGGCGGTGATGCCGGGGTTCTTCGATATGTCGAAGCCGGCGATGTCGCGATAGGCGTCGATGGACTTCTTCAGCGTCGCCGCGACATAGGCCAGCGTCAGGTCCGGGTCCATGATGGTCTGGTAGATCTGCTGCGGATTGTTGTGGTCGAGCTTCGGCAGGCCAGAGACCTTGGCGACGATGTCGCTCATCTGCAAGGCGGTCAGCGGGTTGAGCTGGCCGATGCCGAAGGTCTGCCCGGCATAGAAGGGCTGGAAGAACACCGCGCTGAAGCGGTTGTTGGGGAAGGTCCTGCCGTCGACGCTTTTGCCGCGGAATTCCTTGTCCCACACCGCCTCGCGGCACGACCACAGGTCGTAGCTGTCCTCCTCGGCGTCGCAGGCCTCGAATTGCGGCCGCTTGACGAAATCGCCGATGGTCTCGCCGCCATGCGCGAAGCTGAAGCTCGACTGCAGGTAGGACACGGCCTTGACGTAGTAGGTCTGCAGCCGGTCGTAGGCGTCGACATTGTAGGTGTGCTCGCCGACGATGGCGCCCACCATGTGCATCGGGTCGATGCCGTACTGCGCCGCGACCGCGACGATCTTGTCGCGCAGCGCCCTGTCGTTCCGGAACAGCGCATAGACCTTGCGGTACTTGACCTCGTAGGTCGATTTCAGCGCGCTGGTGCGGATCGACGAGGCGGCGGGAACGTCCGGCTGCGTCGCGTTGCGGTTGCCGGGCGGAACCACGGTCGCGGCTCCCGCCGGCACGGCCGCGGCGGCGATGAACAAGGACACAAGCAGCCGGGTCGCAAGCTTCATTCTGGGCTTTCCGAGGGTCGATCGGCGGGGACGGGCAAAATAGGTGCCGCCGCCGCCCGAGTCGAGGGTCTGCCCGTTCACTCTCGTGTCAGAATCCGCCCGCCCGGCCGGCCGCTGCCTAGCCCGGTCCGCCCTTACAGGATGAATCTGGACAAATCCGTGTTCTTGGCGAGGTCGCCGACGTTTTTGTCCACGAATTCCGCGTCGATCGTCACCTCGGAACCGGAACGGTCCGGCGCGGTGAAGGAGATGTCGTCCAGAACCCGCTCCATCACCGTCTGCAGGCGCCGCGCGCCGATGTTCTCGACGCTGGCGTTCAGGTCGACGGCGATGCCGGCCAGCCGGTCGATGGCGTCGTCGGTGAAGGTCAGCGTCACCCCTTCCGTCGCCATCAGCGCCACATACTGCTTGATCAGGCTCGCCTCGGTCTCGGTCAGGATGCGGCGGAAGTCGTCCTTGTCCAGCGCCCTGAGCTCGACGCGGATCGGCAGACGGCCCTGCAATTCCGGCAGCAGGTCCGACGGCTTCGAGACGTGGAACGCGCCCGAGGCGATGAACAGGATGTGGTCGGTCTTCACCGGCCCGTACTTGGTCGCGACCGTCGTGCCCTCGACCAGCGGCAGCAGGTCGCGCTGCACGCCCTCGCGCGACACGCCGGCGCCGATGCCGCCGTCGCGCGCCGCGATCTTGTCGATCTCGTCGAGGAAGACGATGCCGTCGTTCTGGGTGGCGGCGAGCGCGCGGGCCACGACCTCGTCCTGGTCGAGCAGCTTGTCCGACTCGTCGTTGATGAGCAGGTCGTAGGATTCCTTGACCGTGGTCTTGCGCGTCCTGGTGCGGCTCCCGCCCATCGCCTTCTGCAGCATGTCGCCGATGTTGATCATGCCGACCCCGCCCGGCATGCCGGGAATCTCGAAGCCGGGCATCGGCGAGCCTGTGTCGGCGACCTCGACCTCGATCTCGCGGTCGTCGAGCTCGCCGTCGCGCAGCTTGCGGCGGAAGGAATCGCGCGTCGCCGGGCTCGCCGTCTTGCCGACCAGCGCCTCCAGCACCCGCTCCTCGGCGTTGATGTGGGCGCGCGCCTTGACGTCCTCGCGCATCTTCTCGCGCGTCAGGCCGATGGCGACCTCGACCAGGTCGCGCACGATCTGCTCGACGTCGCGGCCGACATAGCCGACCTCGGTGAACTTGGTCGCCTCGACCTTGATGAACGGCGCGCCGGCGAGCTTGGCGAGGCGGCGCGAGATCTCGGTCTTGCCGACGCCGGTGGGGCCGATCATCAGGATGTTCTTCGGCATCACCTCCTCGCGCATCTGGCCTTCGAGCTGCTGCCGGCGCCAGCGGTTCCTGAGCGCGATGGCGACGGCGCGCTTGGCCTCCTTCTGGCCGATGATGTAGCGGTCGAGTTCGGAAACGATCTCGCGGGGAGAGAAACTGGTCATCGTGTGCGGTAAGCCTGGGTCTTGATGGGTGGGAGCCTGTCGAGGACGGATGTGGGGAGCGTCGGCGTCACGATCAAGCGCCGGATGCGCTGCCAGCCCGCTCCGAAGACGATGATCAGCGCGCCGACGACGAGCAGGATTAGCGCGAAGGGCGGAACGCCGGCGGTGTTGGCGGCCGTGTTGACCAGATAGTAGATGCCGAGCGAGCCGAAATAGGCGAGCGTCGGCACCAGCAGCGACCGGCGGTCGATGGCGAGCGCGACATAGACGAAGCCGACGATGAGGAGGGTCAGCATGACGGTGGCGTCCGCCCCGGGCTCGATCCGGCCGAACACCACGTCCTGTCCGGTGGCCATGATGAACAGGGGATGCACCAGCATCGGCGCCGAGACGACATGCAGCCAGAAGGCGCAGTCCGACCAGATGGTGCGCCGCTCGCGGTCGTGGATGTCGAGCGCCGCCGCCGTCGCGAAGACGACGAGGCCGCAGACGAGCGGCATATAGAGCGCCGCGCGCATGAGCTCGGGCAGCTCCTCGATGCGCGGCACGGCGACCGAGCCGGCGGCGACGCCGTCGTAGAGGAAGAACGCGGTCTGGAGGAAGGCGAGCAGCGTCGCGCAGATCGCGATCACCCCGGCGAGGATCGGCACGCGGAAGCGCAGGAAATAGACCGCCGCCGCGGCGATCGTGCCGCCGAGGAAGAGATAGCCGGCCGGCGCGACGGTGCTGCGGAACGCCAGAAGCTGCCATATCGTCTCCGGCATGCGGATCGGATACCGCTCCTGCGCGACGAGCCCCAGCACGGTCGCCGTCGCCGCCACGAAGACGAGGCTGAGCACGGTCGAGGACAGCTTCATCCGGTGCTGGCGGGTGACGATCTCGGCCACCGCCCACGAGAAGGCGGCGACGAGTGCCGCGATCCACAGCGTCCGCCCCGGCATCAGCGTCGTCAGCACGAAGTAGAAGCCGGCTGTCAGCAGCACGGTGCCGACCGTCACGAACAGATCGTTGCCGCCGCCGATCAGGCGCAGGTTCTCCTCGGTCCCGTCGTCGGCGTCGCCGTCGGGCGCGAGCGCCGCGCGCTCCATCGCCCCCCGCTCCATCGCGTGAAGGCGGTCGCGCTGGCCGGCGGAGATCACCCCGCTCGCCACCGCCCGTTCAAGCGTCTCGTCGCTGATCACGTCTGTCCCCGGATGCCGGCGCCATAGGCCCGCACTATGGTTCGCCGCAGGGCCCCTGTCATCATGCCTCCGGCTCGAACCGCATCAGGAGCACGTTTTCGCCCGTGCGTCCGGCAAGCTCGGGGATGGCGCGGAAGCCGGCCTTCTCGTAGGCGCGCACGGCGCGGGCGTTGGCCGGGTCCGGATCGATGACGATGGTCCGGCGGCCTTCCTCGCGCAGCATGCGCACGAAGGCCGACAGGGCCGCCGACCCGATGCCCTGCGACAGCCTGTCGGGGTCGCCGATCGAAAGATCGACGCCGACGGCGTCGGCGGGCAGGTCGAGAAGCCAGGGATGGTCCTTCGCCCACTCCTCGGTCTGGTGCTCGCCGACGAACCAGCACTGGATGTAGCCGACCGGCTCGCCGTCGAGCAGGATCATGAACGGGCGGGTGGTGTCGCGGCCTTCGACCATGTCGCGGATGGAGCCGAATTCCTCGTCGGGATCGCCCCACCATTCGCGCATGTGCGGCCGCCCGAGCCAGTCGCGCAGCAGCGCATAGTGGTCCGGCGTCACCGGGGCGAAGCCGATATGGCCGGCCCCGCTATCCGGCCCACTACTCGGCATCGAGCGTTTCGACGACGACATTGCCGTTGGTGTAGACGCAGATATCGGCGGCGATCTCCATCGCCTTGCGCGCGATCTCCTCGGCGCTCCTGTCCGTGTCCATCAGCGCGCGCGCGGCCGCCAGCGCATAGTTGCCGCCCGAGCCGATCGCCATCACGCCGTGCTCGGGCTCGAGCACGTCGCCGGTGCCGGTCAGGGCCAGCGTCACGCTCTTGTCGGCGACGAGCATCATGGCTTCGAGCCGCCGCAGGTAGCGGTCGGTGCGCCAATCCTTGGCCAGCTCGACCGCCGCGCGCATCAGCTGGTCGGGATAGTGCTCGAGCTTGGCCTCCAGCCGTTCGAGCAGCGTGAAGGCGTCGGCCGTGGCGCCGGCGAAGCCGGCGATGACGTTGCCCTTGCCGATGCGGCGCACCTTCCTGGCATTGCCCTTCATGACGGTCTGGCCGAGGCTGACCTGGCCATCGCCGGCGATCACCACCTTGCCGTCCTTGCGCACGGTGACGATGGTCGTCGCGTGCATCGTAAGCTCGTTCGACATATCAGCTCCGATCCTGTCTTCGGCCGGCCATGGTCAGGCAGCGCCGGCCGCATGGGCGCTTATGTATGTGCCGGCGTGCCGAATGCAAAGCCTGCGCGTCCGTCGCGCTTTCCATCCGCCGGGCATGCTGTTAAGACGCCTTCGCTTTCTCGAGAGAAGGATTGCGATCATGGCCGGCCGCACGGCGAGCGTTTCGCGCAGGACGAAGGAAACCGAGATCGCGGTCAGCGTCGATCTCGACGGCAAGGGCGTGTCGACCGTCTCGACCGGCGTCGGCTTCTTCGACCACATGCTCGACCAGCTCTCCCGCCATTCCCTGATCGACATGACGGTCGAGGCCAAAGGCGACCTCCACATTGACGATCACCACACGGTCGAGGACACCGGCATCGCGCTCGGGCAGGCCATCGCGAAGGCGCTCGGCGAGCGGCGCGGCATCTTCCGCTATGCCTCCATCGACCTCGCCATGGACGAGACGCTGACGCGCGCCGCGCTCGACGTGTCGGGCCGGCCGTTCCTCGTCTGGCAGGTCGCGTTCTCCGCGCCGAAGATCGGCACCTTCGACACCGAGCTGGTGCGCGAGTTCTTCCAGGCGCTGTCGCAGAACGCCGGCATCACGCTGCATGTGACCAATCACTACGGCGCCAACAACCACCACATCGCCGAGACCTGCTTCAAGGCGGTGGCCCGCGCCCTGCGGGCGGCGGTCGAGCACGACCCGCGCCAGGAAGGAGCGATCCCGTCCACCAAGGGCACGCTCAACGGATAGACGCGGGGGATAAGGCGAACGCCATGGCCAGCTATGTCGTGATGGAGCCGCCCGCGGCCGCGGGCAGAGCCGACGGCGGCGAGGACCGCGCCGTCCTCGTCCGCGATGGATTCCACGTTCTCGCCTTCCTGCTGCCGGCGGTATGGCTTCTGTTCCATCGTTTGTGGATCGAGGCGCTTTTCGTGGTCGCCGTGTCGATGGCGCTGTCCGGCATCGGCTCGGTCGCGGGGCTGGGCAGTGCCGCGCCGGCGCTGTCGCTCCTCGTCTCGCTCTATGTCGGGCTGGAAGGATCGGCGCTCAAGCTCGCCGCGCTTCGCCGCCGCGGCTGGCGCGAATGGGGCGTGGTCGAGGCCGACAACGCCGCCGACGCCGAGATCCGCTACCTGAGCGAGGCCGTGTCCGACGCGGACGATGCCGACGAGCCCGCT
Source organism: Hyphomicrobiales bacterium (assembly GCA_022838525.1). GTDB lineage: Bacteria > Pseudomonadota > Alphaproteobacteria > Rhizobiales > Rhizobiaceae > Aerobium. The sequence continues at coordinate 1,026 of JALHFU010000131.1, read as the reverse complement.
TCCGTCCGGCCCTCGGCCGGCTCGCTTCCGCCGCCCGCCGCGCCGCGCCGGGAGAGCGGCCCGGTGCTCGGCCTCTTCGCCTATCCCGGGAAAAGCTGACATGCGTGTCGCCATCATCGACTACGGCTCCGGCAATCTGCGCTCGGCGACCAAGGCGTTCGAGCGCGCCGCGCGCGAGATCGGCGTTGCGGCCGAGATCGACCTGACCTCGGATGCCGACCGCGTCGCGAACGCCGACCGCATCGTCCTGCCCGGCGTCGGCGCCTATGCCGACTGCCGCGCCGGCCTTGACGCCGTGCCCGGCATGGTCGAGGCCCTCGAGGAGGCCGCCACCGCCAGGGGCCGGCCGTTCCTGGGCATCTGCGTCGGCATGCAGCTGATGTCCGAGCGCGGGCTGGAGAAGACGGTGACGAAGGGCTTCGGCTGGATCGCCGGCGACGTCAAGGAGATCGCGCCGTCCGACCCGTCGCTGAAGATCCCGCAGATCGGCTGGAACACGATTCACGTGAAACAATCCCATCCGCTCTTCGCCGGCATTCCGACCGGCGAGGGCGGCCTCCACGCCTATTTCGTCCATTCCTATCATCTCGACGCGACTCGGGCCGACGAGGTCCTGGCCGTGACCGACTATGGCGGGCCGGTGACGGCCGCCGTCGTTCATGGCAACAAGGCCGGCACGCAGTTCCACCCGGAGAAGAGCCAGCGGCTCGGCCTTGCGCTGATCGCCAACTTCCTGCGCTGGAAGCCCTGAGGGAGAAACGGCCATGAGGAAGAGGCCATGAGCAAGAAAGGCTACTGGATCGGGCTGGTCGACGTCAGCGACCCCGAGGCCTACAAGAACTATGTCGCCGCCAACGCCGCCGCCTTCGAGAAATACGGCGCGCGGTTCGTGATCCGCGGCGGCCGCAACGAGCAGCCGGAGGAACCGGCCGGCACCCGCCATGTGGTGATCGAGTTCGACAGCTACGACACGGCGCTCGAATGCTACCGCTCGCCCGAGTACCAGGCCGCGCTCGCGCTGCGCAA
>JALHFU010000130.1:0-18271 GCA_022838525.1 Hyphomicrobiales bacterium | reverse complement strand
CGGCGACATCCATGCCTCCGGCAAGCACCTTCTCCACCTCATCAACGAGATCCTCGACCTGTCGCGCATCGAGGCCGGCCGCTATCAGCTGAACGAGGAGCCGGTGACGCTCGAAAGCGTGGTCGAGGAATGCTGCCACCTGATGGAGCTGAAGGCGCGCAACAAGGACATCCGCATCGTCCAGCAGTTCGAGCCGCATCTGCCACGCCTGTTCGCCGACGAGCGCTCGCTGCGCCAGATCACGCTCAACCTCCTCTCCAACGCGGTGAAGTTCGCACCGAGCGGCAGCGAGGTGCGCGTGCGCATCGGCTGGACGGCCGGCGGCGGCCAGTACGTCTCGGTCAAGGACAACGGCCCGGGCATTCCTCCTGACGAGATTCCCGTGGTGCTGTCGGCCTTCGGCCAGGGCTCCATCGCCATCAAGAGCGCCGAGGAAGGCACCGGCCTCGGCCTGCCCATCGTGCAGGGGCTGCTCGCGCTCCACGGCGGCGAGTTCCAGCTCCATTCGCGGCTGCGCGAGGGCACCGAGGCCATCGCCATCTTCCCGCCGCAGCGCGTGATGGAAGAATTGCCGCCCGTGCCGCAGGAAACGCGCGCCGTGGCGGCCGGCGGCCGCAGGCGCTGATCCCTTACGATCTATGCAGGTTTGCCGCCTGTTACGGCCGGATCGCCATGCCCGAATGCGCGAGCGCCGCATTCTTGACGATGCCCGCGGCAAGCGCCGCACCCGCCCCCTCCCCGTCGCCCAGCGAAAGGTCGAGGATCGGCGAAAGTCCCAGCACTCCGGCCGCTTTCGCCATTCCCGGCTCGATCGAGACGTGCCCGAGCACGCAGTGGTCGACGGCGCTCGCCTCGGCCGCCTTGAGCACGGCCGCCGCCGCGAGGCTGGCATAGCCGTCGAGGATCACCGGAATCTTCTCCATGCGCGCGGCGAGGATGGCGCCGGCGATGGCCGCGAGCTCCCGCCCGCCCAGCCGCCGCAACGCCTCCAGCGGGTCCTTCAAATGCGCGCCGTGAAGGGCGAGCGCCCGCTCGACCTTGTCCGTATGGGCAGTCGTCCAGTCCGAGGCCGGCCCGCCATGGAGCGCCGCCATCAGCGCCGCCGCCGACAGCGTGCCGCCGAGCCCGACCGCGCCGACGCAGACGAGGTCGATGCCGCCGGCGATGGCCTCCATGCCGAACGCCATCGTCGCAGCGCAGCCGCGCTCGTCGAGCGCCGGCTCCTCGGCGATGTCGGCGACCGGCAGGTGCAGCGCGAGATCGAAAATCTTGAGGCCGAGATCGTTGGTCGCGCAAATCTGGCACACCAGCGCGCCGCCGGCGGCCGCGTGCTCGACCATCGCCTGCGTCTCCTGGCGCGAGCCGGCGACGCCTTTATGCGTGCCGGCGAACAGCGCCACCAGCGGCCGCAGCACGGCGGGGTCGCGCCCGGTCCAGGCGGCGAGCCACTCGGCGATCCCGCCCAGCCGGCCGAGCGACGGCCCCTGCGCCGACAGTTTCGCGTTGCGCTCGGCCGCGCGGGCGCGGGCCGCCTCGTTCGGCCCCGGCAGGGCCTTGATGAGGTTGCGGAAATCGTCGAAAGGAAGGCCGGTGGTCATGACGGGTCCGTTAAGGCAGGTCCGCGGCGCGCGCGGTCGCCACGGCATAGCGCCTTGAAAGATGAAGCACAATGCGAAAGGCTCGGGCGCGGCGATGCGGCATTGCGGCGCGCTGGCGCGGCCTGAATTCCGCGACACCGGACGGAAGCGAACGGCAGGAGCCATGGCGGCAGGACCCATGACGGCGATCGAATCCCCCTGCATCCTCGTCTGCTCGATCGACGAGAAGACCGGCTACTGCTTCGGCTGCGGGCGCACCCGCGCCGAGATCGCCGCATGGATCACGATGACGCCGCAGATGCGCCGCGCGGTGATGGCGGAGCTTCCCGCCCGCCTCGAAATGGTGGAGCGCAAGCCGCGCCGCGAGACGCGCCGGGCCCGCCTCGCCCGCGAGCGCGGCGGCAACGCCTGAAGCACGGCAAGCGGCGGGAGGCGGAACGACCTACGGCTTTCTCCGCCGCTCCTCCCCTTCGTCGGCCATGGCGACGATCGTCGCCATGCGCACCAGCTCCGACAGGCTCGACGCCTCCATCTTGGCCATGACGTTGGCGCGGTAGATCTCGACGGTGCGCGGGCTGATGCCGTGCATATGCGCGATCGCCTTGTTGGAGTGCCCGGCCACCAGCCCCTCGAACACGTCGCGCTCGCGCCCCGACAGCGCCTCGATGCGGCGGCGATAGCGCTGCCGCTCCGCCTCGCGCCGCGCTCCCTTTTCCCATACGCCGAGCGCGTTGCGCACCGCGGCGAGCAGCGCCTCGTCGTCGAACGGCTTTTCGAGGAAGTCGAGCGCGCCGATCTTCATCGCCTCGACGGCGATGGGCACGTCGCCCTCGCCGGTCATGACGATCACCGGGATGTCGGCGTGCTCGGCGCCGAGATGGCGCAGGAGCTCGATTCCGGTCATGCCCGGCATGCGCACGTCGGTCAGCACGCAGCCCGAGGGGCCGGCCGCGGCGAGCGTGCGCAGGAAATCGGCGGCGTCGGCATGGACGCTCGCATTCATGCCGGCCGACGCCAGCAGGAACGCCAGCGAGCGGCGCACCTCCTCGTCGTCGTCGATCACATGAACGAGCGTCTCAGTCGCCATGCCCGGCCTCCTCCTTCGCCACGGGGTGCAATGTCAGGCGGAACACGGTTCCGCCCTCGGGGTTGGCCGACACCGAGATGCGCCCTCCATGCGCCTCGGCCAGCGACCGCGAGATCGACAGCCCGACGCCCATGCCCGTCGGCTTGGTGGTCACGAAGGGCTGGAACAGGCGGCTCATCACCTCCGGCCCGATCCCCGGCCCGGTGTCCGCGATGGTGACGGCCACCGTTCCGTCGGCGTCGCGGGTCGTCGAGATGGAAAGCACCCGGCGCACCGAGTCCTCCATCGCCTCGATGGCGTTGCGGATCAGGTTCAGCAGCACCTGCTGGATCTGCACCTTGTCGGCGAGCACGAAATCGTCGGGCTCGCAGAAGTCGAACACCACGCGCACGCCCCTGTTGCGCGCGCCGACCAGCGCCAGCGCGCTCGCCTCCTCGACCAGCTTGCGCAGGCCGTGCACCTGCTTCTCGCTCTCGCCGCGCGCCACGAAGTCGCGCAGGCGGCGGATGATCTCGCCGGCGCGCAACGCCTGGTCGGCGGCGTGGCGCATCGCCTCGCGCACCGTGCCGGCCTCCTTGCCTTCGACGCCTTCGAGGAGGCGGCGCGAGCCGGTGAGATAGTTGGTGATGGCGGCGAGCGGCTGGTTCAGCTCGTGGGCGAGCGCCGAGGCCATGCCGCCCATCGCCGACAGGCGCGAGATATGAAGCAGCTCCGACTGGATTTCCTGCAGCCGCTCCTCGGCCTTCTGCCGCTCGCTCAGGTCGCGGATGAAGCCGGTGAAGAAGCGCGCGCCGCCCGAATCCATCTCGCCGACGGACAGCGCCATCGGGAAGGTCGATCCGTCCCGGCGCTCGCCGACCGCGATGCGGCCGGTGCCGATGACGCGCTTCTCGCCGGTGCCGAGATAGCGCGTGAGGTAGCCGTCATGGTCCTCGCGATAGGGCGACGGCATCAGGATCGTGACGTTGCGGCCCAGAACCTCCTCCGCGCGGTAGCCGAACAGCCGCTCCGCAGCGGCGCTGAAGGAGTGGATCGCGCCGCGCGCGTCGATGACGATCATCGCGTCGGGCACGGTGGCGAGGATCGAGCGCAGATGCGCCTCGCGCGCGGCGGCCTTGGCCCGCGCGGCGCGGGAGCGCTCGCCGAACCACGCGATGCCGGTGCCGAGCAGCGCGAAGGCGGCGAAGCGCGCCAGCGGCCCGGCCGCCGCGCCGGAATGCGGGTCGAAGAGGGCGTCCCACCCGTGCATCAGCCATATGTGACCGGCAAGGCCGGCCGCGGTGGCGAACAGGCCGGCGCCGAACCCGCCGAACACCGAGGCGACCAGCACCGGCGGCACCAGGAACAGGAACGGCGCCTCGTCGCCCATCGCCGGAAAGAAGGTCCGGCACAGGCCGAGGCTGGCGATTACCAGAACGAGCGCCAGCCCGTAGGCGCCCGCGCCCGGCCATCGGGCCGGCCAGCGGCCGCCCGGGTCGGCGAGCGTCATCGTCCCTGTTCCGGATACCGGTTTCGACATGCCCCCTCGATGGCTTCTTCGTCGCGCACCGCGCCCCCCGGCGCGCCGGCCGCAGCATCCGGCCATCGCGAAGCCGCAGATCATACGGACTTTCGACCGATAGCCAATCGTTTGTGTACGTTTTCGCACACTTCCGGCAACGGCGGGCAAGAACAGCGGAAATGAAGCCGCGCCGGATTGCCGGAAGCACAAATCCGCCGGCCTCCGCCACGGCGCGCACGCCAATGGACGCTCGGCATTCGCGTCGCCGCGACTGACTAAGGGATAGTCCTTAGGGGCAATACCGGAATTTCATCCGCCGCCGGGCGAACTTAATGCTGTAACGCCGACAGCAGGGAGTTGTGCATGCTCTCCACAGCCAATCGACAAGGCGTTTGCGTACAGGCGCGTACCGTTCCGGTGCTTTCGTTCTCTTCCCCGCACGAGGCGGGGCCTCTCGCCAGGGCGATCTCGCGCCTCGGCACCGTCGTCACCGCCGAGCGCAACTGCCAGATATTCGGCGAGCTGGAGCCGGCGCAATATTACTACCGCATCAAGTCGGGCCTCGTGCGCGCCTGCCGCTTCCTGCGCGACGGCCGCCGGCAGATCGCCTCGTTCCACTTCCCCGGCGACGTCTTCGGCTTCACCTCGACGGCCTTTCACGGGCTTTCCGCCGAGGCCGCGGAGCCGTGCCGGCTCGTCGCGGTCAAGCGCGAAAGCCTCGTCGCAGCGGCGCAGGAAGACGTCGAGCTCGCGATGGCGCTGCTCGACCTCGCCGTCGACGAGCTTCGCCGCACGCGCGAGCATGTCGTCCTCTTGGGCAAGAGCACCGCGCCCGAGCGGATCGTCGCCTTCCTGCGCGGGCTGGCCGCCGCGCATGCCCGCGGCGATCTGGTCGACATACCGATGTCGCGGCAGGACATCGCCGATTATCTCGGCCTGACCATAGAGACCGTCTCGCGCACGCTCACCCAGTTCGACGAGACGGGCATGATCGAGTTGGAGACGACGCGCCGGCTGCGCATCCGCAGCCTGACGTAGCGTTTCCGGAAGGGGTACGAGACGAGCGGGATGGGGGGCACCTCCCGCTCACTCGAGGGCGCCTCATCGTTTGCCGCAAACGGTGGGGCGCCCGCCTTCTCTCCGACAGATCAGGCCGACCACCTGTCGAGCAGGCCGGACCGGCGCATCAGCGTCTTCTCCACCTCGAGGATCAGCATCAGTACGACACCGACGCCGACGATCAGCAGCCCGTCGAGCAGCGGCACCGGCCGCGACGCGAACAGCGTGTTCATGATGGGCGCATAGGTGAAGGCGAACTGCGCCGCCGTCACCGCCCCGACCGCGGCCAGCACGACGGGCGTGCCCACGATGCCGCGCCAGCTTATCGAGGCCGTGTGCATGTAGCGCACGTTGAACAGGTAGAAGATCTCCATCACCACCATGGTGTTGACCACCATGGTGCGCGCCGTGTCGACGTCGAAGCCGCGCCACAGCGCCCAGGCGAAGATGCCGAACGTGCCGGCCACGAACAGCAGCGACACGAGCCCGATGCGCCAGACCAGGAACGTCGACAACAGCGGCGCGCCCGGCCGGCGCGGCGGCCGGCGCATCACGTCGGGCTCGGCCGGCTCGAAGGCCAGCACCAGCCCGAGCGTCACCGTCAGCACCATGTTGATCCACAGGATCTGCGCCGGCGTCAGCGGCAGGGTGAGCCCGGCGAGGATGGCGACGATGATGGCGATGGCCTCGCCGCCATTGGTCGGCACGGTCCAGGCGATCACCTTGCGGATGTTGTCGAAGACGGTGCGCCCCTCGTGCACCGCCGCGACGATGGTGGCGAAATTGTCGTCGACCAGCACCATCTGCGACGCCTGTTTCGCCGCCTCCGTACCCTTGCGGCCCATGGCGATGCCGACGTCGGCCTGCTTGAGCGCCGGCGCGTCGTTGACGCCGTCGCCGGTCATGGCGACGATGGCGCCCTCGCTCTGCAGCGCACGCACGATCCTCAGCTTGTGCTCGGGGTTGGTGCGGGCGAAGACCGAGGTGCCGTGCGCCAGCTCCGGCAGGTCGGCGTCGGAGACGGCTTCGAGCTCGGCGCCCGTCACCACCTTCGGGTCGTCGGCGAGGCCGAGCTGGCGGGCGATCGCCGCCGCGGTCACGCCGTGGTCGCCGGTGATCATCTTGACCGAGATGCCCGCCGAACGGCACTCGGCCACCGCCGCCACCGCCTCCTCGCGCGGCGGGTCGATGAAGCCGGCGATGCCGAGGAAGATCAGCCCCTTCTCCACGCCGTCCATCGACAGCGACCGCTCGCCGCCGTTGGTCGGCCGCCAGGCGAAGCCGAGCACGCGCTCGCCCTCCGAGGCGGCTGCCGCGACGTGCTCGGCCCAGTACGCCTCGTCGAGCGGCTCGTCGCCTTCGGCCGTGGCCTGCCGGTCGCACATGGCGAGCACCTGCTCCGGCGCGCCCTTGAGATAGACGACGCGCTCCGCCTTGCCGTCGGGCGCCGCGTGCAGCGACGCCATGAAGCGGTGCTGCGCGTCGAAGGGGATCTCGTCGAGCCGCGCCCAGTCCTGCCGCTCGCCCTCCTGGTCGAAACCGGCCTTCATGGCGAGCGCGACCAGAGCGCCTTCCATCGGGTCGCCCTCGCTGCGCCAGTGGCCGTCCTGCCCGCGCGTCAGCACGGCGTCGTTGCACAGCAGGCCGCTGCGGGCGAGATGCGCCGCCGTCGCCGGCAGCGCCTCCTGCCGGGCGCCGCTCGAGGAGAACGCACCGACCGGCTCGTATCCGACGCCCTCGACGGTGATCTCCTCGTCGGCGGTGACGACGCGGCGCACCGTCATTTCGTTGCGCGTCAGCGTCCCGGTCTTGTCCGAGCAGATGACGGAGGTCGAGCCCAGCGTCTCGACGGCCGGCAGCTTGCGGATGATCGCCCGCCGCGACGCCATGCGGCGCACGCCGATGGCGAGCGTGATGGTGATGACGGCCGGCAGCCCCTCCGGCACCACGCCGACGGCGAGCGCCACCACCACCAGGAGCGCGTCGTCCCAGGCGTAGCCGCGTGCGGCGACGGCGAAGACGAACAGCAGCGCACCCGCGGTGATGGCGAACGCCGTGAACAGACGGCCGAAATGGTTGATCTGGCGCAGGAGCGGCGTCGTCAGCGTCTCGACCTCGCCGATCAACCGGCTGATGCGGCCGATCTCGGTGTCCATTCCGGTCGCCACGACCACGCCCGCGCCCTGCCCGGCCGCGACCAGCGTGCCGGAATAGGCCATCGACACGCGGTCGCCGAGCTGCGCGTCCGCCTCGACCGCGGCGTCGCGCTTCTGCGCGGCGACGGATTCGCCCGTCAGGATCGCCTCGTCGATCAGCAGCGCACGGGTGCGGAACAGCCTGAGGTCGGCCGGCACCTGGTCGCCGGCCTCCAGAAGCACGACGTCGCCCGGCACCAGCGAGGCCGCCGCCACCGACACGCGCTTGCCGCCGCGCAGCACCGACGCCTTGGGCGCGATCATGTCGCGGATGGCGTCGAGCGCCTGCTCGGCCTTGCCCTCCTGGATGAAGCCGACGATGGCGTTGACCAGCACCACGGCGACGATGACGCCGGCGTCGACGAAGTGGCTCAGCGCCCACGCCGCCACCGAGGCCGCGAGCAGGAAGTAGATCAGCGTGTTGTTGAACTGCGACAGGAAGCGCAGCACCGGATGCCGGCGCGGCGGCGGCGGCAGGGCGTTCGGGCCATGGCGTTCGAGCCGCCGTGCCGCCTCGTCGGGGGAAAGGCCGCCGGCAGCGCTTTCGAGCCGCGAAAGCGCGGCTTCCGCATCCATCGCATGCCAGGCGTCTGTCGCATCGGGCGTCGTCGGGTCCTGTGCGGCGGGCGGGTTCTGCATGCGGCAGCTTTCTCCTTCGATTCGGTCGCGATGTTGCCCCATAAAGCTGTGCCCTTCATCCCCATTCGGGTATAGTCGCGGCTGCGCCCGCTTGACGCAGCCGCGTTGACCCCGGTGCCGCCCGATCCCCATATAGCGGCGGACGGCCCACCCGAAGTCCAGCCCACACGGAGCATGGCATGAGCAACGCCCCCCGCAAAACCCCGCGCCGTGGGGAAAATCTGCGTCTGGTGGAGCCCGCGGCCGCGACGCCGGCGCCCGGTGCGTTCCCCGTGCCGCCCCTGCCGGAGCCGCTGAGCGAGGAAGCCTTCCGCGCCATGGACCGCAGCCTGGGGGCGATCTCGGCGCAGATGACGGCCGGGCTTTCGCCCGCGGCCCTCTGGCTCGCCTGGGCCGACTGGGCGATCCATCTCGCGCAGTCGCCCGGCAAGCGCGCCGAGCTCTCGGCCAAGGCGGTGCGCAAGACGTCGCGGCTTGCCATGCATGCGCTCCGATGCGCGCAGGACGAGGACCCCGGCTGCTGCATCGAGCCGCTGCCCGGCGACCGCCGCTTCGAGAACGAGGCGTGGCGGAAGCTGCCCTTCTCGCTGTGGTATCAGTCGTTCCTGCTGACGCAGCAATGGTGGCACAACGCCACCCGCGAGGTGCCCGGCGTGACGCCGCATCACGAGAACGTCGTCTCCTTCGCCGCGAAGCAGCTGCTCGACGTCCTCTCGCCCTCCAACTCGCCGCTCACCAACCCCGAGGTGATCGAGCGCGCGGTGGCGACCGGCGGCGCCAACTTCATCGAGGGCTACCGCCAGTTCGTCGACGATCTGTGGCGGCAGACCACCGGATCGAGCTGATCCAGTACGCCCCGACGACGCAGACCGTGCATGCCGAGCCGATCCTGATCGTGCCGGCCTGGATCATGAAATACTACATCCTCGACCTGTCGCCCCATAACTCGCTTATCCGCTACCTTATCGAGCAGGGGCACACCGTCTTCTGCATCTCGTGGCGCAACGTCACCGCCGCCGACCGCGACCTCACGCTCGACGACTACCGGCGGCTGGGCGTCGCGGCGGCGCTCGACGCCATCGCCGCCATCGTCCCCGACCGCAAGGTCCACGCCACCGGCTACTGCCTCGGCGGCACGCTGCTTTCCATCGCGGCCGCTGCGATGGCCCATTCCGGCGACGACAGGCTCGCCTCGATGACGCTGCTCGCCGCGCAGACCGATTTCAGCGAGCCGGGCGAGCTGGGCCTCTTCATCGACCACAGCCAGGTGGACTATCTCGAGGACGCGATGTGGCATCGCGGCTTCCTCGACACCCACCAGATGGCCGGCGCGTTCCAGCTCCTGCGCTCGCAGGACCTGATCTGGTCGCGCATGCTGCGCCAGTACCTGATGGGCGAGCCGTCGACGATGAACGACCTGATGGCGTGGAACGCCGACGCCACCCGCATGCCCTACCGCATGCACTCGCAATATCTGCGCTCGCTGTTCCTCGACAACGACCTCGCGGCCGGCCGCTACATGGTGGACGAGTTTCCGGTCGCCATCCAGAACATCCGCGCGCCGATCTTCGCCGTCGGCACCGAGCGCGACCACGTCGCGCCATGGCGCTCGGTCTACAAGATCCACTATCTGAGCCACACCGACGTCACCTTCGCGCTGACGAGCGGCGGCCACAATGCCGGCATCGTCAGCGAGATCGGCCGCAAGGGACGCCACTACCGCATTGCCGAAAAGCCCCATGCCGAGCCCTGCGTCGACGCCGACGGCTGGGCCGAGCGCGCCCAGCTGCGCGAGGGCTCGTGGTGGCCGGCCTGGCAGGAATGGCTCGCCGCGAAGTCGTCGCCCGAGCGCGTCGCGCCGCCCGCCATGGGCGCGCCCGACAAGGGCCTGCCGCTCCTCGACGACGCGCCGGGCACCTACATCCACCAGCGCTAGGCCGCGATTTCGCGCACGGGCCGCAGGCCTCAGCCGCTTCAAGAGCGGCCGAAGCCGATTCCATTTGCCGCGCGCATGCCCTATTCGGGAACGATGACCGCCGATCTCGCCATCGTCCTCGGCCTGCTGTGCGCCGCCGTCGTCATGTTCGCCGTCAACCGGCCGCGCATGGACGCGGTGGCGCTGCTGATGATGACCGCCCTGCCCCTGACCGGCATCATCGCCGTGGACGAGGCGCTGCGCGGCTTCGCCGATCCCAACATCGTGCTGATCGCGGCGCTGTTCGTCATCGGCGAGGGGCTGGTGCGCACCGGGGTGGCGCGCGCCTTCGGCGACTGGCTCGCCGCCCATGCCGGCCACAGCGAGGCACGGCTCGTCGCGCTGCTGATGGTCGTGGTCACGGGCATCGGCTCGTTCATGAGCTCGACCGGCGTCGTCGCCATCTTCATTCCCGTCGTGCTCCGGATCGCGCGCAACGCCCGCATCGCGCCCGGCCGGCTGATGATGCCGCTGAGCGTCGCGGCGCTGACGAGCGGCATGATGACGCTGATCGCCACCGCGCCCAACCTCATCGTCAACGGCGAGATGACCCGGCGCGGGCTCGAAGGCTTCCACTTCTTCAGCTTCACGCCCTTCGGCCTCTGCGTGCTGGCGCTCGGCGTCGCCTACATGCTGGTCGCGCGGCGCTGGCTGCCGACCGAGGCCGCCGCAGCGGCCGGGCCGGGAAAGCCGAAGCTCGCCGAATGGGTCGAGGAATACGGCCTCGCCGCGCACGAGCACCGCCTGCGGGTGACGGTGGGCTCGCCCTTCTGCGGCAGGACGCTGGCCGAGCTCGACCTCCGCGCCTCGTCCGGCGTCCACGTCATCGGCATCGAGCGCGCGAGCCGCTTCGCGAGCCAGCTCTTGCAGCCGACCGCTGCGACCCGCCTCAAAGCCGGCGACGTGCTCCTGATCGACCTGGTCGAGCGCGAAGGCAACATCGACGCCATCGTCGCGCGCTACGCGCTGGCGCGCCTGCCGCTCTCGGGAACCTATTTCTCGGACCGCGCGCAGGACATCGGCATGGCCGAGCTGATGATTCCGGCCACCTCGCGCCTGATCGGCATGTCGCCGGTCGAGGCGCGGTTCCGCTCCGAGACCGACCTCGCCATCGTCGGCCTGAAGCGCGGGCGCGAGGCGCATCGCGGCGCCCTCGCCCACGAGAAGCTCAAGCTCGGCGACACGCTGCTCGTCGCCGGCCCGTGGCGCGCCATCCGGCGCGTCATGCAGGACAGGCGCGACCTCGTCGTGCTGTCGCTGCCGGCCGAGGAGGAGGACGTGGTGCCCGTGCCGTCGCGCGCGCCGCACGCGCTGTTCGCGTTGCTGACGACGGTCGGGCTGATGGTGACGGGCGCGGTCCCCGACGTGCAGGCGGCGCTGATCGGCTGCCTGCTGATGGGCCTGTTCGGCTGCATCGACATGCCCGGCGCCTACCGCGCGATCCACTGGCAGACGCTGCTGCTCATCGTCGGCATGCTGCCGTTCTCGCTCGCGCTGCAACGGACGGGCGGCGTCGATCTCGCCGCCGGAGCGCTGCTCGGCCTTGCCGGCGAGGCCGGCCCGCGCCTCGTGCTTGCCGGCCTGTTCGCGGCGACCGCGCTCCTCGGCCTCTTCATCTCGAATACGGCGACGGCAGTGCTGATGGCGCCGGTGGCGCTGGCGATCGCCGATGCGCTCGGCGCCTCGCCCTATCCCTTCGCCATGACGGTGGCGCTCGCCGCCTCCACCGCCTTCATGACGCCGGTCTCCTCGCCGGTGAACACGCTCGTCGTCGGCCCCGGCAACTACCGCTTCCTCGACTTCGTGCGCATCGGCGTGCCGCTCGCGCTGGCGGTCATGGCGTTCGCCGTCGCCGCCGTGCCGCTCATCTTCCCGCTCTATCCCTGAGGCGCGGCGTCACCGCGCCATCAGGATCGGCAGCGGCGGCTCCTCGATCATCGACCGCGTGACCCCGCCGAGAATGCGCTGGCGCAGGCGCGAATGGCCGTAGGCGCCCATCACGATCATGTCGGCGGCCATGTCCGCGGCATGCCGGCGCAGCACCTCGGCCACCGGCCGCCCCGAAGCGGGCAGCCGGTCCACGCCGACGCGCACGCCGTGGCGCACGAGATAGACCGCCGCATCCGCGCCCGGCTCCTCGCCATGACCCTCCTCGCCCTCCTCGGGATCGACGAGGACGAGGCGCACCTCCTCGGCGGATTTCAAGACGTCGAGCGCCTCGCGCACCGCGCGCGACGCCTCGATGCGCGAATCCCACGCCACCATCACGCGCTTGGGCCTGAGCGACGGCGCCGCGCCTTCGGGCAGGAGAAGCACCGGCTTGCCGGAGGAGAACAGCGCGCCTTCGAGCACCTTGTCCTTCAGCGTCTCGGAGGCCAGCATGTCGGGGCCGATCAGGGTCACGTCCGCATAGCGGCCGCGCCTGCCGATCGTGTCGTCGGCCCACGCCGTCTCCGGATAGTCGCCGGCGATGTCGGCGGAAATCTCGCGCGAGGAAAGGGCGGCTGTGAGCGCCGCCAGCCGCTCCTCGAGCCGGGCGGTGTCGGCCTGCCGCTCCTGCACCCAGGCGTCGGAGATCATGGCGGCATAGGCCCCGACCGGCGGCGGCGCGGCGAGCGCGACCACGAACACGGACAGATGCGCGCCGGTCTCCGCGCACAGCGTCGCCGCGATGTCGATATCCCGGTCGCCATGCTCGAGGCCGGCGACGGTGAGGATGGTCCTGAAAGCCATGAAAACACCTTTCTTCGCTGCCGGCATCCGCCGGCATTTCAATACCTACTGCGCCCCGCCCGCACGATCATTGCCCTGAATCAAACCCGACATCAAACGCCGCGCGGCGGCGGCGATTTGCGGCGCGGCCGCGCCGGAACATCGCGGTTGCCTCAAATCCCGTCTTGCCGTAGTGACGCCACGGACGTCCGCCATGCGGAGATTGCCCGCTCCTCGTCAGCCATCGGAGACGTATTCGTGAGCCTCCCATTCATCGACCTCGCCGCCCAGCAGGCCCGCCTGCGTCCCGCACTCGACGCCGCCATCGCCCGCGTGCTCGACAGCGGCCAGTACGTCATGGGCAAGGAGGTCGCCGAGCTCGAGCGCCAGCTTGCCGAATTCTGCGGCTCCAGGCACTGCCTCGCCTGCGCCAACGGCACCGACGCGCTCCAGCTCGCGCTGATGGCGCTCGGCATCGAGGCGGGCGACGCGGTCTTCGTCCCCTCCTTCACCTTCGCCGCCACCGCCGAGGTGGTGCCGCTCACCGGCGCGACGCCCGTCTTCGTCGACGTCCTTCCCGACACCTTCAACATGGACCCGGAAAGCCTGAAGCGCGCCATCGCCCACGCGCGCGACCTCGGCCTCGATCCGGCCTGCGTCATCCCGGTCGACCTCTTCGGCCTGCCCGCCGACTACGACGCGCTCATCCCCATCGCGCGGGAGAACGGCATGAAGGTCATCGGCGACAGCGCGCAAGGCTGGGGCGGCGTCTATCACGGCCGCATCGCCGGCTCGCTCTGCGACATCTCCACCACCTCGTTCTTCCCGGCCAAGCCGCTCGGCTGCTACGGCGACGGCGGCGCGGTGTTCACCGACGACGACGAGCTCGCCGCGCTCGTCAACTCGCTGCGCCAGCACGGCATGGGCAAGGACCGCTACGACTACGCCCGCATCGGCATCAACAGCCGCATGGACACCATCCAGGCCGCGATCCTGATCGAGAAGCTGTCGATCTATGCCGACGAGATCGACGCCAGGCAGGACGTGGCGCAGCGCTATTCGCAGGCGCTTTCCGGCCATTACGAGACGCCCTTCATCCCCGAGGGGCTGAAGAGCATCTGGGCGCAGTATACGATCAAGGTGAAGTCGACGGCCGAGCGCGAGGCGCTGCAGGCGCGCTGCCGCGAGGCCGGCATCCCGACCGCGATCTACTATCCGATCCCGCTGCACGTGCAGGCCGCCTACAGCCGCTTCCCGGCCGATCCGGCCGGCCTGCCGGTGACGGAGGACCTAGCCGGCCGCGTCGTCAGCCTGCCGATGCACCCCTACCTCGCCTCGCAGGTGCAGGACAGCATCGTCGCCGCCGTGATCGGCTGAGCGGCGGGAAGCCCCACCCCGGGGGAAACGCGCATGACAGGGCACCTCACCCGCGTCATCCCGGCCGACCGAGCGAAGCGAGGGAGAGCCGGGACCCATTGAGCGGCACGGCCGGGTCCAAGGCTTGCGAGACGGTCCTGAAGCGCGCCAGCGCGAGGACCGGGCCGTGCCCGACGATGTTCCGGCCAATGGGTCCGGCTCTGCGGGCGCTGCGCGCCCTTGGCCGGGATGACGGCGGGCGAGGATCATCTCCTCAATTCAATCGCCCCTGCCCCCTACCCCGCCAGCGCCTGCGCGAGGTCGGCGATCAGGTCGTCGCCGTCCTCGATGCCGACCGAAAGCCGCACCAGCGAATCGGAGATGCCGATCGCCGCGCGCTGCTCGGCCGGGATCGAGCCGTGCGTCATCAGCGCCGGATGCTCGATCAGGCTCTCGACGCCGCCGAGGCTTTCCGCCAGCGTGAACAGCCGCGTGCGCTCCAGGAAGCGCTTTGTGCCGGCAAGGTCGCGGTCGAGATCGACCGACAGCATGCCGCCGAAGGCATGCATCTGCCGCTTCGCGATCGCGTGCTGCGGGTGGCTTTCGAGCCCCGGATAGATCACGCGGCGCACGTCCGGCCGGCCCTCCAGCCAGCGGGCGACCTTCAGCCCGTTCTGCGAGTGCCGCTCCATCCGCAGGGCCAGCGTCTTCAGGCCGCGCAGCGCGAGGAAGCTGTCGAACGGCCCCGAGATCGCGCCGACCGCATTCTGCAGGAACTTCAGCCGGTCGAGAAGCTCGCCCTCCTCGCGCACCACCGCGACGCCGCCGATCATGTCGGAATGGCCGTTGAGGTACTTGGTGGTCGAATGCACGACGATGTCGATGCCGAGCTCCAGCGGCCGCTGGATGTAGGGGCTGGAGAAGGTGTTGTCGGCGACGGTCAGCAGCCCCCTGCGCTTCGCCAGCGCGGCGATGGCCTCGAGATCGACGATCTTGAGCAGCGGGTTGGTCGGCGTCTCGATCCACAACAGCTTCGTCTCGGGGCGGATCGCCGCCTCGACCGCAGCAAGGTCGGTGAAGTCGACGAAATCCGCCTTCAGCCCGGCCGAGCGGCTGCGCACCTTGTCGATCAGCCGGAAGGTGCCGCCATAGATATCGTCCGAGGCCACGATGTGCGAGCCGGCGTCGAGCAGGTCGAAGACCGTGGCGATGGCCGCGAGCCCCGAGGCGAAGGCGAACGCCCGCGCCCCGCTTTCGAGGTCGGCCACCGCCCGCTCGAAGGCGAAGCGCGTCGGATTCTGGCTGCGCGCATACTCGAAGCCCTTGTGCACGCCGGGGCTTTCCTGCGCGAAGGTCGAGGTGGCGTAGATCGGCACCATCACCGCGCCCGTCGTCGGATCGTGGCTTTGGCCGCCATGGATGGTGCGGGTGGAGAAGGCCAGACGGTTCCTGCCGCTCGTGGTCATTTGCTCGAACGCCTCAAATGGTTGATCAGGTCGATGCGGGTGATGAGCCCGATGAATTCGTCGCCGTCGAAGACGATGGCGACCTCGTTGCGGTCGAAGACGGGCAGGAGCGCGTCGAGCGTCTGCGTCGCCTGCAGCGTGTGCAGCTCCGATGCCATCGCCGTGCGCACCGGCGCGTTGAAGCGGTCCCAGCGCCCGTCATAGGGGCCGTCGACGCGGGCGAGGATGTCGCTCTCGTCGATGATGCCGACGAGCCGGCCGTCCTCCAGCACCGGAAGCTGCGACACGTCGGCCCGGCGCATGCGGCCATAGGCGTTGAGCAGGCTGTCCTGCGGCCCGACCCAGACCGTGCCGCCCTCGCGGTGCGAGCGCGCCACGAGGTCGCGCAGGTCGCCGTGCTGCTCGCGCTCGGAAAGGCCCTGCTCGGCCAGCCAGAAATCGTCGAACACCTTCGACAGGTACTTGTTGCCGGAATCGCAGACCAGCGTGACGACGCGCTTCGGCGTCTTCTGCTCGCGGCAGTAGCGCAGCGCCGCCGCCAGCAGCGTGCCCGAGGACGAGCCGGCCAGGATGCCCTCCTTGGAGAGGAGCTCGCGCGCCGCGGCCATGCTCTGCCGGTCGGAAACCGAATAGGCCCGCTTCACCAGCGACAGGTCGGCATTGGGCGGAATGAAATCCTCGCCGATGCCCTCGACGGTCCAGCTTCCCGCCTCGGTCATCTCGCCCGTCTTGATGTAGGGCGCGAGCACCGAGCCGGCCGGGTCGGCGAGGATCATCTCCGTCTTCGGCGACACCCTGGCGAAGAATCTCCCCAGGCCGGTCAGCGTGCCGCCGGAGCCGACACCGACCACGACCGCATCGACGTCGCCGTCGAGCTGCTGCCAGATTTCCGGGCCGGTCGTCGTCTCGTGCGCCAGCGGGTTGGCCGGATTGGCGAACTGGTTGACGTAGAACGAGCCGGGCGTCTCGGCCGCGATCCGCTCCGCCATGTCCTGATAGTATTCCGGGTGGCCCTTGCCGACGTCGGAGCGAGTCAGCCGCACCTCGGCGCCCAGCGCCCGCAGGTGCTGCACCTTCTCGCGCGACATCTTGTCGGGCACGACCAGCACGATGCGGTAGCCCTTCGGGATGCCGACCTGGGCGAGCCCGAGGCCGGTGTTGCCGGCCGTCGCCTCGACGATGGTGCCGCCCGGCGCGAGCACGCCGCGGCGCTCGGCGTCGGCGATCATCGACAGCGCGATGCGGTCCTTGATCGAGCCGCCCGGATTCTGGCTCTCGAGCTTGACGAACAGGCGGCACGGCCCGGTGTCGAACCTGGACAGCTCGACCATCGGCGTCTGCCCGATCAGCTCGAGCACGGACCGGTGCGGGCGACCGAGACGCGGAAAGGCGACGTCGGATGAAAAGTGCTGGCTCATGACACGAAATCCGCTCTGCACGGGCGACGCCCGGCCGCCCCCTTTTCACGGGCCGCCGAAGCGCCATCGAAATTCAGTTTCCGTTTGGCGAAAAAATCCTGCCATTCAAAGAAACCGTTTGCCAATATGAACGCCGTTCGTGGAACGTCGTTCCCCGCAGAGCGGACATGCCCCGCGCGGAACGCCGGGCAACCGCGGCCCTCGCGGCAAAAACGCGACCATTCGAACACTGGCCATGGGCGCGGCCACGTTTTAAGCAGGAATCCGTCGCATTTTATCTTCGGTTACCATTCCTGCCGCATGCTGGCGCGGGGTGGTTTCCTGGGGCGTGGCACGGCCGGGGGGATCTGTCGCTCGCAACGGGCGGCGTTGTCGCCGTCGTCCGCCTCCTTAGATGTCTTGTTATGCCGGTGTCGTCGGCTGCGGAGAGAGGCAGCGGGCGGACGCCGGGAAAAATGGTCGCCGTCCGCCGGCCAGATGGGGACTGATGGCGCGCCCGGCAGCCGGGCGCGCCCAACAAGGGAGCACACCGTGGAGGTGAGAAGATACATCTGGCCCGTCGTCGGCATTGCAGCCGTCGCCTTCTCGATCTGGCTGCTCTATCACGAACTGCGCGGGCTCTCCCTCGACGAGCTGTGGGACAGCCTGATGGCCATCTCCGGCCGCGACTGGCTGCTGGCGATCGTCGCCACCTTCGTCGCCTACGGCGCGCTCGCCGCCTACGACCATCTCGCCCTCCTCCACCTCCGGCGCCGCGTCGGCTGGCTCTACATCACCATCGCGTCGTTCACGACCTATGCGCTGTCGCACAACATCGGCGCGTCCGTCTTCTCCGGCTCGGTGGTGCGCTACCGCGCCTATACGGCCAAGGGCCTCTCCGGCGCCGAGGTCGGCATCCTCGTCGCCTTCTGCTCCTTCACCTTCGCGCTCGGCACGGTGATGCTGACCGGCCTCGTGCTCCTCATCGAGCCGGAGCTGACCGAGCGCTTCGTCGACGTGCTGCCGGTCGAGGCGTCGGCCGCGACCGGCATGGTGCTGCTGGCGCTCGTCGCGCTCTATGTCGGCGGCAGCGCGCTCAGGTTCCGGCCGCTGAAGCTCGGGCCGGTCGAGATTCACTATCCCCGCCTGCCGATCGTGCTGCGCCAGCTCGTCATCGCGCCCATCGAGCTGATCGGCGCGGCCGGCATCATCTATTTCGCGCTGCCCGAGGCCGGCAATCCCGGCTTCATGATCGTGCTCGGCATCTTCCTGGTGTCGTTCTCGGC
>JALHFU010000351.1:0-3027 GCA_022838525.1 Hyphomicrobiales bacterium | reverse complement strand
GGACGTGCAGGATCGCGCCGACCAGAAGCGAGTGGCTGGTCTTTTCCCAATGCGACCGTTTCTCCAGCGAGCCCTCGGGATCGACCAGCACGTCGGAGATGTTCTGGACGTCGCGCACTTCCCACTCGCCGCGCCGGACCTCGAGCAAGGGATTGTAGGCGGCCGAGGCCACGTTCGTCGGGTCGAAGAGAAGAACGCGGCCGTGCCGCGCGCGGAAGCCGGCGGTGAGCTGCCAGTTCTCCCCCTTGATGTCGTGGACAATGCAGCTTCCCGGCCAGGTCAACAAGCTCGGGACCACGAGCCCGACGCCCTTGCCCGAGCGCGTCGGCGCGAAACATAAGATGTGCTCGGCGCCGTCATGCCTCAGATAGTCGCGCTCGTAGCGGCCGAGGATCACGCCGTCCTGGCCGAGAAGCCCGGCGCTTTCGATCTCGGACCGCTCGGCCCAGCGCGCCGAGCCATAGGTGTCGATGTCGGACACCTCGCGGGCGCGCATCACCGACATGGTGATGGCGACGGCAATGGAGAGGAAGCCGCCCGACGCCGCGATGATGCCGCCCTCGGCGAAGATGCGCGGGGCATAGGCTTCATAGAAATACCACCACCAGAACAGCGCCGGCGGATAATAGACCGGCCAGCCGGCGATCTCGAACCAGGCGGGGCCGAGCTGAGGCTGGAAGCCGAGCCGGAAGGCGACCCATTGCGTGCCGCTCCAGACCGAGACGAGGACGATCAGGAAGACGATGCTGATCTGGCCCCAGAGGATTTTCGTGCCGGACATGGGAGGCTCCTTTCGTCAGAGGCCGAGGTCGCGCTTGCGGCCGAGCGACCAGTCGATGCCGCCTCCGCTGCGGGCGACGCCGGAGATGTGCTGGCCGAGCTTGTGTTCGATCTCGCGGGACCAGGGGACGAGCTGGAAGCCGCGCCCGCCGTCCGGGGCGATGCCCTCGATCACGGCGAAGCGGCCGGAGGAGAGCGCGAGCTGGCGGCGATAGGTGCCGGCGACATATTCCCCGGCCTGTGCCCTCACATGCGCAAGGCCGGTCTCGGCCGAGAGCTGCTCGCCCACGGCGTCGAGTTCGCGCCGGCGCAGCGTCGCCAGCAGATTGCGCTGCAGGACGATGCGCTGGCTTTCGCGGCGGGCGAGGCCCTCGTCTGCGAGATGTTCGGCGCGCGCGTCCATCGCCTCGCGCACCTCGCGGCCGAAGCCGCTCATTCCGGTCGGAGCGATTGGCGATGACGATGGTGGGCCGCGGATCGTCCGGGCCGCCGAAGCGGCGGACCTCGACGATGCCGCCGATGGGCGGTGCATGCTCGAACGCCTCAATGCCGCGCAGCCGGACATGATGGGCGCGGCCGTCCGTGCCGTCGATCACGGCATAGGCTTCCCCGGTTAGTTCGTCGTGGAGGCCCTTGTCGACCAGCCGGCCGATGATGGGCGGACCATCCTTGCCGGCGTCGATCGTGAAGTCGGCAACGCCGCGTTCGTCGCCGAGCCCCGCGAAGGCGCGGTGCATGGTCTTGATGATGTCGCCGCGCGAACCGAGATCGCGCAGCGACCGCTCCGCGCCCGGCTCGACGAACCATTCGTTGACGCCGGCATCGGCGGCGAGGCCCATCTTTTCGAGATGGCGCATGCGCGCGACCAGCAGCCGACGGATTTCGGGATCGTCCGGTCCCTTGGCCTCGGGCCGCAGGTCGATGTAGCCCAGCTCGTTGGCCTGGCGTGCGATTTCCCGGTCGAGCCGCGTCCAGCGTTCGGCATCAACCTCGCGCGCAAGGCTGGAGCGGATCTCGTGCTCGGGCTTAGGGCCGAGTTCGGCATCGACCAGTTCCTCGGCGCGTCCGCGCAGACCGTGGCTGATATAGTCGCGTGAGATGACGAGATCGGCGCCGGTCTCGTCGATGCCGCGCACGATGAGATGGACATGCGGGTTGTCGGTGTTCCAGTGATCGACGGCGATCCAGTCGAGGCGGGTGCCGAGATCGGCTTCCATTTGCCGGGCGAGATCCCGCGTGAAGGCGCGCAGGTCTTCCATGTCGCCGGCGTCTTCCGGGGAGATGATGAAGCGGAAATGGTGCCGGTCGTCCTGGCAGCGATCGGCGAAGGCGAGATCGTCGGCGCGGTCGGTCTCGGCGTCGAACATGACGCCCTTCTCTCCGTCCCGGCTGACGCCTTCCCGCTTCAGATAGGAGAGATGGGCCGAGATCGGCGCGGAGCGGAAAGCGCGGCCACGGTGCCGGGCGATGCGTGTCTGCGCGACGACCCGGCGCCGCGAGCCGAGCAGGTAGCTGCGCGACACGACATTGCGGCCGCGGCCGAAGGTGGAGCGGCCTGCGCCGCCGCCCCGGCGTCCCGATCCCGATGCCGATCCACTGGCGGGCGCATTGCTCGCCTGCCTGGCGGCGCGCAGCACCTGGTTGATGAAGGTCTTGGCGCGCGGCGCGCGGGTCGAGCGCGGCTTGCCGGGGCGGATGCGAAACTCGTTGTCGTCGCCGCTCATGCGCGCCTCCCAGGAGGCACGGCGAAGCCGCGCATACGAAGTGCCTTTGATTTTGCTGGCAAAATCGCCCATGCGTATGCACGACCGACCGCCATATGCGCAAAACACCGAGCCATTCCAATGGCTTGACGGTGGTTTGCGCAGGCGCTTTTATCTTGCCGTATTCCAGTCGCCGTGCCCCCTCCGGCGCGCGACCCTTCCTTTCCTTTCCGGCACTCCGCTACAGCGCGAAACCGTGCGATCCGCGTCATGGTGCACCTTCTGGTCCAGATCGCGCGACAAACAGTGCCTCGGCCGGGGCTGGCGCGAGAGATTCGGGCGACGCGGCAGGCGCATCCGAAGGTGCGCCGGCGATGCGTTCGCCGAGCAGGCCGGGTACGTGTTCCGAGCCAGCCGGTGCCGTGACGAAGAGGGGAGCTTCACGCCAGTCGGTGACGCGCGGCGGGCCGGCGAGCGCGCCCGGCGCGAGGGGTTCGCCGCCGAGAAGGGGAACGAGCGCGGCGACGTAATCACGCGTTTCTTG
>JALHFU010000129.1:9438-10606 GCA_022838525.1 Hyphomicrobiales bacterium | reverse complement strand
AGCCGCTCCAGATCGCGTTCCACCTGCGCCATGTCGGGCAGCGGCGCGTCGGGCTCCAGCCCGGCCTGGCGGATGACGAGATGCGGGGCCACGCCGAGCGCTTCCTGGATGCGCGCCTCGGCCTCCTTGCGCCGCTCGTCGGCCGCGGTCAGCCGCTCCTCGGCGCGGGCGCGCGTCTCGCGGGCCTCGGAAAGCGCCTGGATCGCGGCGGTCGCCGCCTTGTCGAGCGCGGCCTGCCGCGTTTCCGCCTCCTGCAGCCGGTCGGCGGCGGCCTTGCGCAGCGTCTCGGCCTCGGAAAGCTGCGACAGCAGCACCCGCCGCCGCGCGTCGATCTCGTCCGGCGCCTCGGCCAGGTTCTCATGCTCCCCCGCCGCCTCGTCGCGGCGCTCGCGCAGCGCGGCGATCTGGCGGTCGGCGTTCTCCGCGCGGCCGATCCAGGACCTGCGCTCGACCTCGATGCCGGCAAGCCGCCCTCCGCCTCCCGCTTCAGCCCCTCATGGGCGGCGCGGGCGTCGGCAAGGCGGGCGCGGTCCTGCGCCACGTCGCGGGCGAGGCCGTCGAGCCGCGCCTGCAGTTCCGAAAGGTCGGGGGTGGCGGCAAGCAGCGCCTCGGCCTCGGCCAGCCCCGCCTCGGCCTCCTCCAGCGCCTCGGCGAGACGGCCGCGCGCCTCGTCGAGCGCAGCGCGACGGCTCGAAAGCTCGCCGGCGGCCTTCTCCGCCTGCGCCAGCGTCTCGCGCGCCTCGCCCAAGAGGCGCTGCGCCTCGCGCCAGCCGTCGCGCGCGGCCTTTTCGCCGTCCATCGCCTGCCTCACCCGCGCCTCGGCATCGGCCAGCGTCTCCTCGGCCGCGCGCACCCGGCGCGTCGCCTCGGTCGCCTCGGCCTCCAGCTCGGCGAGGCGGTTCTTCTGCTGCAGGCGCAGCGCCGCCGCCGTCGGCGCATCGGCGCTCGCGGTCAGGCCGTCCCAGCGCCACAGCGCGCCGCCGGCGCTGACCAGCCGCTGACCGACCTTGAGCTCCCTGCGCAGCCTCGGCCCGTCCGCCTCGTCGACGACGCCGATCTGCGCCAAGCGGCGGGCAAGCTGCGGCGGCGCATCCACCACTTCGGAAAGCGGCCTCACCCCTGCCGGCAGCGCCGGGTCGTCCTCGCCGATCGCCGTCTCGGCCCAGTG
>JALHFU010000129.1:0-9384 GCA_022838525.1 Hyphomicrobiales bacterium | reverse complement strand
TCGCCGCTCGCGGCGTTGAGCATCTTGGCCAGCGTGCGCGACTCGGTCTCGATCCGCTGCAACTCGGCGCGCGCTTCCGCGAGCGGCGGCCGGGCCGCGGCCTCGGCGGCGCGGGCTTCCGTTACCGCCTGCTCGGCGGCAAGGGCGGCTTCCTCGGCGGCCTCGGCCGCGGCTTCGGCCTCCTCCGCCAGCAGGCGCTTTTCGGCCGGGTCGGCCAGCGCGGCGATCCTTTCGGCGATCGCCCCGGCCTCGCGGTCGATCTCGGTGAGCTGGCGCAGCAGCCGCTCGCGGCGCTCGCCCGTCTCGCGCAGCGTGCGCTCGATCTGGCTGCGCGCGGCGGACGCCTCGGCCCGCTCGGAGGTCAGCGCCGCCAGCGCGGCCTCGCTGGTCCGCAGATGCGCCGCAGCCTCCTCGAAGGCGGCGTGGGTCGCGGCCTCACGCTCCGCCGCGCCGGCATTGTCCGAGTTCAGCGCGCGCTCTTCCTCGTCGAGCCGCGCCAGCACGTCGGCGTTGTCGCGCACCATGCGCTCCTCGCGCGCGATGTCGGCGTCGAGCTGCGCCAGCCGCTTCTCGAGCTCGGCGGCGCGGGCGCGCACGCGCTGCGCCTCGTCCTCGATCTGCGCCCTGGCGATGGTCAGCCGCTGCAAGGCGGCGGCGGCCGCCGCCTCCGTCTCGCGCAGCGTCGGAAGCTGGTGCGCGCCGACGGCCTGGTCCTTCGCGGCCTGCATCTGCTCGGCGGCGCGGTCGCCGACCAGCGTCGTCGCCTGCGCCAGCGCCGACTTCGCCTCGGCCTCATGCTCCTTGGCGCCGCTCCAGCGCAGGTGGAGAAGAATGGCCTCCGCCTTGCGGATCTCGGCCGACAGGTTCTTGAAGCGCGAAGCCTGCCGCGCCTGCCGCTTCAGGCTCTCGATCTGGCTCTCGAGCTCGCCGACGACGTCGTCCAGCCGCTCCAGATTCTGCTCGGCCGCGCGCAGGCGCAGCTCCGCCTCGTGGCGGCGGGTGTGGAGGCCCGAAATGCCGGCCGCCTCCTCCAGAAGCGCGCGGCGGGCCTGCGGCTTGGCCTGGATCAGCTCGCCGATGCGGCCCTGCCCGACCATCGACGGCGAGCGCGCGCCGGTCGACTGGTCGGCGAAGAGAAGCTGCACGTCGCGCGCGCGGGCCTCCTTGCCGTTGATGCGGTAGATCGAGCCCGCCTCGCGCTCGATGCGGCGCGAGACCTGCAATTCGTCGGCGTCGTTGAAGGCGGCGGGCGCGGTGCGGTCGGAATTGTCGAGGAACAGCGTCACCTCGGCTGTGTTGCGCGCCGGGCGCGTCGCCGAGCCGGAGAAGATGACGTCGTCCATGCCGGACGCGCGCATGTTCTTGTACGAGCTTTCGCCCATCACCCAGCGCAGGGCCTCGACAAGGTTGGACTTGCCGCAGCCGTTCGGGCCGACGATGCCCGTCAGCCCGCGCTCGATGACGAACTCGCCCGGTTCGACGAAGGACTTGAAGCCGAGGAGGCGCAGCCGGGAGAACTTCATGCGCGCTCCCCCGCGCGCCGCAGGGCACGAAGGCTGCGCGTCGCGCGCGGCCCGCCGCTAGAGCAGGCTGTCGATGATGGCCGACATCTCGGCAACCTTCAAAGCCCCCGAATACTTGTTTCCGTTGATGAAGAAGGTCGGCGTCGCGTCGATGCCGAAATCGTTCGCTCCCCGGGTGCGCACCGCCCTGACATCATCGAGAAGCTGCTGGTTCGTCAAGCAGGCCTCGAAGGACTCCTGTGAAAAACCGGCCAGCCGGGCGATCTGCAGCAGCGCCTCGCGCGCATTGTCGACGGTCGCCCAGCTCCGCTGCTGCTTGAACAGCACGTCGACCATGGCGAAATACTTGTCGTCGGCGCAGCGCGCCAGCATGAAGCCGGCCTCGGCGCGCGGATCGAACGGGAACTCGCGGAAGATGAGCCGCGCCTTGCCGGTGTCGATATACTTTTCCTTGATCGCCGGCAGCGTGTCGTTGTGGAAGTTGGCGCAGTGGCCGCAGGTCATCGAGGCATATTCGACGATGGTGACCGGCGCGTCCGCGTCGCCCAGCACCTTCTCCGGCAGCGCGCCCTCCTCCAGCAGCTTGGCCATGTCGACCTTGCCGCTCGGCGCGGGCGCTGCGGCGGCGGGCGGCGTCGCCGGAGCCGCGGGGGCCGGCGTCTCGGGCGTCTGCGCCTGGCTGTCGCCGCCGGAATCGCTGCATGCCGCAAGCAGCGCCGCAGCCGGCAGCGCGGCGAGCGATACGAGGAGAGTTCTGCGCTGAACGGTGCGGATCATGCGAATCACCTGATTATGGATTGAACTGTGCAGCCATTGCGGCCCTTAAGGCGAGCGTCGCGCCGAAATAAGGCAAATCTGTCCCCAATCCAATCGTGTTCGGAAGACGGATCGTTCACGAAGACGCGATGCAGGGGGGGAATAAGGGAGTGGGGAAGTAGGGGAATGGAGGCGGTGTTCGGCGGCGTCGGGAAAGCGCAGGCTTTCTTGCAACTCCCCTACTCCCTTACTTCCCTACTCCCTTACTCCCCTCCCCGATCACCGACCGTCCCAGCCGGGCGAGCGCGGCGCGCAGGCCGTCGTCCTCGATGCCCTGCACCAGCCTGTCGAGGCGTTCGGCCTCGGTGCCGTCGAGGTTGCGCGGGGCGGCGCGTTTTCTCGGCGCGGCGGCGACCGGCTTCTGCACGATCTTCAGGCGGCCGATGGCGACAAAGCCGAGGAAGGCGTTGACGCGGGCGATCACCTCGCCGGTCTCGTGCTGGAGATGGAGCGCGGCCACGCCCTCGCTGGCGACCACCAGCGTCGCCGGCTCGAACGGGTCGTCCTCATGGAGGCGGCGCGGCCAGGCGATCCGCTCCGGCCGCGTCGCGGCGGCGAGCCTCGCCCCGACGATCTCGTCCCAGGACTGGACGAGGCCGATGGTGATGCCGGCGCGCTTGCGCAGCACCGGGTCGAGGATGCCGACGGCAAGATCGCTGACCGGCACGGCATTGCCGTCGCGGCGTTTCCCTGTCATGAGCGGTCTTCCATGTTCCGGGCCGGCTGAAAACGGGTCGATGGCAGCGCAGACTAGCACCGATGGCGACAGCTTCATAGGAAGGCGGCGGACGGCGGACCGCCTGCTCGCCTGGTACGACGCGCACCACCGCGACCTGCCGTGGCGCGTGCCGCCGGCGGAAGTGGCGCGCGGCGTGCGCCCCGATCCCTATCGCGTCTGGCTTTCCGAGGTGATGCTGCAGCAGACGACGGTCGAGGCGGTGAAGCCCTATTTTTCGCGCTTCCTCGCGCTGTGGCCTGGGGTGGAGGCGCTGGCCGCGGCGGAGGCCGACGAGGTGATGAAGGCGTGGGCCGGCCTCGGCTACTATTCCCGCGCCCGCAACCTCAAAAAATGCGCCGAGGCGGTCGCCGACCGGCACGGCGGCCGGTTTCCCGACACCGAGGCGGCGCTGCGCGACCTGCCCGGCATCGGCGCCTATACGGCGGCGGCGGTGGCTGCCATCGCCTTCGACCGTCCCGCGGCCGTGGTCGACGGCAATGTCGAGCGGGTCGTGTCGCGGCTCCATGCCGTCTCGACGCCGCTTCCCGCCGCCAAGGCCGAGATCAGGGCGCATGTCGAGGCCATGCTGCCGCCGGAGCGGCCGGGGGATTTCGCGCAGGCGATGATGGATCTGGGCGCGACGCTGTGCTCGCCGAAGCGTCCGAAATGCATGCTGTGCCCGGTGAACGAGGACTGCACGGCGCTGGCCGGGGGCGATCCCGAGCGCTACCCGGTGAAGGCGCCGAAGCGGGAAAAGCCGCTCCGGCGCGGCGCGGCCTACGTCGCGGTCCGGCGCGACGGCGCGGTGCTCCTGCGCAAGCGGCCGGGCAGCGGCCTCCTCGCCGGCATGGCCGAGCCGCCAACGAGCGGCTGGACCGCGCGGGCCGACGGCGAAACCGGGACGGATGCCGCCCCCTTCCCCGCCCCGTGGCAGCCGGCCGGCGCGATCCGTCACGTCTTCACCCATTTCGAGCTTACGCTCGACGTCTGGCGGGCCGACGGCGCCGACGTCCGGGTTCCGGGCGGCTGGTGGTGGTCGCCACCGGAGGCGATCGCAGGCGAGGCCCTGCCGACCGTCATGAAGAAGGCCATCGAGGCGGCGGTGCCCGGCATCTTCCGGTCCCGCCCGGCGCGCGAGGAGAGCGAATGAGCGAAGTCCGCCACATCGTCTTCGACATCGGCAAGGTGCTGCTCCACTACGATCCCGAACTGCCGTTCCTGCACCTGATCCCCGACGACGCGAAGCGGTCGTGGTTCCTCGGCGAGGTCTGCACGCCCGCCTGGAACGTCGAGCAGGACCGCGGCCGCCCATGGCCGGAGGCCGAAGCGCTGCTGATCGAGCGATATCCGCAGGAGGAGGCGCTGATCCGCGCCTTTCGCCGCCACTGGCCCGAGATGGTGCCGCACGCCTATGACGACAGCGTCGCCATCCTCGAACGGCTGGTCGGGGCCGGCCACGACGTGACGCTTCTGACCAACTTCGCCGCCGACACCTTCGCCGAGGCGCAGGCGCGCTATCCGTTCCTTGGCCTGCCGCGCGGGGTGACGGTATCGGGCGCGGTCGGGGTGCTGAAACCCGACGCTGCCATCTATCGCCTGCATGCGGAGATCTTCGGCCTGACGCCGGACGCCACCCTCTTCATCGACGACAGCGCGAAGAACGTCGAGGGCGCGAAGGTCGCCGGCTGGCAGGCCCTGCTGTTCAGCGACGCGGGGACGCTCGAACGCGACCTCGCGGCCTACGGGCTCTAGAGTTTTTCCGCAGTTCCGGGCGGAAAGCCGCTTCGCATCTTTCCTGGATCGCTCCGGGCTCAGCCGCCGGCGCGCTCCATGCCGAGGCGCACGATGCGGCGCAACTCGTCGATCGACATCAGCCCGCCGTGGCGCTCGTAGTGCCAGAAGGCCCAGCCGTTGCAGGCGTCGAGCCCCTGCACCAGCGCGCCGACCTTGTGGATGGAGCCGACCGCGTCGCCACAGGCCAGCGTGCCGTCGGCGCGCACCTCGGCGCGGAAGCGGCGGCGCGCGTCGTAGAGTGCCGCACCCGGCTTGATCAGGCCGTTGTCGAGGAGGCTCGAGAAGGCGACGCGCGGCTCGGCGCGCTTGCCGGTCATGATCTTGAGCGCGGTCATCTCCAGCGGCTCGACGCTTTCGAGGCGCTCGAGCGCCGCGTCGATATAGGCCTGCTCGCGCTCGATGCCGACGAAGTGGCGGCCCAGCCGCTTGGCGACCGCGCCGGTGGTGCCGGTGCCGAAGAACGGGTCGAGCACCACGTCGCCCGGCTTCGACGACGACAGGAGCACGCGCGCCAGCAGCGCCTCGGGCTTCTGCGTCGGATGGATCTTGTTGCCGTTCTCGTCCTTCAGCCGCTCGGCGCCGGTGCAGATGGGGAACAGCCAGTCCGAGCGCATCTGCACGTCGTCGTTGGCCGCCTTCATCGCCTCGTAGTTGAAGGTGTAACCCTTGGCCTGCGGGTCGCGCGAGGCCCAAATCATGGTCTCGTGCGCGTTCTGGAAGCGGCGGCCGCGGAAATTCGGCATCGGGTTGGTCTTGCGCCAGACGATGTCGTTCAGGATCCAGAAGCCCAGATCCTGCATGATGGCGCCGACGCGGAAGATGTTGTGGTAGGAGCCGATCACCCAGATCGTGCCGTTGGGCTTGAGCACGCGGCGCGCGGCGAGGAGCCAGGCACGGGTGAAGGCGTCATAGGCGGCGAAGCTGTCGAACCGGTCCCATTCGTCATCGACCGCGTCGACCTTCGACTGGTCGGGGCGATGCAGGTCGCCTTCGAGCTGCAGATTGTAGGGCGGATCGGCGAAGATGACGTCGACCGATTTCTCCGGCAGGCGCTCCAGCGCGGCGACGCAATCCCCCTTGAGGATCGTGTCGAGCCATTCGGCGGAAGGCGCAGCGTGGGAGAGGCCGTCGAGATGACGCAGGGCGGAAATGGGGGAACGCATGGGTACACCGGGAACGCGGGTTACTCTTAACTCGCGGTTATGGTTACCTTTCTGCGTAAATTTTTAATGAAGCCCGACCGGCCGATGCGGGGTATTTCTGTCGGCAGAGCCGGCACCGCCCCCTATCCGGCTCTTCGGGCCACCCCTTCCGCCATGGCGCGCGCGATTTGCCGTTTGGTCCCGCATGGTGTATCCCGCGCGCCTTCGCCCGATGGCCGTTCCCCGACGGAGAGACCTTCCCGATGCCGCAACCCGACCTCGTCATCTTCGACTGCGACGGCGTGCTGGCCGATTCCGAGATCATCGCCGCGCGGGTGGAGGCCGAGCTTCTCGGCGCCGCCGGCTACGAGATCACGCCGGAGGAGCTGGCCCGGACCTATTCCGGCCTGACGTTCAGGGACATCCTGCTGCGCATCGAGCAGGAGGCGCAGCGCCTGTTCCAGGCGAGCCTGATCGAGGAGGCCGAGCGGCTGGTGGACGAGAGGCTCGCCCGCGAGGTCCGCGCCATCGACGGCGCGCGCGAGGCGGTGATGTGGGTAAGAGGCAAACGCTGCATCTGCTCGAACTCGGGTACGGCGCGGCTGGAGTCGACGCTGAGGCGCACCGGGCTCCTGCCCTTCTTCCACGGCGCGGTGTTCTCGGCCGCGGACATGCCTTCCGGCCGGCCGAAGCCGGCGCCCGACGTCTTCCTCCACGCCGCGCAGACGATGGGAGCCGACCCGCGGGAAACCTTCGTCATCGAGGACTCCGTCCACGGCGTGACCGGCGCGCGGGCGGCCGGCATGCGCGTCATCGGCTTCACCGGCGCGTCGCATACCCACCCCGGCCATGCCGACCTGTTGACGGAAGCCGGCGCGGAGACGGTCATCCGGCGCTGGAAGGATTTTCCCGCCGTGGTCGGCGCGCTGTCGGAATGGTCGGACGGGGCGTGAGCCGCCTCTTCCCGCTTGTCGGCAACTCCGGAGGGAAAAGTGCCTGCACCTTTCCCGGGACCGCCCTATCGCCTTGCCGCCTCGTCGAAGCCGACGATGACGCGCACGTTGCGCGAGGTCGGGTTGGGCATGGAGAAGCTCTTGTCCACGAACATGAACTGCGTCGCGCCCACCGTGTCGCCGACCATGACCTCGTGCTCGAAGCGTTGCGAATAGATCTCGGCGGTGTCCTGGTAGACGGCGACGCGGATGGGCAGGCGCACCGGGCCGGTGGTGCCGGCGGGGCCGGGAATGACGCGGCCGGCGATGCCGATGGTCATGGCCATGGTGCCGCCGCCGTAGTTGCAGCTCCGCGTCGTGTCGGTGATGCCGGCGCGATAGACGAGCTTGGTCGCATCGCCGTCGCCGCCGCGCTGGTAGGAGTTGAGCACCGCCTTGTCGGCCGACAGCGAGATCGCCGGGCAATAGGCCAGCAGTTCCTGGACGGTGATCGTCTCCTGTCCGGCCGGCGGCTGGCGCTGCTCGCCGCCTCCGCCGCCGATGTTGAGCGCGCCGAGCGTATCGCCCGACTGGCAGCCGGCCAGCGCGAGCGCAAGGCCCAGCGCCGAAAGGCCGGCGCGCTTCGAGCGGACAAACTCCCGAACAAATGCCATCAACCGCACTTCCCTCATGCAAAGCTGGCGTTCTATACCAACGCCGCAGTAAAAAGGCGACCGGGCGATTGCGGTTTTTCGAAGACCGCGCCGCAGGCCGCGCAACGGGACGGCATATCATGCGCTATGTGAGCACCAGGGGCAGCGCGCCCGAACTCGGTTTCCGCGATGTCCTTCTTGCCGGGCTTGCCCGCGACGGGGGCCTCTACGTGCCGGCGGAGTGGCCGCAGCTCGACCACGACGACATCCGCGCCCTGCGCGGGCTTTCCTATCCGGACCTCGCCGTGCGGCTCCTGACCCCGTTCCTCGGCGGCGAGATCGACGAGCGGACCTTCGCGGCGATCGTGCGCGAGGCCTACGCCACCTTCCGCCACGACGCGGTCTGCCCGCTGGTCCAGACCGGGCCGGACGAGTTCGTGCTGGAGCTGTTCCACGGCCCGACGCTCGCCTTCAAGGACGTGGCGATGCAGCTTCTAGCGCGGCTGATGGACCATGTGCTGGCCGAGCGCGGCGAGCGCGCCACCATCGCCGGCGCCACCTCCGGCGACACCGGCGGCGCGGCCATCGAGGCCTTCGCCGGGCGCGACCGCACCGACATCTTCATCCTGTTCCCGCACGGGCGCGTCTCGCCGGTGCAGCAGCGGCAGATGACCACCTCGACCGCGGCCAACGTCCACGCCATCGCCGTCGAGGGCAATTTCGACGACTGCCAGGATATCGTGAAGGGCATGTTCAACCGCCATGCCTTCCGCGACGGCGTCGCGCTCGCCGGCGTCAACTCCATCAACTGGGCGCGCATCATGGCCCAGATCGTCTACTACTTCTCCTCGGCGCTGTCGCTCGGCGCGCCGGACCGGCCGGTCTCCTTCACAGTGCCGACGGGCAATTTTGGCGACATCTTCGCGGGCTACGCCGCGCGGCGCATGGGCCTGCCCGTCGAGCGGCTGGTGATCGCCACCAACGACAACGACATCCTCGCCCGCACGCTTTCGGGCGGCGTCTACGAGACGCGCGGCGTGGTCGAGACCACCTCGCCGTCGATGGACATCCAGGTGTCGTCCAACTTCGAGCGCCTCATCTACGAGGCGTCGGGCCGCAACGCCGAGACGGTCGTGCGCGCCATGCAGGGGCTGAAGCAGGCCGGGCGCTTCGCGGTGCCGGAGGGCACGCTGGAGGCGATCCGCCGCGATTTCGACGCCGGCCGCTCGACCATCGACGAGACGGCGGCGACGATCCGCTCGGTCCTTTCCGGCACCGGCTACCTGATCGACCCCCACACCGCGACGGCCGTGAAGGTGGCGCGCGAGACCCGGCGCGGCAAGGCGCCGATGGTGGTGCTGTCCACCGCGCATCCGGCCAAGTTTCCGGCCGCGGTGGAGGCGGCCTGCGGCACGCGCCCGGCGCTGCCGGCGTGGCTCGGCGACCTGATGGAGCGCGAGGAGCGTTACACGGTGCTTCCCTCCGACCCGAAAATGGTGGAAGATCATATCAGCCGGCTGACGAGGGTGGCCTCTGGCGCGGCATCGAAGCCGGTACAGGCGCGTTCGGGGAGCTGAGTGCAAATGGGTGTCGAGGTAAGCCGTCTGTCGAACGGCCTGACGGTCGCCACGGAAACCCTTCCACATATCGAGTCGGTTGCCCTGGGCGTGTGGGTGAAGTCCGGCGCGCGCAACGAGCGGGAGGACGAGCACGGGCTCGCCCATCTTCTCGAGCACATGGCGTTCAAGGGCACGGGCGGCCGCAGCGCGTGGAAGATCGCATCCGAGATCGAGGACGTCGGCGGCG
>JALHFU010000350.1:1895-3436 GCA_022838525.1 Hyphomicrobiales bacterium | reverse complement strand
TGCCCGCCTCCTCCGGGGAGCGGCCGAGCACGTCCCGCGTGAAGTAGAGCAGATACGTGGTGACGAATGCCGTCCCCAGGATCACGAGGAAGCGGGTGAGGAAGACCCACGCGAAATCCGGGTGCTGGCGGGGATCGACCCAGAAGCCGCGCACGAACGGCCCGAGGCGCAGGGCCGGCACCCGCTCGCGCGGCAGCCGCGGATCCCGCATCCGGGCCACGAACAGCACCGCCGTCAGCGCCACCACCACGGCGACGACGACGTAGCGCGCGCTCTGCCCCGTGGGTGCGGTGTTGTCTCCGGGGACCAGCGTCGCGATCAGCGACCCGACGATCACGCCGAGGGGCTGCGCGGCGCCCACCACCGCGCCGACCGTGCCGCGCTGCGCGACCGGCACCTGATCCGGCAGCATGGCGGTCACGGCGGCGTAGGAGGCGTTCAGTGTGAGCTGGCCGAGAGCCCAGCCGAGCACCAGCCCGCCGATCGTGGTCTGGCCGCCCACGAGGATGAGCACCCCGACGGCGGCCAGCGTGGGCCACTTCACCCAGCTGCGGCGTCGTCCGAGGCGGGAGGAGGTGCGGTCGGAGAGCGCGCCGGCCAGCGGCGAGGCCACGAGCGAGACGAGCGCCCCGACCGCGACGACGACGCCGAGGCTGGCCTCCTTACCGACCGGGTCGATGGCCTCGACCTGGAGGGGGAGCAGGAACTGGATCGGGGTGAAGAAGGCGGTCCAGATCCCGAGGTTCGTGAGGGCGAGCACCGCGATGAAGCCGGGGGTGACCCGGGCGGTGGGCTCGGCGAAGGGATCAAGCAGCGGCGCTCGCTCGGTGCGTGCCATGAGGACAGCGTCCCAGCCTCTGGTTGTGCCCGGGCGTGGAACCGGGCCGCCGGTCCCGCCGACCGGGAATGGCACATCCACCAGGGACGTGAGGGTGGTGACGGAGGCGAGCCAGATTCACGTGCCCGGCAACCACGCCCGCGGCACTCACCGCCTCCGTCGTCGAGGTCTCGGGTGGCACTCACCCCCACCACGCCCGCGGCACTCCCCCAACCACGGCCGCAGCGGCGACAGACGTGCCTCGCCGGAGTGCCCCCCGTTCGTGTCGGTGGCCTCGCCTACCCTCGACACCATGGCCATCGCGCACCCCGATCTCCCCGCGCCCCGCACCTGGACGGACCTGCCGAACGAGCAGGAGATCCGGGCAGTCGTCGGCGCCCCCAACTTCGCCCGGGGCGCTGCGCTCGCGCGCGCCGGCCGGGTGCGCTGGGTGACATCCGATCCGGGTCATCGGGTGCTCTTCGCGGCGGTCCACGATGATTCCGGACCCAGGCAGGCGCTCGTGCACGTCGGGGGCGGCACGGGAGTCCGGAGCGCGGGGCGGTGCACCTGTCCCCGGCCGGTGAACTGCGAGCACGTGGCGGCCATCCTCATCGCGGCGCGCGCAGAGCTCGCGCCAGGCGCGTCGCGCACGAGGGCCGCGGTGCCGGATGGCCCGCCCGCGTGGGAGCGCCGGCTGGTGGATCTCTTCGACGAGGGCGGC
>JALHFU010000350.1:0-1827 GCA_022838525.1 Hyphomicrobiales bacterium | reverse complement strand
GGGAGGAGGGGATGGGTGCGCAGCGGCATCGGCTGGCGCGAGCTGTCGTACTCGTGGCGGCACCCGCACCAGTCCCGGGCACACCGCGAGGCGCTGCACCTGCTCCACCAGGCGCACCTGCCCTCGGCGGGGTACGCGTACGGGGAGCCGGCCGTCCACCTCGACGAGTTCGGCCCCGCCCTCTGGCCCCTGCTCCGCGGCGCCGCCGAGGCGGGGGTGGCCTTCGTGGACGCCCGTGCCGCCGCGGGGAGCGTCACCCTGGCGGACGATCCCGCCGTCGTCGCGCTCGAGCTCCGGCGTGACGCCCGGGGGAACGTCACCGCCGCCACGGTCGTGGACGTGCCGGGTGTCGACGGCGCCGGACGCGTCACGTTCGTGGGCCGGCCGGCCCACGGCGTCGCCGTTGACCTCGGAGAGCCGGCGGGGCCCCCCGGCCTGGTCCTCGCGCCCTTGGGACGGCCCCTCACCCCGAAGGCGTCCGGGCTTCTCAGCGCGGGTGAGCTCCACATTCCGGCGGCGGACGTCGAGCGGTTCCTCGCCGAGTACTACCCCGCCCTGAGTCGGGTGGTGGCGGTGCGCAGCGGTGACGGGTCGCTGGAGCTGCCCACCGTCGCGCCGCCGCGTCTGGCACTGCGGCTCACCTACGCGAACCCCCGGTCCCTCACCCTGGAATGGGCCTTCCTGTATGAGTCGGGGGGCGGGTTCCGCCGGGTCCCGCTCTCCGGGGACAGCGGCCCGGCGCGCGACCACCTCGCGGAGCAACGGCTGCTGCGCGAGGTGCGGCTGCCGGAAGCCCTGCGCGCCGGCCCCGAGGCCGCCGGACCGGCGCCGCGGGCGGAGATGAGCGGCGTCATCGTCGCAATCTTCACGCAGCAGACGGTGCCGGACCTCGAGGCGCAGGGCGTCGTCGTTGAGGTGATCGGCACGCCCGGCGAGTACCGGCACTCGGAGTCCACGCCGATCATTCGCGTCTCCGCCACAGACTCCACCGATGCCGACTGGTTCGACCTCGGCGTCACCGTGGAGATCGATGGAGAGGTGATCCCCTTCGAGAGGTTGTTCGTGGCCCTCGCCCACGGGGAGCACCATCTCCTGCTCGACTCCGGAACGTACTTCCGGATCGACCGGCCCGAACTGGACCGCCTGCGCCAGCTCGGCCGTCTGGCTCTCGAGCTGGGCCAACAGGTTTTTCTCGGACTGCCAGTAGATCGTGATCAGGGTGACCAGGAGGACCGCGGTCATGACCAGCATCATGAGGATGAGTTTCTTATTGAGCGAAAGGTTCAGAAAGAAGGTTTTGATCATGCCGCCGGGTCCTTCGCCCTCCCGCCTGTCCTGTCTGCCTGCAGGGATCAGGGGCCCGTGCCCCCCGCAGGCTCCACCCTTTAGCACCAAAACCCGGCGCCTGTCAACGACGCCCGACGGGGCATTCCGTCCGGCTCCGCCGTTGATTTTCAGAGGATGCGGCCCTATAATCAAGCCCTGTTTTGCCCAATCGTTCCCTCCCCAGGAGCCGCCTTGACTTCACATGCGACAGGCCGTACGTCCCGGTACCGCGACCGCTGGATCACCCCCGCAGTGGTGCTGCGGTTTTCCGTCCTGTCGTTCATGAGAAACCGCGATCTCCAGACGGCTGCCACGCTTGCCTTTTACGGCGTGCTCGCATGGATCCCCCTGTGCCTCGCCGTGCTCGTGGTGCTCAGCCAGGTCTTCGTCTCCTCCCGGCAGGTCAGCCGGGCCATCGAGGCCGTCATCATCCAGATCGTTCCCGAATATTACGAAATTATCCTCCGCGAGGTCTTTTCCATTGCGGAGCAACGGGCCCTC
>JALHFU010000128.1:0-15441 GCA_022838525.1 Hyphomicrobiales bacterium | reverse complement strand
GAAGGCGGGAGCGATCCGCCGCGACGGCGTCCGGCCGGAAAGGAACGGAACTTGGCCCTCTTCACCCACCTGCATCACATCTGCATCGTCGTTCACGACCTGGAGAAATCGGTCGCCTACTACGAGTCGATCGGCATAGGCCCGTGGTTCGACTATCCGAAGGGCGGCCGCTATCTGGAGTTCGAAGTCCCGAACCGGGAAGCGTCGGACGCCATGCGCTACAAATGCGTGCAGCTGCAGAACGTCCAGATCCAGCTGTGCCAGCCCGACCGGCAGGATTCGCCGCAGCGCCGCTTCCTCGATGAGCACGGCGAGGGCGTCTACCATCTCGGCTTCGAGGTGCCGGACCGCGACGCGGCGGAGGCCGAAGGCCGCGCGCTCGGGCTCGAGGTGATCGCCCGCGGTCGGCGCCAGGACCTTTCCGGCTTCTGCTACTTCGACACCGCCCGGCAGGCAGGCGTCGTGCTGGAGGTCCGTACGTCCCCTTCGCCCATGGACAGCGAGGACGCCGTGAAGCGCCTCGCCGGTCACGGTTGAAGCGGTCTTGATCTCGTATATGAAATCATATACGAGAATGAACGTCGCATGCCGATGACCGGCCGGACGGCCGGGGAACGGGCGGCGGACCCACTTCAAGCAGAGGACTGAGGATGTATTATTTCGGATACTGCACGTGGCTCGACGATGCCGAACTGCGGCGTTACATGCCCGATGCGAGGAAGATCGTGCATGCGGTCGCGCCGAACCACCGGCTGACCTTCCATGCGGCGAGCGACCGCACCGACCGCGGCTGGTGCCACTTCAACAACACCTGCGCCGACGCGTGGGGCACGGTCTGCCACGGCATCGTGTTCGAGCACGAGCACACGCATTTCAAGGACGATTACGACGATTTCGAGCGCTGCTCCGTCACCGTGATCGGCGACGACGGCAAGACCTACGACTGCTGGACCTATCGCATGAGCGATCCCGGCATCCCGATGCGTCCGCCGCATTTCTACTGGAACCACATTCCGAAGGGCATGAAGGATCACGGCTTCCCCGAGGAATACATCCAGTCGGTGCTCGACACCTACGAGGCGGCGGCCGAATGCCCGAACGCGGACCGGCCCAACCCGTCCAGGATTCCCGGCAAGTCGGCGGCCACCCGCTAGCCGGGCCAACCTCACTCGATTCACAATGGGAGATGTGACAATGACAAGGATCAGGGGAACGATACGGAAGATTGCAGCCGCGCTCGCCGCAGGCACCCTGGCGTGCATCGCCCCGGGCGCGGCCGCCCAGACCTCGGACGCCGCGCAGACGGTGCCGCAGGAAATCCGCGCCCGCGGCGTGCTGACGGTCGGCTCGCAACAGACCTTCCCGCCGGTGGAGTTCAAGAAGCCGGACGAGAACGAGGTGAGCGGCGCGAGCGCCCTGCTCCTCGCCGAGATCGCCAGGCAGCTCGACCTCAGGCTCGAATACATCCACGGCGAGTACGCCTCGCTCATCCCGGGCCTCGAGTCGAAGCGCTTCGACATCGCCTCCGGCGGCATCAGCGACACCGAGGAGCGCGAGGAGAAGGTCGATTTCGTCAACTACATGATGTCGGGCGGCAGCATCCTCGTGCGCGCCGCGGACAAGGAGAAGTACCAGACGATCGCCGACTTCTGCGGCGACACCGTCGCCATGCTCCTCGGCTCCAACACGATCATGGCGGCGCTGGAGAAGGCCAACGCCGAATGCGAGGCGGCGGGCAAGCCGAAATTCACCGTCGACCAGCTTCCGTCGGCGCCCGATGCGCGCGCGCAGCTCGATCTCGGCCGCGTCGACGGCTATCTCGGCGACTTCCCGGCGCTGGTCTATTTCGTGTCGAACGCGCCCGGCAACTATGCCATCGTCGGCGGCAACTATATCCTGACGCCGTACATCACCTCGTGGGCCTTCTCTAAGGATAACACGGCGCTGCGCGACGCGGTGCAGAAGGTGGCGCAGGAGATGCTCGAGGACGGGACCTATGTGAAGCTTCTGGGCGAATGGGGCCTCGAAGGCGGCGCGCTGCCGGAGATCACCATCAACCTGCCCGCCAGCAAGAGGAACTGAAGGCTTGTCGATCGGTATGGTTGCCGAACTCCCCGAAGTTCGCATCATTCGCCGCCGGCGCTGGGGAGCATGGCTCCTCGGCGCCGCCGTGCTGTTCTTCCTCGCCGTCGTCGTGGTCGCCGGGGCGCGGGCGCGCATCATCGACCTCGACGTCTTCTTCCACTACCTGACCAGCCGCGAGGTGCTGATCGGGGCGTGGAACGCGGTGCTGGTGGGCTCCGTCTCGATGGTGGTGGCGGTCGTCGTCGGGCTGGTCGCCGCCCTGATGCGGCTCTCCGGCAATCCGATCCTGTCGTCGGTCTCCGCGGTCTACGTCTACTTCTTCCGCGGGACGCCGATGCTGATCCAGATCCTGTTCTGGTACAACGCGTTCCCGACGATGTTCCCGTATCTCTACATCGCCATCCCGTTCACAGACATCGTGCTCGTCAACGAGCGCATGCCGCTGGTCATCACGCCGTTCATCGCCGCGGTCGCGGGCCTCGGCCTCGCGGAAGGGGCGTATATGAGCGAGATCATCCGCGGCGGCATCCTCGCCGTCGACAAGGGCCAGCAGTCCGCGGCGCGGGCGCTCGGCATGACCCGGGGACAGACCTACGGCCGGGTGGTGATCCCGCAGGCGGCGCGCATCGTCATCCCGGCCACGGGCAACCAGTACATCATGCTTCTCAAGTCCACCTCGCTCGCCTCGGTGATCGGCTTCCTGGAGCTCCTGCGCATCACGCAGGGCATCTACTCGGCGAACTTCCGCGTCGTCGAGCTCCTGGCCGTGGCCGCGTTCTGGTATCTCGCCATGACCGCCATCGTCACGGCGATCCAGACGGCGCTCGAGAAGATCTTCCCGGTGAGATGACGGTCATGGCCAAGGATACGAACCGGGAAGACGCGATCAGGGTCGCGGGCCTGCGCAAGATCTTCTCCAATTTCACGGCGCTGAGGGACGTGTCGTTCCGGGTGCGCAGCGGCGAGGTCATCGCGCTCCTCGGGCCGTCGGGCTCGGGCAAGTCGACGCTGCTCCGGTGCATCAACCATCTGGAGGAGATCGACGGCGGCCGCGTCTACGTCAACGGCCAGCTCATCGGCTACGAGGAAAGCGGCCCGGCGCTGCGCCAGATGAGCGACGCCGCCGTCAGCGCGCAGCGCCGCGCGATCGGCATGGTGTTCCAGAGCTTCAACCTCTTCCGCCACATGACGGCGATCCAGAACATCATGTCGGGGCCGGTCTACGTGCTGAAGGAGCCGCAGGACAAGGCGGAGGCGAAGGCGCGCCGGCTGCTCGAGAAGGTCGGGCTCGCCGACAAGGCGGAGTCCTACCCGGCCCAGCTTTCGGGCGGCCAGCAGCAGCGCATCGCCATCGCCCGGGCGCTGGCCATGGACCCCAAGGTGATCCTGTTCGACGAGCCGACCAGCGCCCTCGACCCCGAGCTGTCGCAGGAGGTGGTGGCAACGATCAAGACGCTTGCCGAGGAAGGCCAGACCATGCTCATCGCCACCCATGAAATGGCCATCGCGAAAGGCTGCGCCGATCGTGTATTGTTCATGGTCGGCGGCGAACTGGTGGAGGACGCGCCAGCGGCCGAGTTCTTCGCCTCGCCGCAGCACGAACGCAGCCGCCAGTTCCTGGCGCTGCACGGGTAAACGAGGAACGACGCCATGGACCAGCGGCTGCGCGCAGCGGGCAAGCGGACGACGGGGACGGCACTGCTCGCCGCCGACGTCCACCGCCTGCTGCGCACCAAGATCATCTCGCTCGAGGTCAAGCCGGGCGCCCGGCTGGTCGAGGACGACATCTCCCGCGAGATCGGCGTCGGCAGGACGCCGGTGCGCGAGGCCCTGCTGCGGCTCGAGGGCGAGGGGCTCGTCAGCCGGCAGCGGCGCGGCTGGATCATCGAGGCCACCGACCCGGCCAATGCGCGCTTCATCTTCGAGGCGCGCATCTCGGTCGAGGCTTACGCCACGCGGGTCGCAGCCGAGCGAGCCACGCCCGAGGGGCTGCGGCGGCTGCACGAGCTCGTCGCCGGCATGGACGATCTCGATGCGATCAGCCGCGCCGAGCTCAACCGTCTCGACCGTATCTTTCACGAGACCATCGTGGCGATGACCGGCAACCCGCTGTTCCTCGAGATGCACGAGCGCACGCAGTTCCACTACTGGAACCTGCGGCTGCCGGTGCTCTTCAACCGCGAGCAGACGCTGCGCGCCAACGAGCAGCACAAGGAAATCCTCGCCGCGCTGGAGGCGGGCGACGGCGAGCGCGCCGAACGGCAGGCGCGCGAGCACATCGAGACGACCTACGCCATCGTCAGCCAGGCGCTGGAGGGCTTCTGATGGAGATCGTGCTGGAGGCGAGCCACACGCACCTTTATCCCGGGCACGAGGGCAAGGTGGCGGGCGTGGGGACGGTTCCGGCGCTGCCGGCCGGGGCGACCTGCCGCATCGACTTCGCGGACGGAAGCGTCGCGCTCGGCTCGCTGACGCACGAGCGCGGCGACGACTGGACGCTCGAGGTCAGCCCCTACACCACCGCCGCCGGCACGGCCATGCCGGCCAAGCGCTGGCGGCTCGGCCTGCGGCAGGAGGAGGACCGCGTGGCGTTCCGCATCCGCAGGAAGCTCGCCGGCTGATCCGCCGGCATCGCCCCTGAACATGGTGATCCGGCCGGACGCGCTCGCACGACGCGGCCGCGGACAGGGAGGCTCGTTCATGGACATGTCTTCGCCCTCCCGGACGGCACCCTTGCGCGGGTCGCGCATCGCCCCGCTGCAGATCGCGCTGGCGCTCGCGGCGATGCTGGCGTTCTGCGTCTCGGACGTGCTCGCCAAGCTGCTGGCGCCGGCGATGCCGCCGCTGGAGGTGGCGTGGTTCCGCTATCTCGGCGGCGTGGTCATCCTCGTTCCGATCCTGCTGCGCCAGCGTCTGCGGCTACGCTCGGCGCGCCCGGCGGTCCAGATCGTGCGCGGCGTGTGCATGCTCGGCGCGACGTGGCTGCTGATCGCGGCGGTGCAGCGCATGCCGATCGCCGAGGCGACCACGCTGGTCTTCGTGTCGCCGATCTTCGTCACCATCCTGTCCGCGACCCTCCTCGGCGAGAAGGTCAGCGCGCTGCGGATCGCGTGCGTGGTGCTGGGGCTGGCGGGTGTGGTGCTGATCGTGCGCCCCGACCCGTCGGGTATGGATGCGGCCTGGCTTCTCCCGGTCGGGTCCGCGGTGTGCTGGGCGCTCGCCATGGTGCTGACGCGCGTCACGCAGGCCGAGGGCGATTCCTTCATGACGACGCTCGCCTTCGCGGCGTTCTCGGGTTTCGCGATCCTGTGCCTCGCGCTGCCGAGTTTCTTCGTCATGCCGAGCATGGGCGAGCTCGTCACGGCCTGCGCGATGTCGCTGAGCTGGATCGCGGCGCAGGTCGCGGTTCTTGCCGCCTACCGCATCGGCCGGGTCGCGGACGTCGCGCCGTTCGCCTACAGCCAGATCATCTGGGCGGTGATCCTCGGCTATCTCGTCTTTTCCGACCTTCCCGACCTGCTCACGCTGGCCGGCTGCGCCATCGTCATCGCCAGCGGCGTGGCCGCGGCCCGCGAGCCGCAGCGGGCGGAGACGTCCTGAGCGGCCGGCCGGCGTTCACCCTGCCGGACGGCGGTGCGATTTCAGCGTATTTCGCCATCCCAGTCGCGCCAGTGCGTCGGCGAGACCTGCACCCTTTCCCCCGTCGCCGAGGTGATCCATGCGCCCGGCGTGCGCCGGCAGGGAAAGACCAGGGCATGGGCACCGTCGCGGTCGATCACCGCGATCTCCAGATCCCGGTCGAAAGGGGCGGTCGATATCGGTTGCCACTGCATCTGGTCGTGGCCGCCATGGCCACCCTTTCAATCATTGTCCGGCAATCATTGTCCGGCAATCGTTATCCGGCAAACCGAACATCTTCCCCGATGTCAGGATGCCAGCTCCTGCAGAACCTGCCACTTCACGATCTCGACGCTGCGCAGGTTGGGCAGCCTGATGACGTCCTTGTGCTTGAGTCGCGTGAAGATGCGCGAGACGGTCTCGATGGTGAGGCCGAGATAGTCGGCGATGTCCGCCCGCGACATCGGCAGCTCGACCTGCGGCAGCCCGCCCTGGCGCTCCGACATGTCGGCGATGAAGGCGGCGACGCGCTCGACGGCGTTCTGCCGCCCGAGGACGAGCAGATGCTCCTGCGTCCTGATCAGCCCCTCCAGCGCCATCGGCAGAAGCTCGCCCGCCCGCTCGTCGCGGAAGGACGACAGCCGCAGGACGCGGATGCCGGTGCCGCAGATCGCCTCGGCGAAGAAATGGTGGGTGCTGTCGGTCTCGAAGCCGAACACCTCGTCGGCGAGGTGGAAGGCCGAGATCTGCCGGCGGCCGTCGGCCAGCAGGCGGTAGACGCGCACGGCGCCGAACTCGACCTTGTAGAGATTGCCGCTCTTCTCGCCCTGGGCGTAGATCTCCTTCCCGGCGGGGAAGAAGACGGGCGCCTGCGCGCTGGCGCCGAAGGGCGAGCAGATCTCCCCGCGGACGGGCCGGGCGCTGTCCGCACGAGGCGGTATCCGATGCGTTTCCAGATTGGCCATGATCGTCTCCCGATGCTGATGACGATCAATCGCGCAAATCCGGCCGAAGCGAAATTCGGTTGGGTCCGTAGGGGAATCTACGTACCGGCTCCAGCGCTGCCCGGCACGGCCACCGGGCGGCCCGCTGTCAGCCCCGCCGCTCGGCGAGATTGAGCGCGATCGCCATGCGCACCAGATCGGGCAGGCTTCGCGCCTGCATCTTGGCCATGACGTTGGCGCGGTGGACCTCGACCGTACGCGGGCTGATGTTCAGGTCGTAGGCGATGGTCTTGTTGGGCATGCCGGCGACCACGGCCGAGAGCACCTGCCGCTCGCGCTCGGAAAGATGGTCGAGGCGCGCCCGCAGCGTCGCGGCGTCGTCGACGGCCTCCGGCTTG
The DNA here is from genome assembly GCA_022838525.1 of Hyphomicrobiales bacterium. Lineage (GTDB taxonomy): Bacteria > Pseudomonadota > Alphaproteobacteria > Rhizobiales > Rhizobiaceae > Aerobium. The sequence continues at coordinate 8,396 of JALHFU010000128.1, read as the reverse complement.
TCGAGGCGGTCGGCCGCGCGCTTGATGGCGTTGACTAGGACCTGGTCCTCGAACGGCTTCTCGATGAAGTCGATGGCGCCGGCCTTCATCGCCGCCACCGCCATCGGCACGTCGCCCTGCGCGGTGACGACGATCGCCGGCACCATGGCGCCGGCCTCGTCCAGCCTCTCCAAGAGCTCGATGCCGGTCATGTCCGGCATCCTCAGATCGGTGACGAGGCAGGCCCTGCCGACCCCCGGCGCGACGGAGAGGAAGCTCGTCGCCGAGCCGTGCACGCGCACGGTGAATCCCATCGTCGTCAGCAGGAAGGCGAGCGACTTGCGGGCCGCCTCCTCGTCGTCGACGATATGAACGACATAGGTGTCAATCTGCATGCGCCGCCTCTTTCACTGCCGCGGGCAGCGACACCCGGAAGGTGGCCCCGCCCGCCTCGTTGCGGCTCGCCGTGATCGAGCCGCCATGTGCCTCGACGATGCGCCGGGAGATCGAGAGGCCGATGCCCATGCCGTTCGCCTTGCTGGTGACGAAGGGCTCGAACAGGCGCCCGGCGATCTCGTCGGAGATGCCGGGCCCGGTGTCGGCCACCTCGATCGCCACGCCCGCCTCGTCGCGGGCCGTCCGCACGACCAGATCGCGCCGGTCGCTGTCGCGCATCGCCTCCATGGCGTTGCGAATGAGGTTGATGAGGACCTGCTGGATCTGCACCCGGTCGGCCAGCACCTCGTCGGCGGCGGGGGAGAACTCGAATATCGAGCGTACGCCCTGCTCGCGCGAGCCGACGAGCGCCAGCGCGCCGGCTTCCTCGATCAGCTTGCGCACGTCCTCGCGTGCCTTCTCCGTCTCGCCATGGGTGACGAACTCGCGCAGATGGCGGATCGTCTCGCCGGCGCGCAGCGCCTGCCGCGCGGTCTCGTGCAGCGCCTCGCGGATGGGCGCCGCCGTCGCGTCGTTCAGGCTGTCGAGCATGCGCACGCAGCCCTGCGAGTAGTTGGCGATGGCGGCGAGCGGCTGGTCGATCTCATGCGCCAGCGTCGAGGCCATCTCCCCGAGCTCGCTCAGGCGGGCGAGCCGCGCCAGCTCGTCCTGGACCTCGCGCAGCCGCGCCTCCGTCTCCTCCCGCTCGGTCAGGTCGCGGATGAAGCCGGTGAAGAAGATGTCCCCGCCGGAGCTGGCCTGGCCGACGGTGAGCTTCATCGGAAAGGTGGAGCCGTCCTTCCTGCGCCCGACCACGACGCGGTCGGTGCCGATGATCCGCTTCTCGCCGGTCTCCAGATAGCGCCGGATGTAGCCGTCATGGTCGCCGTGATACGGCTCCGGCATCAGGAGGTTGACGTTGCGGCCCAGCACCTCGGCCTCGGCGTAGCCGAACTGGCGCACCGCCGCGGTGCTGAAGGAGGTGATGAAGCCCGCGCGGTCGATGACGACGGTCGCGTCCGGGACCGTGGCGAGGATCGAGCGCAGATGCGCCTCGCGGGACCTGATCTCGACCTCGCTGCGTTCGAGCGCCCGCCGCGAGCTGCGCAGCATCTCCGCCAGCCAGGCGATGGCGAGGCCGACGAGGCCGAAGATCGCGATCTGCAGCCAGGTGCTCGGGTCGCTGCCGGCGATGAAGAAGGCGCCGCCGAGGGAGAGGGCGAGCGCGAACAGGCCCGGCCCGATGCCGCCGGCGATCACCGCGACGAAGATCGCCGGCGCGAACAGCGCGAAGATGGCCGCATTGCCGAGCGCGCCCTGCAGCGCCACCCGCACGGCGAAGGCGACCGCCACGGCCGCGGCCGCCAGCAGATAGCCGGCCCGGCCCTCGAAGCGGCGGGAGAAGACGGCCTGAAGAAAGCGCTCCTGCAATCCAGGCGTATCTCTAGCTGGCATCGGCTCACCGTTCGTTGGAGAAGGCATGCGGCTCAATGCGCGGCGGCAGCGGATTCCGGGCGCTCCGCTCCGATTCCCGGAGAAGAACGCTCTTGATCCATATCAAGACTATATCCGCCGCCGCATGAAAGAAAGCGGATCGAAGCGGCCGGAAACCGCGCAGTGGTTAATAGTCGCTGTGCCGCTCAGCCTTCGATGAAGCTCGAAAGAATGCGTGACTTTCGGGTGGTGCGGAGCTTGCCCAGCGCTCTCGCCTCGATCTGGCGGATACGCTCGCGCGTGACGCCGAATACTTTGCCGACTTCTTCCAGCGTGTGCTCGGCCGAGCCGCCGATGCCGAACCGCATCTCGAGGATGCGCTGCTCGCGCGGGCTGAGGTCGCGCAGGGCCTGGGCGATGGCCTGCCTGAGCGCGCCCGCCTCGGCGGCCGCGTGCGGATCGACGGCGTCGCGCGCCTCGATCAGGTCGCCGAGCGTGGCGTCGCCGTCCTCGCCGACCGGCAGGTCGAGCGAGGTCGGCTCCTGCACCAGCGTCAGCGCCCGCGTCAGCCGGTGCGGCCGGCGATCTCCTCGGCGTCCGGCCGGCGGCCGTCGCGCTGCTCGAGGACGCGCCGCTCGCGCAGCACCTTGCCGGCGGTCTCCGCCATGTGCACGGGCACCCGGATCATGCGGCCCTTGTCGGCCATGGCACGGGCGATCGCCTGCCGAATCCACCAGACGGCGTAGGTCGAGACGCGCACGCCGCGGCGGTGGTCGTACTTCTCGACGGCGTGCATCAGGCCGAGATTGCCCTCCTGGATCAGGTCGAGCAGGTCGAGCGAGCTGCGGCCCTGATACTTGCGGGCGATCGACACGACGAGGCGGAGCTGCGAGCGCACCATCTCCTCGCGCGCGGCCCTGAGCTGCCGCCAGGCCTTGGCGGCCTCCGCCGCGGCCCGCGCAAACGCGGCGGGCGGCAGGCCGGTGCGCTCCTCCGAAAGCGCCGCGCGGTCGCCTTCCGCCGTCCGCAGGAACCTGCGCTCGGCCTCGATCATCTCCATCAGAGCCGTCACCCTGTCCGCGCGCAGCGGCAGGGGGAGGGCGCCGGCGAAATCCGTGAGGCGGGAGGCGAGCAGCGGCGGCGCGTCGCCGTCTTCGGCGGGACGGTCACGCCGCAGCGCCGCGATGCCGACGGCGAGGGCGGCGATATGCCCGAAACGCGCGGCAAGGTCGGCGTCCGGCGCGTCCGCAACCGCGACGGCGTCCTCATCGTCGTCGGACTGCTGGTCATGTGTCGGGCCATGCGTGGCGAAGACGGCGGCGACGCCGAGGCGTCCTTCGCGGATGCCCTCGACCCAGCCGGCGATCTCCTCGACCACCACCGGAATGGCGCACAGCCGCGCCACGACGGCCTCCTGCGCCGCCTCGATGCGGATGGCGAGCGCGATCTCCTGCTCGCGCGTCAGCGGCTCGCTCGCGCCCATGTCCCGGAGATAGGCGCGCACCGGATCGCGCGCCGGCGCGGCGTCGCGCTCGGCCTCGCGGGGCGTCCGCGCCGGGGCGGCCGGCAGGCCGGGCTCGTCGCCGCCGACGATGTCGGCCATGTCCGGCTCGAGGCCGGCCGCATGCGCGCGCACGGTCTCGCGCGGCGTAGCCTCGCCGAAGGGGCGGTCGCCGTCGGAATGGGTCGTGATGTCCTCCTCGGCCAGCTCGGGCCGGGGGTGCAGTGGAAAGTCCATGTGCCTGCGTTCCTGTCGGGGCGCGCCGGTCGTGAGCGATGGAGGGAAGGGCGAAGGTGCCGCGCGGCTGCATGCCGGCGCGGCCTGCTGCTTGCGGAGCGGATCGTCCCGTCTTCGTCCGGCCGTCACCGGCGGCCCGGGTTTCGCACTCAGATGGGAGCGAGGCGGCGCGAAATCAACATCGCCCCGCGCCCGGACGCACCCCGCGCCCTCAGTTCGACAGGAAGCGGTGGAGCGTGCCGTCCGACAGCAGCGAGCGCGTCACGCCGCCGAACGCCCACTCGCGCAGCCGGCTGTGGCCGTAGCCGCCCGCCACGATCAGATCGGCGCCGACGTCGTGGGCCTTGGCCGCGAGCGCGCCGGCGACGTCCGGCGACGGCCCCACCAGCACCTCGGAGCGCGCCGTGGCCCCGTGCTTCATCAGGAAGCGGACCACGTCGGCGCCGCCGTCGCGCGCCTTGAAGCTGTCGCCTTCGGCGCAGGCCGCCACGACCACCTCCTTCGCCCGGGTGAGGAAGGGCATGGCGTCGGCCACGGCGCGGCGCGCCTCGCGCGTATCCTTCCACGCCACCAGAACCCTCTTGCCCTGCAGCGGCTGGAGACCCTCGGCCGCGAACAGCACCGGACGCCCGGCGGCCAGGATCAGCGTGCCGGGATCGATGGTCCGCGCAAGGTCGGCCGTGTCGTCGGGAGAGCCCGTCACCACCAGATCCGCGGCGCGGGCATGCAGGGCGACGACATGCGTCGGGTCGCCGGTCTCGGCGCGCCACGATGCGCGCTCGTCGTTGCCGGCGATGCCGAGGAACTCCTCCTTCATGGCCTTGAGCCGGTCCTCGATGGCGCGCACGCTTTCCTGATAGGCCTCGGCCGCGGCGAGGCCGCTTTCGTCCGAGGGGATCGGCATGCGCGCTTCCGCGACCACCAGCGCGACGAGATCCGCCTCGAAGCGGCCGGCGATGTCGCGGGCGAACTCGAGGCGCGGGGCGACGGGGGCGTCCAGATCGAGCTGGACCATGATCGTCCTAAAGAGCATCTTTCCTCTCCTTCCAGGGCCGCAGGCAGATCAGCATGTCAGGCTCGCGGCTTCCTTGACGCGCGTCAAGGATCGCGCACGATGCCGGCGCGACCCTTCGGCGGCCGGGCGTTGCGGAGCAGGGCGACGACCTCCTCGTCGCCGAGCTGGGGAAAATCGCGGTAATGGTGCCCGAGCGCGAGGAAGCGGACGGGCTGGCTGGGGCACACCACCCTGTCGGCCTCCTGCGCCAGCTCGGCGACCGTGCCGGGCGGGCCGACGGGAAGGGCGACGACGATCTCGCGCGGCGCGCGCCGCCTCAGGGCGCGGATCGCCACCCGCATCGTCGTGCCCGTGGCCGCCCCGTCGTCGACGAGGATCGCGGTCTTGCCCCGGATCGACAGCGGCCTGCGGCGGGCGCGGTAGATATGCCGGCGGCGCTCCAGCTCCGGCCGCTCGCGGGCGATCAGCGCCTGCAGCTCGGGATTGTCGAGATTGTATGCCTCGACGATCTCGTGGTTGAGCACGACGTCGGGCGGGTCGCCGTCGACGATGGCGGCCACCGCCAGCTCGGCATTGCCCGGCGCCCCGACCTTGCGCACGATGACGAGGTCGATCGGCGCGCCGAGCATGCGCGCGATCTCTGCCGCGACCGGGACGCCGCCGCGCGGCAGCGCCAGCACGACCGGATCGGGCAAAGCGAGCTTGGTCAGCTCCTCCGCCAGCTTCCTCCCCGCCTCCTGCCGGTCGCGGAACATCGCGTCAGTCCGCGGGCCACAGTTCCTGCAGGGGCTTCTTCATCGCGTTCCTGACCTGGACGATCTCGCCGCGCGAGACATGCCGGTCGAGAAGCCGGAACACCGCCGAGACCGCGGCGTCGGGGTCGTTCAGGCGGTCGTCCGCGAAGGCGCTCTGGATGCGCGCGATGAAGTCCTCCTTCTTGCGGTTCTCGACCGGCGTGTCGAGCGGCCTCCAGCCCTCGAAATAGATGCCGCGAATCAGGGCCGGCAACTGCGCGGCGAGGTCGGTCATCTCGTGCTGCGGCAGCCAGTCCCGGATTGCGTGCAGCACGCTGCGCAGGAGGTGGTAGGCGCGCCGCTCGGTCCAGTCGAGATCGTCGGCGAGCTCGTTGACCCATTGCTGCGCCTGCTGCGCGGCCTGCGTGAAGACGGTGATGGATGTGCCAGCCATGCGGGTCCTCCAGGGTTGGCCTGCGCCGCCGGCGCGTCGATGGCGGCGCGCCGGCGGCGGGCGTGTCGGGAAGGGCGTCAGCCGCCCTTTATGGCGATCTCCTTCTCGGCCTGCTGCGCCTCGGCGGTCTTGGGCAGCCTCACGGTCAGCACGCCCCTGGCGAAGGACGCGTCGATCGCGTCGGCATCGACGCCGTGGGGAAGCTGGAAGCTGCGCTGGAAGGAGCCGTAGCGGCGCTCGGACAGGTAGTAGTCCTTCTGCTTCTCCTCCTTCTCCTCGCTCTTCTCGCCCTTGATGGTGAGGGTGCGGCCGGAGAGTTTGATCTCGACGTCCTTCTCGTCGAGGCCCGGCAGCTCGGCGGTGATCTCGTAGGCGTCCTCCTTCTCCACGAGGTCGACGGCCGGCGCCACCTGCCACCCGGTGCGGGCGGTGCGCGGCACATCGAGGCCGAACACCTTCGAGGGCAGGCGCCAGTCGAAGGGGCGGAAGTCGTCGAACAGACGGTCGACCTCGCGGCGGAGGCTTTCGAACGGCGTCCATTCCTGCACCTTTTCGGGAGGCTTCCCGGACGGGGTCTGTGCGGGCGGTTTGTCTGGGGCTTCAGCCATGGCTGAACTCCTTGTGCTTGACGGTTTCCTCAAGGGCACGCGCCGCCTTGACCCTTGGCACCCTTGGCATGAGGGCCTTGCAGGAGGCCCGGAGGCTGCGCGTCCCTGCCGGACGTCGTCGCCGGTCCCGGAGGTCGCGCACGCGCCGCTCGCGTCGGGAAACGCCTCGTTCGCGCCGCTTCGTCCGGTCGGGCTCGATCCGGCACGAGCGCAGCAAACGCCGTCCGGACGCCTTTCTCATTGACGCGGATCAAAATCGGGAGGAGCCTGACGGCGGCCCGTTTTGATCGGCGTCAAGGACGCGCCGGCCGGTTGCCGCTTGAATGAATATATCATCATTCCGACGTGAACGGGAGCGCCGCGGCCCGGCTTCGCAATCGGAAGTGCGGAGCGGCCCGTCCGTCGGACGCCTTCGACAGAGGGAGGCCGCACATGCTTGTCCGTTCGTTGAGCACGCTCGAATGCACGCGGCTGCTGACCGAGCACCGGCTCGGGCGGCTGGCCTGCGCCGGCGACGGCCAGCCCTATGTGGTGCCGATCTTCTTCGCCTATTCGGAAAACTACCTCCATGCCTTCTCGATGCCCGGCAGGAAGATCGACTGCATGCGGGCCAACCCGCAGGTCTGCATGCTGGTCGAGGAGCACGGGGGAGGGCGCGAGTGGAAGAGCGTCGTCGCCGAAGGCCGCTACGAGGAGCTGCCCGACCGGATCGGCCACAAGCGCGAGCGCGATCACGCCTGGTTCCTGCTCAGCCGGCATTTCGACTGGTGGGAGCCCGGAGCCTTCAAGCCGGTGACGGCGGCGGTCTCGGACCACTCCGACCACATCTTCTTCCGCATCTTCATCGAGCAGCTTTCGGGGCGTGAGGCGCGCGAGGACGCGTAGCCCGCTACGGCCGCGCATGAGAACGGCGCGCAGGTGGCGGGCGAAGAACTCGGCCCCGGTGCGGCGTAGAAGCCGGGTCGGGCATCGCCTTGACGCCGATCAATCGCGCCGGGCGCGGCGGCGGCTAGCCTGCAACGACGGGGGCCCGGCCGCGTTGAGCCCGAAGCGGGCCCCGATGCGATGCCCCAGGAGGCCGGTTCCTTGACCCTCGACGACCAGACGGATGCCGTCGCCTTTCTTTCCGATCCCGCTTCCCATCCTCCGGGCGCCGGGCCGGTCGAGACCATGAGGACGCACATCTCGCTGATCTTCCTCGTCGGCGACCGCGTCCTGAAGATGAAGCGGGCGGTCGGCCTGCCCTATGCCGATTTCTCGACGCCCGAGCTGCGGCTCGCGGCCTGCCGCAAGGAGGTCGAGCTCAATTCCCCGACGGCGCCGGGCCTCTATCTCGGCGTGCGCCGCATCACGCGGGAGGCCGGCGGCGGGCTCGCCTTCGACGGCGCCGGCGAGCTCGTCGACGCCGTGGTCGAGATGAAGCGCTTCGAGCAGTCGGCGCTCTTCGACCGCATGGCGCAGGCCGGCGCGCTGACGCCCGCCCTGATGACCCGCACCGCGCGCATGATCGCGCGCTTCCATCGCGGCGCGCCGGTCGCGCATCCCGAAGGCGGCGGCGCGGCGGTCATGGCGGCCGTGCTCGACATCAACCGGGCCGGCTTCGCCACCAGCCATGTCTTCACGGATGCGGAGGTCGAGGGCCTGGACGCCGCCTTGCGCGCGGCCCTCGCCCGCCACGCAGAAGCGCTCGACCGGCGCGAGGCCGCGGGCAAGGTGCGGCGCTGCCACGGCGACCTGCACCTGCGCAACATCTGCCTGCTCGACGGCGAGCCGCGCCTGTTCGACTGCATCGAGTTCAACGACCGCATCGCCACCGTCGACGTGCTCTACGACCTCGCTTTCCTGCTGATGGATCTGTGGCACCGCGGGCTGGCCGACCTCGCCAATCTGGCGATGAACCGCTATCTCGACGAGGCCGACGACGAGGACGGCTTTCCCCTCCTGCCCTTCTTCATGGCGGTCCGGGCGGTGGTGCGCGCCCATGTCGGCGCCACGCAGG
>JALHFU010000349.1:0-1833 GCA_022838525.1 Hyphomicrobiales bacterium | reverse complement strand
ATCCCGACGGTCATGGGCGGGACCTACAGTCCGGATTTCATGTACGTCGTCCGCCGCAGGGATGGACTGAAGGAGTTGAACGTGGTTGTCGAAACCAAGTCGGTCGAGAACAAGGAACAGCTCCGCGAAGAGGAGCAGATGAAAATCGACTGTGCCAGAAAGTTCTTCGCGCAGATGAAGATCGACGGCTACAAAGTCGAATTCCGAACCCAAATCAACAACAAGAAGATGAAGCAGATCATCGACGACGTGCTGGCGGCCGGGGGGTAAGACAAAAATGTTAAGAATCAGAAAGAACCCGCTATGAAAATTACCGTTCTGGGATCGGCCGCCGCCGAGGCAATGCCGGCGCTCTGGTGCGAATGCGAGACGTGCGCGATTGCGCGCGAACGCGGCGGCAGGGATGTGCGCCGCCGCACGAGCTACTGCATCGACGACGACACGCTGGTCGACTTCGGCCCCGACGCCTTCTGGCAGACGACGTCGTTCAACATCGACCTGCGCAAGATCGACCGCATCGTCTTCACCCACCGCCATTCGGACCACCTGAATCCACTCGATCTCGCCTGGCGCCGCGACGGGTTCAGCGTCGTGACGAAGCCGCTCAAGGTCTTCGGAAGCCGTCCCGTTTTCGTCCGGCTGATGAAGGAAGTCGCAGGGGAAGGGGCGGCGTTTCGGTTGGAGGAGCTGCGGATCGTGCCGCAACTGCTTCAGCATGGCAAGCGGATCGAGGACGGCGGACTCGGGATTCTCCCGTTGGCGGCGAATCACGATGTCGGCGGATCGCCCTTCGTCCATGTGTTCTCGCGAGGGGGGCGTAAGGTGCTGATCTGCAACGACACGGGCTTCCCTCCCGAGGCGACCTGGGAACTTCTGACGGGGCAGGGGATCGACGCGGCGTTCATCGACTGCACGTGCGGGATTGCCAACCCCGATGTGGCGAACGGCCACATGGGCGTGAACACGGTGGTGAAGGTGCGCGACCGTCTGATGGCCTGCGGTGCGCTGAAGCCGGACGCGCAGGTCTTCGCGAACCATTTTTCGCACAACGGCCACGCGCTCCATGCCGACCTCGAGGCGTTCTTCGCGCCCAAGGGCATCGGCGTCGGCTACGACGGGCTCGTCGTGTCCTGCTGAAATCCGCTCTCCCGGATGAAGGCGACGAGGCAGAAGAGGACGAAGGCCACGGCGGCGGCCGTCCCCGCGATGTGGGGCGCGGAGAGCGTCGGGCGAATCACGATCGTCGATTCGCCGGCGTCCACGGGAATGCCGATGAAGATGCCGTTGGCCTTGTAGACCGGGGCGCGCTTGCCGTTGACCAAGGCCGACAGCGCGACGGCGCGCAAGGAGTTTTCGCGGACGAAGAGCATGCCCGGCCTTTCCGCCACTGCCTGCACCACGGCCTTGGTCCCGCGCGTGTCCGACGGCGCGACGACCCATCTCGCCGGCGTGAAGGGCTCATCCGCGTCGGCGTCCGCGATGCCTTCGCCGCTCACCGTGATCTCGCGGTCCATGTCGAAGTCAGGCTGCGCGATGCGCTCGATCGCCGCCGCCTCGGAGTCGACGGCCCGCCATCCGTAGAAGACCGCCACAGGCGGGATCATGCCGATCGGCTCCGCCACGGCGACCTGCGCCTTCATCGGATCCCGCGGCTTGACGAGGCGCATGGACGGGTCGAGGTCGTTGAGCCCCACGACCTTCACCAGCTTGGTGCGCGTCATCTCGCGCGCCTGTGCGGGCGAAGAGGCCGTCGGCGACCAAGGCGTGGAGGTGGGGATGGAAGTCCAGGTACTCGCCGAAGGTGTGGATCGCCATGACGATGCCGGGCAGCCC
>JALHFU010000127.1:0-9581 GCA_022838525.1 Hyphomicrobiales bacterium | reverse complement strand
TCGGCAAGATCGCGCAGATCAACCACGAAACGGAAGTCACGATCCTGCTGGTCGAGCAGAACGCCAGCATGGCCTTGCGAACCGCTCATCACGGCTGCGTCCTCGAAACGGGGCACATGGTGCTTGCGGACGACGCGGCAAACTTGAGGACTGACGAGGATGTCAAGCGAGCGTACCTGGGTGGATAGCTTCATCCGCCTACCCGAGTGGCTCGGCCTGTGCCTGCGCGACGAGCCGCGTGACGCCGATCATCTCGCCCGGCTGTGCGAGACGGCGATCGCGGCGGCCATCGTGCTGATCGGGCTCGGCGTGGCGCTGCTGAAGAAGCAGGAGAGCTGACCGATGCTGTCGAACATCGCCCAGCTCGGCATCAAGGAACTGCGCGGCCTGCTGCGCGATCCGATCATGTCGATCCTGATCGCCTTCACCTTCACCGTCTCGGTCTACACCAACGCGACGTCGGTGCCCGAGACGCTGAACCGCGCCACCATCGCCATCGTCGACGAGGACCAGTCGCCGCTGTCGAACCGCATCGCGATGGCCTTCTACCAGCCCTACTTCATGCCGCCGCAGACGATCGACATCGCCGAGATGGACCGGCGCATGGACAACGGCCTCGACACCTTCGCGCTCGACATTCCGCCGAACTTCCAGCGCGACCTGCTGGCGGGCAAGTCGCCGTCGATCCAGCTCAACGTCGACGCCACCCGCTCGATGCAGGCCTTCACCGGCGGCGGCTATATCCAGCAGATCGTCTCCAGCGAGGTCGCGGAGTTCCTGCAGCGCTACCGCGCCGCGGCGGAGCTGCCCGTCGACCTGTCGCTGCGCGCGCGCTTCAATCCCGAGCTCGACCGCGGCTGGATGATGGCCATCACCGGCATCATCAACAACATCACCATGATGTCGATCATCCTCGCTGGCGCGGCCCTCATCCGCGAGCGCGAGCACGGCACCATCGAGCACCTGCTGGTGATGCCGGTGACGCCGCTGGAGATCATGCTGAGCAAGGTCCTGTCCATGAGCTTCGTCATCCTCGCGGTCTCCGCCTTTTCGCTCACGGTCGTGGTGCAGTACCTGCTGCAGGTCCCGATCCACGGCTCGCTGCTGCTGTTCTTCTGCGGGGCGGCGATGCAGCTCTTCGCCTCGACCTCGCTCGGCATATTCCTCGCCACCGTGGCGGGCACCATGCCGCAGTTCGGGCTGCTGCTGATGCTGGTGCTGCTGCCGATCCAGGTCCTTTCCGGCGCGATGACCCCGCGCGAGAGCATGCCCGAGATCATCCAGAACATCATGCTCGCCGCGCCCGACACCCATTTCGTGATCCTGTCGCAGGCGGTCCTGTTCCGCGGCGCCGGCATCGACGTGGTCTGGCCGCAGCTTCTGATGCTGGCGCTGATCGGCTCGGCGCTGTTCGCCTTCTCCCTCCGCCGCTTCCGCGCATTCCTGAAATAGGCATGAAACAGGGATGGGCCTTGGTCGCCATCGTCAATGCGCTGGCAATCTCGGCTTTCCTTCTGTAACCCGGAACGGGATTGCCAGCGGAAGATCGAAGCTCGACACGAAAGGCGGAAGATGCAGGCTCCGAAGGACATAGTCGCCTATCAGGACGGCGCCGACGCCGGGGTGCAGGGCGCGCAGATTCGCTACGGCGCGGCGCTCGCCGCGCGATGGAACGCGCATCTCGCGGTCGCCTTCGTGCCCGAGCAGCCGTCGCTCGACCGGCATGCGGGCTTCGCCCGCGGCGGCGCCATCGAGAGCATGCTGGCGGCGTACCGCCAGCGCAAGCAGGAGAGCGTCGCCGCCATCCGCAAGCTGCTGGACGAGGCCGAGACGCAGTCCGGCGTCGCCGGCGAGCTGCGCATCTGCGACGGCGAGATCGGCGAGGCGCTGATGCTGCATGCCCGCCATGCCGGGCTCGCCGTGCTCGGCTCGTCCCGCCGGCCGGAGCGGCAGGTGAGCGCGCTCACCCTTTCGGAAGACGTCATCTTCGCCTCCGGCACGCCGTCGATCCTCGTCCCGCCGTCCTGGCCGGCCGACCGGCCCGTGCGCAAGGTGGTCGTCGGATGGAACGCCAGCCGGGAGGCGGCGCGGGCGATCTCCGACGCCATGCCCTTTCTCGTCGAGGCGGACGAGGTCCGCGTCGTCGTCGTGCCCGAGCCCAAGATTTCCCGCCTGCTCGGCCAGGACCCGGGCACCGACATATCGCGCCATCTCGCCCGCTACGGCGTCCCGGTCGTCCTGGAGCGCCTGCAGGGCGGCCATGCCGGCGAGATCATCCTCGCGAAGGCCCGCGAGATCGAGGCTGACCTGATCGTGACGGGCGCGTTCGGGCAGCCGAAGATCACGGAGTTCGTGTTCGGCAGCGCGACCCAGACGCTGCTCGGCAACCCCGGCATTCCCATCCTTCTGTCGCGATAGCCCGCCCGTGGCCGGCCCCGCGCTATGGCCCGAGGAACGTCAACGGTAGGGGCCGGCGGTGTCCGCCGGCCTGTGCCCGGCGAGGTCCGCCGGAAAGGCGGCGAAGGTCGCGATTGCGAGGAACATCGGAACGCCGAGCTCCAGCACTTCCTCGACGGCGACGGAAAGATAGGTGAGCTCGATGTCGAGCCCGAGAAAGTCCAGATTGGACGCCGCGCCGTCGAGCGCCTTGGAGACCACCATGCAGGCGATGGCGGCCGCAATCCCGAGGGCGGTCGGATCGCCGCTGCGCAGGCCCCGCCGGAACGCTGCGAGGTGATTCTTCGCGAGCAGGAAGAACGCCGCGCCCAGCACGGCGAAGATGGACACGCCGAACAGCTTCTCGGCCGCCGGCACCTCGGCGGAGGTGTAGAGCGACGTCTTGGTGATGCTGTAGGTGGTCAGATGCGCGTGGAAATCCATCTCGCGCAGGCACATGGCGAGCGGGATGGCGACGAGATACCAGCGCTCCGACAGCGCCCGCCACGACATCTCCCGCACCAGCGTCACCATCACGATCAGGTAGCCGGCGGCGGAGAGGATCTGAACCGGGCCGCCCTCGCTCACATAGAATTCGCGCATCTCCTCCGTTTCGAACAGGAACGGCACGGCGATCAGCACCGGCATGGCCAGCAGCGTGAGCAGGATGTGGAGATGAAACTTGTTTGCCGGGCGCATCTTCTTGCTTTTCACGCCGACCCGTCGGCATCGTGCCCGCCGACCCCGCCCTTCACAACGCGCCTGGCCGCGCAAGGTTGCGGTCCCGCGCCGGAGCGCGCGGCGTCGCGGCTCCTCATGCCGCCGCCCCGCACCGCGACCCGCGGGATCGCCGCTGCGGAAAACGATCGTCGTGCGGCGTCAGGCGTTTGGACTTCATGGAGCTTCCATGGTCAAAAGGAAAAAAGGAGCCGTCTACCGGACTCGAAGCCGGAACCGCGGCAAAGAATGGTACGTATATGTATAAATATTCGCCGAGGAGTTGCAAGTGACAAATGACGACAGGCCGTCGTCGGCCGCCGCCCGCAAGGCGGGCAGGCCCACTCCCGAGGCGGCGAGGGAAATCTCCTCGCGCATCACCGCCGCGGCCGAGGATCTGTTCGTCGAGCTCGGCTACGAGCGCACGACGATGGACGAGGTCGCGCGCCGGGCGCAGGTCTCCAAGCGGACCCTCTATGCGCGGTTCCCGGGAAAGGACGACCTCTTCCTGGCGGCGGTCGAGCGCGGCAGCGATCGCAAGATCGCCGAGCTGGAGGCCGTGCGCGTCCGCAAGGGCGCCCTGCCGCTGCGGCTGGAAGACTTCGCCCGCAAGCTGGTCGCCGTGCTGACCGAGCCGCGCTTCATCGCCTTCGAGCGCATCATGGCGGCGGAGGCCGGCCGCTTCCCCGCGGTCACCGCGGCGCGCTCCCGGTCGGGCATCGAGCGCGTCTCCGCCATCGTCAGCCGCGTGCTGCGCGAAGACCCTCCGTTCAGCGCCATGGACACCAAGGAGCTGATGCTGCGCTCGCAGATTTTCCTGGCCATGGCCGTGCTGCCCCTGGTGCGCCGCGCCCTCTACGGCGAGCCTCCGATCGAGGACGTCGACAGCAGCTTCATGCCGCGCGCGATCGAGATGTTCCTCGCCGGAAACGCGGAAGGCCGCAGCTTCGCGAGCGAGCCGGCGGAGGGCGAAACGCCGGAAAACCCGCCAGCCGCAGCGGAGTCGCGCCCTGCCGCGACGGGCGCGGCACCCCGGCGCCGCGCCAGCGCATCGGGGCGTCCGACCACCAGGGACCGCATCCTCGCCGCCGCCATGCAGCGCTTCGCGCGGGGGTCCTACGACAACACCGGGCTGCGCGACATCGCGGCGGATGTCGGCGTCGACGTCGCCTATGTCCACCGGAGCTTCGGCTCGAAGGAGGCACTGTTCGCGCAGGCGCTGGACGCGGCGACCAGCCACAGCAGGCTCAAGACGCGCCTGGCCAAGGACGAGCTGCCGCGGGCGATCGCCGAGCTGTTCGCGCAGTCGACCGATCTCTACCGCGAGAAGGTCCGGCCTCTCGACATCATGATCCGGTCGATGGGAAGCCCGGCCGCGACGCGGATTCTCAGCCGCCGGCTGAGCGAAGAGCTCATCGCCCCGATCTCCCTCGGTCTCGATGCGCCGCAGGAGATGAGGGCGACCATGATCGCCTCGCTGCTGCTCGGCATCGGCATCGTCCGCGACGTGCTGCAGCTGCCCGCGCTCACGCGCGACACGCGTCAGGTCGCGTCGTTTCTCGAGGTCATTGTCGAGGCGATCGTCGAGGCCGATTGCGAGGCCCCCGAGGCCTGATCCCGTCTCCTTCACGCCGGGCTCGCCCGGCCCGCGGCGCCTCCGTGCGTCCGTCCGACACGTCGGGTGGCGAGAATCCCTCGCATGCAAAAGTCGGCAGGTGTGGCATTTTCGTTATTGTCATCAGTTGTTGACTGATCTATCGTCCCCGCACTCGAAGCGAGGAACGGTCATGAAAACGAAGCTCTTTGCCCTCACCGCGGCATTCGCCCTTTCCGCCACCGGCGCCATCGCCGCCGACGTCATCTATCAGCCGCCGGAGATTGCGCCGCCGGCCGTCTACACGCCGTTCGACTGGACGGGCTTCTATCTCGGCGCCCAGGGCGGCTATGCCTGGACCAAGCTCGAAAACGGCTTCCTCGGGCTGGACGAGGACTTCGACGGCGGCTTCCTCGGCGCCCATGCGGGCTACAACCTCCAGAACGGCGATTTCGTCTACGGCATCGAGGCGGACATCAACTACAACTGGAACGACGAGACCTTCGCCGGCACCGAGGTCGGGCTGGAGTGGGACGGCTCGGTGCGCGGGCGGCTGGGCTATGCCGTCGACCGGACGCTGTTCTACGGCACCGCCGGCGTCGCCTTCGCCAATGCCTATGTCGACACGGCTGCGTTCGGCAAGCAGGACGAGACCCTTGTCGGCTGGACGGTCGGCGCCGGCGTCGAGCACGCCTTCACCGACAATCTCCTGGCGCGCGTCGAATACCGCTACTCCGATTTCGGCGAGGACGACTTCGGCATCGGCCTGGGCGATTTCGAGGTCGACCAGCACAGGATCGGCTTCGGCCTCAGCTACAGGTTCTGAGCGGTGCCGTCCGGCGGCGTCGCGCCGCCGGACCTCTTCTCCTTCTCCTTCCGCGCACGCCCGCGCGTGCCATGTCCCTCGGGAACCCGGGAAGGCTCGCGAGGGCCTTCCCCCGTTTTCCGGAGTTGAAGCTGACCATGAACGTTGCCCCGCGTCTCGCGATGGCGGCTGCGACCGCTCTTTTCGTCTCGCTGTCGTGGAGTGCTCCGGCTTTCGCGACGACCCTCAAGGAGGCGCTTGCCGGCGCCTATGCCGACAACCCCGCGCTCAATGCGGCGCGGGCCGGCGTCCGCGTGACCGACGAAACCGTGCCGATGGCGAGATCGGGCATGCGCCCGACGATCGGCGCGCAGGGGCAGATGAACCATCAGTCCCAGTCGGGAATGGAGACGTTCACCAGCTCCTTCGCCGTCACCATCAATCAGGCCATCTTCGACGGCTTCCGCACGGCGAACAACGTCCGCGCCGCCGAGGCGAACGTCAGGGCGTCGCGGGCGAACCTGCTCAACACCGAGCAGAACATCCTGTTCTCCGCCGTCGAGGCATTCATGAACGTCGTGACCGACCGTCAGATCGCAGTCTACAGGGAGCGCAATCTCGAGTTCCTGCGCGAGCAGGTGCGCGCCGCGCGCTCGCGCTTCGACGTCGGGGAGGGCACCCGCACCGACGTCAGCCAGGCCGAGGCGAGCGAGGCGGCGGCGATCGCGCAGCTCGCCGCCGCGCGCGCCCAGGTGCAGGCGAGCGAGGCGTCGTACCGGCAGGTGGTCGGCGATGCGCCGGCAAGGCTTTCCCGGGCGGAGCCGGAGCGGGCGCTCCTGCCTGCGACCCTCGACGCGGCGCTGGCGCTCTCCTTCCGGCACCACCCCGCCATCCACGCGACGCAGCATCTGGTCGATGCCGCATCCTTCGCGGTCAAGGCCGACGAGGGCGCGATGCTGCCGTCCCTGTCCGCCACGGCCGGCGTCTCCACCTCCCACACCGACATCTCCGGCCTGCCGGGCGTCGGCATGGGGGCGGAGACGGGCACGCGCAACAGCGCCAGCGTCGGCCTCAACCTGACGGTCCCCATCTATCAGGGCGGCGGCGCCTCGGCGCAGGTCAGGCAGAGCAAGGAAGAGCTCGGGCAGGCCCGCATCGAGCTCGACGTGGCGCGCGAGCAGGTCCGCCTGGCCGCGACCTCGGCATGGTCGCAATATGTCGCCGCGGGGCAGGCGGTGGCGGCCAACCGCGAGCTGGTGGCCGCGGCGCAGCTTGCCCTCGACGGCGTCATCGAGGAGCGCGGCGTCGGCCAGCGCACCACGCTCGACGTCCTCAACGCCCAGGCCGATCTGATCGGCGCCCAGATCGATCTCGCCAGCTCCGAGCGGGCCGTCGTCGTGGCGAGTTATGCCATCCTGCTGGCGGTCGGGCATCTCAACGCCGCCCGGCTCGGGCTGCCGGTTGCGCTGCACGACCCCGGCGAGCACTATCGCGCCGTCAGGGACAGCTGGGGCGGCACGCGCACGCCGGACGGAAGGTGAGGCGCGTGATCCATCTCCTCGTCGGGCTACGATCCGCCATCCGGCGCGAATGTGCCGCCGCCGGCCGATACCGGCGGCCGGACTTGTGCTATATCGCCGATATCAGCCGCCCCATCCCCTTCCGAACGCACGCGCATAACCACGGAGACCGCCGATGCCATCCCTGCGCCGCGCCTGCCTGCTCATCGCCGCCCTTGCCGGCCTCGCCGCGCTTCCGGCTCGCGCGCAGGATGCGCCTCCCGCGTCCGTCAGCATCGTCACCGTCGCTCCCGAGGCGCTGCCGGTGATCAACGAGCTTCCCGGCCGCATCGCGCCGACCCGCATCGCGGAGGTCCGGCCGCGCGTGTCGGGCATCATCGTCGAGCGCGTGTTCGAGCAGGGCAGCCAGGTCAGCGAGGGCGACGTCCTCTACCGGATCGACCCCGCGCCCTTCCGGGTGCAGATGGCGAGCGCGGAGGCGACGTTGCAGCGGGCGCGCGCGGCCCAGCTCAACGCCCGCCAGCGGGCCGACCGGCAGGCCGAGCTCCGCGAGCGCAACATCGCAAGCTCCCAGCAGCTCGACGACGCGGTGGCCCAGCTCGCGCAGGCCGATGCCGACGTCGCCGTCGCCGAGGCCAATCTGGCGCAGGCGCAGCTCAACCTCGACTATTCCGAGGTCAAGGCGCCGATCTCGGGCCGCATCGGCCGGGCCGTGGTTACGGAAGGGGCGCTGGTCAGCTCGAACGACGTCTCGAGCCTCGCGCGCATCCAGGCGCTCGACCCGGTCTATGCGGATTTCACCCAGTCGGCGAACGAGCTGCTGCGCCTGCGCCGGGCCTTCGCGGCCGGCGCTCTCACCAGCGTCGGCCCCGGCGAGGCCGAGGTGCGGCTGCGCTTCGACGACGGCAGCGACTACGACCATCGCGGCACGCTGCTGTTCTCGGAGGCGACCGTCGACGAGACGACCGGGCAGGTCATACTGCGCGCCTCCTTCCCCAACCCCGAGGGCGACCTGCTGCCGGGCATGTATGTCCGCATCGCCATCGAGCAGGGCATGCAGCAGAACGCCATCGCCGTGCCGCAGCAGGCGATCCAGCGCGACGCCGGCGGACAGGCGCATGTCTTCGTGGTCAATGGCGAGGACAAGGTGGAGCTGCGGCCGATCCGCCCCGACCGTCTGGTCGGCAACCGCGTGGTGGTGGCCGAGGGGCTGCAGGCCGGCGACCGCGTCATCGTCGAGGGCTTCCAGAAGATCAGGCCGGGCGCGAGCGTCGCCGCCATCGAATGGTCGCGGCAATCGGCGAGTGCCGGCGCGGCGGCCGGCCCGGTCTCCGCCCCCACGGCCAACTGAGGGCGGGGGCATGGCTCACTTCTTCATCGACCGGCCGGTCTTCGCCTGGGTGGTGGCGATCTTCATCATGCTCGCGGGCGCGATGTCGCTGCCCTTCCTGCCGGTCGCCCAGTATCCGAACGTCGCGCCGCCGCAGATCTCGATCTCGACCAACTACACCGGCGCGTCGCCGGAGGAGATCTACCAGAGCGTCACCCGTCCCATCGAGGACGAGCTGAACGGCATCCCGGGACTGATCTATTTCGAGTCCACCTCGGACGTGTCGGGCCGCCTCGCCATAACGGCCACCTTCGCGCCCGGCACCAACATCGCCGACGCCGCCGTCGACGTGCAGAACCGCGTCCGCCGCGTCGAGCCGCGGCTGCCGCAGTCGGTGACGCAGCAGGGCATCCGCATCGAGCAGACGAATGCCGGCTTCCTGATGATGATCGCGGTGCGGTCGAGCGACGGCGCCACCGACGCGACCGGGCTCGGCGATTTCGTCAACCGCAACGTCATCGGCGAGATCCGCCGCATCGACGGCGTCGGCAGCGCCCAGCTTTTCGCCGCCCCGCGCGCCATGCGGGTGTGGATCGACCCGGACAAGATGCTGGGGCTGGGGCTGACGACCAGCGACGTCATGAACGCCATCCGCTCCCAGAACGCGCAGGTCGCCGCCGGCCGCATCGGTGCCGAGCCCAGCCTCCAGAGCAACAGGACGACCGCGAGCGTGCTGGTGCGCGGCCAGTTGCAGTCGGCCGAGGAGTTCGGCGCGATCGTGCTTCGCGCCCACCCGGACGGGTCCTCGGTGCGGCTTCGCGACGTCGCGCGCGTCGAGATCGGCGGCGAGAGCTACAATTTCGCCAGCCGCCTCGACGGCCAGCCCAGCGCGGCCATCGGCGTGCAGCTGTCGCCGACCGGCAACGCCATGGCCACCTCCGAGGCCGTGCGCGCCAAGATGGCGGAGCTCGGCGCCTTCTTCCCCGCCGGCATCGAATACGACATCCCCTACGACACCTCGCCCTTCGTGGCCGCCTCGATCGAGAAGGTCTTCCACACCCTGCTCGAGGCCATGGGGCTGGTCTTTCTCGTGATGTTCCTGTTCCTCCAGAACTTCCGCTACACGGTCATCCCGACGCTGGTGGTGCCGGTAGCACTTCTGGGAACCTGCGCCGTGAT
>JALHFU010000348.1:0-1847 GCA_022838525.1 Hyphomicrobiales bacterium | reverse complement strand
CGCTGCTCGCCGGCGTGGTCAACAGCGTGGTCAATATTGACAAAAACAGAGGTTGGACGCTGACGGGCGGGCGCAACCAGGTCGGACGGTTTCAGCGCGTCTTACGCGAGGCCGAGGACGGTGCGGGGTGGCGGCGCTTTATCGGCCTGCAGTCTGAAGCCTACTGGACGACGAACATCGGCGCCCTCGCGGAGATCGCGCGCGTCGGCGACAACGGGCCCCTCGGAGCGCTGTACCACCTGGATTCGACGCGCTGCATGTTGACGGGCGACCCTGGGGCCCCGTTGCGCTACGAGCCGGTCATCGGCAAGCCGCAATCGTGGCGCGCGGCGGACTACATGCGCGCCGTGAGTATGCCGATGCCGCAGGAGGAGTATCACCAACTCGGCTATTGCGCGGTAATGCGCGCGGCACAGCTGGCGATCCTGATGGTAGCCATCTACAGGCACGACCGCGAGATGCTTTTCGCGGCCATGCCCAAGGGGCTGCTGCTGCTCACGGGGATTGACGAGCAGGACTGGGAGACGGCCATGCAGGCGAATACTGAGCGCCTGACGGCCAAGGAGCGCGAGTTCTATTCAGGACTGAGCATTTTCTTCTCGCGCCTCGGCGGCGATCTGGACGCCAAACTCGTGGCCCTCTCGCAATTACCCGAAGGCTTCAACATGACCGAGTGGACGAATCTGCTCATGTACGGCTACGCGCTGGCGTTCGGCTACGACCCGCGAGAATTTTGGCCAGTGAGCGCCGGGCAGTTGGGGACGGGACGCGAGAGCGAATTGCAGGCGCTCAAGGCTTCCGGCAAAGGCGGCCTCGACTTCGCGCTGGCATTCCAGGACAACCTGCAGCGCGAGTTGCCGGCGACGCTGCTGTTCGAGTTCGACCAGCGCGACACCTCCGGGGAATTGGAGGGCTATCAAGCCATACGCGCTTACGCCGACGCGGTGAATGCCATGGCGCAGCCGGCAGGGCCGGGCTATGAGGAGACGCTCACCGCCGAGCAGCGCCGGCGACTGTACGCCGAGAAGGGCTTCATCCCGGACGAGTGGACGGCGACCGAGGAGCAGCTCATTCTCACCGACGCGGACACGGTCGCACGCGACAGACTGCTCGCGCAGCCACAAATCCTCCGCGCCTGCGAGCGCTTCCGGGACGAGCCGATTGTGCGCCTCACGTGGGACTGGCAGCGCGGGTATCGTCTGCGCACTCTATGGCCGAGCGGCGCGAGCGCGTTGCAGCCGCTAGTGACTTATAGCCTGCCGGCGCACCCGCGAGTGGTACGCCGCACCGTCGAGCCTGAGGCTTCTGAAACTGGCGTGCTCTACACCTCAGAGGACGGCGACGTCGTGATCACCGAGGCGGACGTCGCGCGGGCCATTGGCAAATGGGACGCGCGCGTGGACCCGGAGTATCGCGGCCTGCTGGAAGCGCGCGCCGTCAAGCCGGAGGCGGAGGCATAACATGCCCTTCATCTACGACCCGCGCCTGCATGGCTCCGGCTACCGCGACACCGTCACGGGCAAGATTATCTCGTACCAGGAAGTGCGGACGCAGCTCGAGCGGATGCTGCGCGCTTCGAGCGACGCGACAGGCGCGCTGTCCGACCTGGTTTCGGATAAGATCATTGACGCAGCGGCCTGGCGCGAGGCGATGCGCCAGGAAATCAAGGACAACTACATCACGCAGTACCTGCTGGGTATCGGTGGGCGCGAGATGATGACCGCTGAAGACTGGGGCTCGGTCGGCGGCATGATCGCCGACCAGTACCGGTATCTCGAAGGCTTTTACGCCGAGGTGGCGGCCGGCAAGTTATCACGCGAGCAGATTGACGCGCGCTCGCGCATGTA
>JALHFU010000347.1:0-1852 GCA_022838525.1 Hyphomicrobiales bacterium | reverse complement strand
CGGCATCCGACGCCATCGGCAACAAGGGGGTCTTCAGGCTTGGCGACGCCAGTCTGACCAACAGTTCGACGATCTACGTCTACGACGCCGAGCTGAGGAATGCCGATCTCTCGGTGAGCCAGTTCACTTTCGACGGCGCCAACAAGACGTTTCTGGCCGTTGACAGCACGCTCACGGCGCCGACGAAGGTTTACTATGGGAATGGGGGTTCAAGCACCATCCAGGGCGTCAAAACCGTCGCGACGAACCTGACATGGACGTCCGGGCCCTGGGAATTCAACCGAAGCGCGGGGACTCACGAGTTCGTCAACTCCACCCTCGCCGCGTCCTCCTTGAATATAACCTACACCGATCCCGCGGCGGCGACGTTCATCTTCCGCGGAACCGACGTCGCATTCTCGGGCCAGGCGTCCGTGGAGGCCAACGGCGAGGGCGTCTTCCAGATCCTGGAGGGGTCGTCCTTCACGGCATTCGGCGGATTCGCGGTCAAGAAGGGCGCCTTGCTGGTCGACAACGCCAGCGTCGTCGTGACCGGAACCGGCTCCCAGCTCGGACAGTTCCGGGACGTCAACAACGTGCCGGTCTCGTTCGGCGAGCTGGACGTCTTCGACGCGACGCTGAGCATCACCAACGGCTTGACGCTGGGCGATTCCTACGGCACGTCGCCGGCCAGCAAATGCGGCGCGGGCTTCCTGCGGATCCACGACGGCGCCGATGTTTCAATCGGGACGATGACCTTCGGCAGGAGCGGTCAGATGAACGGGACATCGGTCGTCCACCAAGTAGGCGGGACGCTCCGGTGCGCGGCGAACAAGGCGGTGACGTTCCAGTCGAGCTTCGCCGAAGTGACGTTCGAGGGGGGGAGCGTCGTCAGCGCCCCGGACCACGGCTGGATTGCCGCGGACACGGTTCGCACGGCGGCGGTGATCCGGGTCAAGGGTCCGGCTGCGAACGTCCAGCTCGGCTACCTTTCGGATCTTGGCACGAAGTCGTCGCGCCGCCTGACGCTGGAGTTCATGCTGACGCAGGCACCGGGCAGTGTTTCGCCGATCACCTTGCTCAACAGCGCCGCGGACAAGGCCCGGCGCACGGGCATCCTGCAGGTCGCGGTCGCCGGCGGCGCCGTTGTCACGGCCACGAACGCCTTCCCGGTGCTGCGCGGCGCGGCCCTGGAGGCCGGCCACGACTACGCGATCAAGCCGCCGAGCCTCTGGACCGAGTCGCTGACCGAGACGCCTGACGCCGACGGCCGCTATGCGTCGGTCGTCGCGCTGGACGCCGCCGCCTACGCTGGCCGGGGTCGCCACATCAGCTTCGCAACGCCGGTCGCCCAGGGCTGGATGGACTTCGCCCCGATTTCGACGTCCGGTCTTGTGGAAGGCCTCGCGATGTCGTTCGACCTTGTTCCCTGCGGTTCGAAGACGCTTGCCGACATCGCGGCGGCCTTCACGGCGGCGGGCTACATCGAGGTCGAGACGGACGAGACGGCCGCGGAAGGCTGGACGGTGCGAGCCGTCATTCCCAAATCCGCGGTTGAATCGGGCTCGAATCATCTCATCTGGGACTTCACGACCAAGCAATACGGCGTCGACACGCCCTACGCGCTTGTCGGGGACGTCCACCTGACCAACTGGCCTGCCGCGAACGCCACCGTCATCATCGAGGCGCTCAGCGAGAACGAGTACCGCTTGCGGAAGGCCCAGGTGATCCCCGAGGATGAACTGCGATTCTCGGAGGAAGACATGCCTGTTTCGCTTTCGCAGCGGGATGCAGAGCGTTTTCTTCGGGCGCTCGAGGCGCCCCCCAAACCCAATGCCGCCGCCCGCCGAGCTGCAGACCGCGGAAGCGGCCA
>JALHFU010000126.1:0-9670 GCA_022838525.1 Hyphomicrobiales bacterium | reverse complement strand
ACATGCGGTGAGCTTCGTCGCAGATAATCAGGTCCCATTCGCGCGCGCTCATGAGCTTCTCCTGAAGCTCCTCGTTGCGCGCCAACACGTCGAGACGCACGATCAGCCGATCCCGATCGCTGAATGGATTGCCCGACCGCGAGTTCTCGATCATGTCGCGGGAAAGGATGTCGAACTCGAGATTGAACTTCTGGCCGAGTTCGTCCTGCCACTGCTCAACCAGGCTGCCCGGCGCAACGACGAGGCAGCGTTCCAGATCGCTGCGGGCGATCAGTTCCTTCATCAGCAACCCAGCCATAATGGTCTTGCCGGCGCCGGGATCATCGGCAAGGAGGAAGCGCAGCGGCTGGCGCGGCAGCATCTCGCCATAGACCGCCGAGATCTGGTGCGGCAGCGGATCGACCAGACTCGTGTGAATCGCCAGATACGGGTCAAAATAATGCGCCAGCTTGATGCGGTTGGCTTCCGTCACCAGGCGCAGCAACGCGCCGTCGGCATCGAACGACCACGGTCGGCCGTTCTGCTCGACCTCGAGACGGTGCTCATCGTCGCGGTAAAGAACAGCCTCGGCCACAGCGCCGTTATGATCGCGGAAAACGACGTTGATCGCCTGGTCGCCGATCCAGTCGACCGAAATCACATGCACAGGCTGCGCCGAAGCGACACCGCGCACGGACGCGCCGTTCTTTACCTCCTCAAGCCTTGCCGCCATTGCTCGGCTCCCCCCAGTCCTTCATAGCTGAAGCTCCGCCTTCTCAAGCGCCGCTTCAGTTTCCTTGCGGTTTATTGTTACGATGTGCTGTGTATGTGCGCTCTGTTTCGCAGCGTCACCAAGCAAACCCAGGCGCTTCAAAACGTAAAAGAGCATAGCGTAGCGAACCGAGAGCACGCCATTTCCCTGGTCCAGCCCATAATCCTTGGCGACGACCTTCTTTTGGCTCGCCGTAAGCCCCGGATGGGGACCGATGATGACATCGAAATAATTGTTCCAGAGCCAATCCCGATCACCGGCCTCGCCGGGCTCGCCCTTCGCACCGACGTCGAGGATGCGCGGCAGCAGGAAATCCTTGAACTTGTGTTCGAGGTGGCAATAGGCCCGCGCGTGCCAGCGAAAACCATCGTACCCGAAGGCATGCGGCGTGATCCGCCGCCAAGTGGGTTCAGGCCGCAACTTGTTCATCGACTGGTAGAAGACGTCGACTGAGGCGCCCTCCCGGCTCGCGTCGAGAACCTTCCGCAGAACCTTGATGTCGATGTCCCGCCTGGGGGTCAGCGCCACATCGGCGCTGGGAAGCGCCGCGATCCACGAGTCGCTCGCGGGCACAGCCCCTTCGGCAACCGAGCGTAGCTGCGACAGATAGATGTAGGGGTCCGGCTCAAGGAACCGCAGCACGAATTTTTCGGCGGCGACGTAGCGCTTGGCACGGGTGTCGTACTCCATGTTGCCGGGCGCCCGCTCCTGATAGAGCGTCAAATCCTTCGAAGCCTGCGGAACCGACACGCCGAACACCTCGACAAGGTCGGCCCGGTTGATCGAGCCCTCCCAGAACAGCCGAAACTCGATGAACTCGAGTCGGCGCCCCACCCCCCACTTCAGCGCTGTCGCGGCTTCCGCCATGTGCCTTGCCTCGCCATTATGAGGATAAAAACTATATGGACAACCCGTGTCGGTCCGTGTAATTATTATTCCCATAAGGGGGATTCGTCAATGGTCTATCGGTCACAACCATCGGTGCAAAGCGTGCAGCGGCACAGCTTGATGGATCGGATCTCTGGCGCAGCGCACAACCCCGAGCAAAACCCGGAAGGAGGACGGCCATGACCATCGCGCATCGATCCACCTTGGTCGTTCACGGCCGCCTCGCCATGCGGGAGAGCCGCCTTGCGGCGGGGCGCGCCGGCCGGCACGGCCTCCAGATCATGTCCTTCGAGCAGGCCGCCGTCCGGCTGGCCGGCGGTTTTGTCCGTCCGATCGATGACGAGAGTCTGCGTTCGGCCATCCAGGCGGCCCTGTCCGCCACGCCGATGGGCGAACTGGAGAGCATCAAGACGCTGCCCGGTATGATCGATGCGGCGGCTGACACGCTGCACAAAGCCTGGCGCGCGGGCATCGAGCTTGCCGCGCATGCGGCCGATGACCATCCACGCCTCGCTGCCATCGCACGACTGGAGGCGGCCGTCCTCGACCAGCTTCCGTCCGGTATGCTGCGGCCACTCGACATCGCCGCCGCCGCGACCGAGCGCCTAGCCCATGCGCCAGCGGTCCTTGGTCCGATGGAGATCGTCGGGCTCACCGAACTCTCGCCGTGCTGGCGGCCGCTGCTCCAGGCGCTCACCGCCCATATCCCCGTGCAGTGGACGGCCGGCCCGAGGAGCGTTCCCGCATGGCTGGACGATACGGGCGTCACGATCTCACGCGCACCGGCGCAAGCGCCGGGGATCAACGCCGTCAGCGCGGCGACGGCCTATCACGAGGCCATTGAGGCGATGCGCTGGGCGCGAGGCCTGCTCGCTTCGGGCGTTGCCCCTTCGGAGATCGCCATCGCGACCGCCTCGCCAGCCGACTATGACGATCATTTCCTGGCTTTGCGCGCTGACGCCAATATCGACCTGCACTTCGTCCACGGCGTCCGCACCGTCAGCACCCGCGATGGTCAGGCTGCGGCGGCGCTGGCCGACATCGTCGTCCGCGGTCTGTCGCAGTCGCGGTTGCGGCGGCTCGCGGCGCTCTGCCGGGACAGCGGACCTTTCGCATCGCTGCCCGAAGGCTGGCTGCGTGTCCTGCCAAGCGATGCACCGCTCTCGACGCCCAGCGCCTGGAACCGCCTGCTAGGCCGGTTGGCGACAGAGGACTGGCCCGATGGCGCCGATCATACCCCAGCTTTACGCCTGGCGGTCGAGACGCTGGCGAAAGGACCAGAGGCCGCCAGCGAGATCGGAGAAGCCTTCCTCAAGGGCCGAGCCCTCGCGATCTGGCGCAAGGCGCTGCTCGCCGGCCCCGCCGCCTCGGTCGATGCGACGCTCGAGACCCTGAAACAGGACGACGGACTGGAAGCCTGCGTCTGCATCGCCTGGATGCCGGCCAGTGCGCTAGCGGCGTCGCCACGCCGCTTCGTGCGGCTGCTTGGCCTCAATTCGTCCCGCTGGCCGCGCGGGATCGCCGAAGACCGGCTGATCCCCGACCATATCATCCCGACACAGGTGCTCGATCCGCTGCCGGTCAATCTCGCCGACCGGCGCGATTTCGAGACGATCCTCACCACGACAGGCGGCACCGTCGTCCTCTCGCGCGCACGGCGCGACAGCGACGGGCGCCTCCTGGGTCGCAGCCCTCTGCTCGCCGGATATGGAGAGGAGACCTATCTGCGCCGCAATGCGACGCCAGCGCACGCCTTCAGCGAGACCGACCGCCTGATGGCCCGACCCGAGGAATTCGTCGCCGATCCGCAAGCCGTCAGCGCGCAAGGCTGCTGGCGCGACTGGCGGCAGGTGGAGATCACGTCCCACGATGGCCTGGTGCGGGCTGACCACCCGCTCGTCCTCGCCATCCTCGGTCGGACCCAGTCCGCCAGTTCGCTGCGCCGATTGCTGCGCAATCCTCTCAGCTTCGTGTGGGTCTATGCGTTCGGATGGCGCGAACCCCAGAGCAGCGCCGAACCGCTCGTGCTCGACGCGCTCGGGATCGGCGATCTTGTCCACCTCGTTCTCGACCAAGCCCTGCGTGACCTCGAAACCGAAGGCAGCCTTGCCGCCGCCGACGCACAGACCATCGAAGCCGCCGTGGCGCGGGCCGCGCAAGCCGTCGCCGCCGACTGGGAGAGCGAGCGCCCGGTTCCGCCAGCGGTCATCTGGGGCCGCACCCTCGACGACGCCCGCGCGCTGGCCAGCCGCGCTCTGTCCTATGGCGATGACCTTCTGCCAGGCGCGCGTTCCTACGGCGAGGTTCCCTTCGGCGGCTCACCTCCGAAATCCGATGCGGAAACGCCCTGGGATGCGAGCGCGCCGGTCACGATTCCCGATGCCGGCTTCAATATCGCCGGCTACATCGACCGGCTCGACATCGCGGGCGATGGCAAACGCGCCCTCGTGCGCGACTATAAGACTGGACGCCCGCCGCGCGGCGACATCCGATTGAATGGCGGACGCGAGCTTCAGCGCTGCCTCTATGCGTTCGCGGTCAAGGCGCTGCTCGGTGATGACGTCACGATCAGCGCTTCGTTGCTCTATCCGCGCGATCCCGTTGATCTCCAGCTCGACGATCCCGAGGCAGTGCTGACGGAGATCACCGGCTATCTGCGCGCGGCACGAACAAGTCTCGCCAGCGGCGCGGCCCTGCCTGGACCGGATACCGGCGGCGACTACGACGACCTCGCCTTCGCCCTGCCGGCCAACGCCAGCGCCACCTACTGCAAACGCAAGATGCCGGCCGCCACGGAGCGGCTCGGAGAAGTCACTCAGGTCTGGGAGGCGGAATGATGAGCAACGTGTCTAAAGTGCTGAACGACGATGGTGCGCGTCGCCATGCGATCAGCCTTCATGATCGCTCCATCCTGGTCGAGGCCGGCGCGGGTTCAGGCAAGACCGCCGTCATGGCTGGGCGCATCGCCGCCATGCTCGCCGAAGGCGTCTCCCCGCGCGCCATCGCCGCCGTCACATTTACCGAACTCGCCGCAAGCGAATTGCTCTCGCGTGTCCGCGAGTTCGTCGCCGACCTTTCGGCCGGCGTCATCGCGACCGAACTGCGCGTGGCGCTGCCCGATGGCCTGTCGGAGGCCCATCGCCGCAATCTCACCGCCGCCAGTGCTGCGATCGACGAAATCACCTGCTCGACCATCCACGGGTTTTGCCAGCGCCTGATCAAGCCCTATCCAGCGGAGGCCGACATTGACCCCGGCGCCGGGGTGATGGATCGCAACCAGGCCGATCTCACTTTCCTTGAGATTGTCGATGGCTGGTTGCGCGAGCGCCTATCTGGCGAACAAGGTGGCATCCTGGCCGAGATGGTGCTGCATAGCCCCGGCGAGACGGTGGCGCTGATCCATAAGATCGCGGAGAACCTGCGCCGCCGCCCCACGCTGGCGGCCCCGGCCGTCTCTCCGCTTGACGGCCACCTGACAGCGTTCCGGCAGGCTGCGGCGGATTTTGCCAGCTTCATGGATGGCACGGCGGCGGCAGAGCCGGAAACGGTGGCGATCGTCGAGCGGCTGGCCGGAATGGCCGCAGCCCTGGCGACCGCTCCGGACCCGGCGACGCCCACGGGCCTAGTCCAGCTCCTGACCTCGCGGCCCCACCCGGACCTTTGCACCAAATCCGGCACCTTCGCGTCCTATCGCAAGAAGGGAAAATGGGCCGCCTCCGCCAAACAGGCTGGTCTTTCCAAGGCCGACGGCGATCGGCTGAACGACGCGGCCGAGATCCACTACACCGCCTGCTGCGATGCCTGGACCGCGCTTGTGCAGGCCGCCGCCGGCCATGCCCTCTCAGCGCTGATCGACGAGGCGCATCCCATCCTGCAACGCTATCGCCACCACAAGCGCGCCAGCGCTCAGCTCGATTTCGACGATCTGATTTTCGCCGCGCGCGCCTTGCTGCGCGATCACGATGCCGTGCGACGGGCGCTGGGAGAGCGTTTCGCCCATGTCCTCGTTGACGAGTTCCAGGACACAGATCCCCTGCAAACCGAGATTTTCTGGCGTCTGTGCGGCGAGCCGGTCGATGGTGATGACGATTGGACGCAGTTCCAAATCCGGCCAGGTGCGCTCTTCCTGGTGGGCGACCCCAAGCAGGCGATCTATCGCTTTCGAGGCGCCGATGTCGGAGCCTATGTCCAGGCGCGCGACGCCTTCCGCGCTCAGGACGCCGACAGCCTTCTATCGATCTCGACCAATTTCCGCTCCTGCGCCTCGATCCTCACCTTCGTCAACGAGCGCTTCGAGGCAGTCCTTTCGGCCGATGGACAGCCGGGTTTCACCGCGCTCGATCCGTTCCACGATGATCGAGGCGGCGTTTGCGTAGCCGCCCTCGACATCGCGGTAGCCGACGAAAACGGTAAGGCCAGCGCCGAACAGCAACGCGACGCCGAAGCCGACGCCATCGCCGAGCTGTGCGCCCGGCTGATCGAAAGCCACCCCATAATCGACCGCCGCAGCGGCGCGGAGCGCCCTTGCCAGCCAGGTGACATCGCCTTGCTGGCGCCGACCGGCGCGGAGCTGTGGCGCTATGAGGAAGCTCTGGAGCGGCGCGGCATTCCCGTGGCGACCCAGGCCGGCAAGGGTTTGTTCCGCCGCCAGGAAGTCCAGGACCTGATCGCTCTGACCCGCGTCCTGGCCGATCGCCGCGATACGCTCGCGCTCGGCGCGTTGCTGCGCGGGCCTCTGGTCGGCCTGTCCGAGGAAGAGCTGCTCGACATCATCTGGGGGCTTCCCCGCTCGGAAGACCAGCCTGACCGAATTCCACGCCTCGACCTCGGCATCGACCCGGCCGTCATCGCACACCCGCTCGCGCGCGAGGTCATCGAACGGCTGCAATCGCTCTCCCGGCGCGGCAACAGCACGACCCCGCACGAATTGCTTTCGCAGGCGGTGGACGTGATGCGCGTCCGTCCGCTTCTCCTCGAACGGCATCGCGGCCAGGCTGAGCGCGCGCTCGCCAACGTCGATCTCTATCTCAGCCTGTCGACCGGCTACGCCGTGCGCGGTCTGCGCGCCTTTGCCGAGGCCATGGCGACAGCGTGGTCCGACGAGGCCCGCGCCGTCGAGGGACGACCCGATGCACAGGAGGAAGCGGTTGCGCTCTTCACCATGCACGCGGCCAAGGGGCTGGAATGGCCAATCGTCATTCCGATCAACACCATGACCGGCGTGATGGCGCCCGAAAGCGCCGTCCTCGATCGCCAGACCGAGACCTTCTATTGCCCGGTCCTGGGCGTCCCGCCCGAAGGCTATGACGAGGCGCGCCAGGCGGAAAAGGAAGAGCTGGACCGCGAACGCATCCGGCTTTGGTATGTCGCGGCCACCCGCGCCCGCGAGCTTCTCGTCCTCCCCCGTCTCGACACCACGCCGTCGAAATCGGCATGGATCGGTCTCGTCGATCTATCGCTTACCGACCTTCCCAGCCTCGATGTCTCGCATCTGCCCGCCAGCCTCACGGCCGCGCGCGCGGGAGTGGACAACGCCCAGACACGCGCGATCTTCGCCGCCGAAGCTGAAATCATCGCTGCTGCCCAGACGCGGCTGACCTGGCTTGCACCCAGCCGCGATGAAAACGCCGCCGGGACCGTGCTCCGGGAAGAGGAGGCGTCCCTCTGGACCGGCTCGGCTGACGACCAGCCCCCCGAACTGGAAGTTGTCGCCCCGGTGCAGGGAGGCAGGGAGCGCGGGCTGATCCTCCACAAGCTCATCGAAGAGGTGCTGACCGGGGAAACCCCGGAAGCCGAGGCGGCGCTGATTGAGCGGGCGGCCGATCTCATCCGCTCGATTGGCCGGTCGCCTGTCTCCGATCCAGCCACAGGGCTGTCGGCCGACGAACTGGCGGCCTGTGTCGCTCGCACTCTGGCCCTGCCTGACATCGCGGCCTTGCGACCCGGTCTCCTGGCCGAATTTCCCGTCTATGCCGCCCAGGCGAATGACGGCGTGGAAACCGCGACGGCCGGGATCGCCGACGCGCTCACAGTTGGAGAAGATGGCCGGCCAGTCGTGGTGGTCGACTGGAAGAGCGACGTGAACCCCGACGCTCAGACGCTCGATCACTATTATGCGCAGGTGAGCGCCTATCTGAACATGACGGGCGCCGAGCGCGGACTGATCGTGCTGATGACGAGGGGAACGGTGATTGCCGTCTCGCCTTCGCCGCAGACCGTGTCGGCCTGACGGAAGGCGACCCGATGGCCTCCCGCACGCGCTCCAACGGCCCCAACCAGGACGACCTTTTCAATCCCGAGGTCGAACTGCTCTTGCCGGCCCGGCTTGTCATCGACGGCAAGGTGCTGGGGAGCCCGGTTCGTCAGTTGGCCGTTCCTGCGCGCCGGGTGCGTTGCCGGCTTCGCCCATTCGCCATCCGCCGCGTCAATGGTTACGAGACAACCTTGGAATCCGGCGAAATTCTGAAGGTCATCAGCGCAAAGACGGCCACGCCGCTGGAGGCCGATCTCATTCTGCTCGTGCCCGGGGCAATGGAGCCGGAACAGATCGTCGAAGCACTCGAACTGGGTGCAGGCCGGTGGATGAATGCTTTGCTGATCGGCATCGACACGCTGGATCGCTCCGCGCGCGTCGAGCGGCTCCAGGCGGTTTCTGCCTCCTGGATCGACGCCATTCATTTGCGCGAAGGACGGGCTGCGGCCGATGGTGTGCCGGCGCAGCCTGGCTTGCGGCGGCCCCAGATCGGCGCGCTTCATGCCGCGCTTGCCCATGCGACGCGATCGACGGACCCGGCCACCATCGTCATGCCGACGGGTACGGGCAAGACCGAGACTATGCTGGCGCTCAATGCCAACCGGCGGTTCGAGCGCCTCCTGGTGGTGGTCCCCACCGATGCTCTACGCGAGCAGATCGCGGGCAAGTTCGAGACCTTCGGCGTCCTGAAGCAGCAGAAATGTCTCGATGAGACCGCAGCCTTTCCGTTGGTCATGCGGCTCTCGCACATTCCGACGAGCGAAGCCGAAGTCGATGAAATCTTCGACAGCGCCAATGTCGTCGTCACCACGATGCAGATCGCGGGCCGCGCCGAGGCGCCGGTGCAGGAACGGATGGCGGCCCGTGCCTCCGCACTTTTTATCGACGAGGCGCATCACATCGGGGCACGGACGTGGAAGTCCTTTCGCGGGCTCTTCGCCGAGCACGAGCCGCCCATTCCGGTGATCCAGTTCACCGCCACCCCGTTTCGTGAGGATGGTGGCCGCGTCGATGGGGAGTTCATCTACACCTACCCGCTGAAGAAGGCGCAGCAGGAAGGTTATTTCAAGCCGATCCGCTTCGAGGCTGTATTCGGGCTGGATCAAGCCGACGCCGACCAGGCGATCATCGACAAGCTCGGCGAAGTGCTCGCCTCGGACCTGGACGCCGGCCTCAACCATCTGGCGATGGCCCGTTGCAGCACCATCGAACGCGCCAAACACCTGCATAGTCTCTATGCGGCGGCCTATCCGGACTACCGGCCTGTCATCGTCCACAGCCAGCAATCGCTGAAGGAGCGGCGCGAAAATCTGGCAGCGTTACGCCGCTTTGAGAGCCGGATCATCGTATGCGTCGATATGCTCGGCGAGGGCTTCGACCTGCCCGAGCTGAAGATCGCTGCATTGCACGATCATCACAAGAGCGTGGCGGTGACGATCCAGTTCGTCGGCCGCTTCACCCGCCAGGATCCAACCCTGGGTGATGCGACGGTGATCGCCAATACCGGCATCGACGATGTCGATCGTGCGCTGGCCAAGCTCTACGCCGAGGACGCCGACTGGAACGCGCTGGTGGAGGCGCTCAGTTCGGCAAAGATCGAACGCCAGGTTCGCCGCGCCGAGATGTTCAAAGGCTTTTCGGGGGATCTAAGCGACATTCCGCTCCAGACCCTCGAGCCGAAAATGAACGCGGTCCTCTACCGAACGTCCTGTGACGCCTGGCATCCGTTCCGCGCGGAGGAACTCTACAATCCTGGCGTCTATCTCGGCATGAAACTG
>JALHFU010000346.1:0-1883 GCA_022838525.1 Hyphomicrobiales bacterium | reverse complement strand
GGCGACTACGGCCGTTCCGGCGCCTATGCCGAGCGGCAGGTGGCGCGCTGGACGAAGCAGTACCGCGCCTCCGAGACCGTGCCCAACCCGGCGATGGACTGGCTGATCGACTGGCTGCCGCAGAACCTGCCGCCCGAGGCGCCGACGCGGCTGGTCCACGGCGACTACCGGCTCGACAACGTGCTGATCCACCCGAGCGAGCCGCGCGTCGTCGCTGTGCTCGACTGGGAGTTGTCGACGCTGGGCGACCCGATGGCCGACTTCGCCTACCACATGATGAGCTGGCGGCTGACGCCGGAGCTGTTCCGCGGCCTCGCCGGCACCGACTTCGCCGCCACCGGCATCCCCGACGAGCCGGCCTATCTCTCCCGCTATCTCGAGCGCACCGGCCTGCCCCGCTCCGGGCACTGGGAATTCTACCTCGTGCTGTCGATGTTCCGCATCACCGCGATCATGCAGGGCATCGCCAAGCGCGCGCTCGACGGCACGGCCTCCAACGCCGACGCCGCCGAGATCGGCGCCAAGGCGCGGCCGACCGCCGAGCTGGCGATGGCGCTGGCCAGGCAGATCGGAGGACGCTGACATGACCGCAAAGGCGAGGATCGGAGTGGTGGGCGCGGGGCTGATGGGCGCGGAGATCGCCTTCGTCCACGCGCTCGAAGGCCACGACGTGCTGCTGGCCGACAGGACGGCCGACGCGCTGGCGCAGGCGGTCGAACGGCTCGGTGCGATCCACGACAAGGGCGCCGCGCGCGGCCACTACGACGCGGCGGCGAAGGAGGCGGTGCTCGGCCGCATCCGCACCACGACGGAGCTGAAGGACTTCTTTGACCGCGACGTGGTGGTCGAGGCCGTGTTCGAGCGCGAGGACGTCAAGGCCGAGGTGCTGCGCGCGCTCGACGCCGCCTGCCGCGACGGCTGCCTGATCGCCACCAACACCTCGACCATCCCCATCACCGTGCTCGCCTCGCATGTCGGCGAGGGGCGGCGGCCGCGCTTCGTCGGCACGCATTATTTCTCGCCGGTCTCGCGCATGAAGCTGGTCGAGGTCATCCCGGGCGCCGAGACCTCCGAGGAGACGGTGGCGGAGGCGACGGCGCTGTGCGCGGCGGTCGGCAAGCAGCCGATCCGGGTCAAGGACGTCACCGGCTTCGCGGTCAACCGGCTGCTGCACGTGATGATGATCGAGGCGGTGCGGCTGGTCGAGGAGGGCGTCGCCTCGCCCGAGGACATCGACCTCGCCTGCCGGCTCGGCCTCGGCCACCCGATGGGCCCGTTCGAGCTGATGGACGCGACGACGTCGAGCCTGTGCCTGCAGGCGCAGCAGATCATGTTCGACGCCTATGGCGAGCGCTTCCGGCCGCGGCCGCTGCTCAAGCAGCGCGTGCAGGCCGGCTATGTCGGCGGCCGCGGCCGCAAGGGCTGGCGCAGATGAAGGCGGCGGCGCAAGCCGTGCCTGCGGCCGGGCGGCCGCGGCCGAGCTCGTCCGACCTGATCGTGCGCGACATCGTGCGCGGCCTCTATGACGGCCGCTTCGCCGCCGGCCAGCGGCTGGTCGAGCCCGACCTGATGCGGCGCTACACTGTCAGCCGCGGCACGGTGCGCGAGGCGCTGAAGCGGCTGGCCGCCGAGGGGGTGGTGACGCAGACCGCGTTCCGCGGCGCGCAGATCCGCCACCTGTCGCGCACCGAGGCGCGCGACATCCTCGAGCTGCTGGAGGTCAATATCGGGCTCGCGGCGCGGCTCGCCGCGCAGAACATCGATGCCACGGGCGGGCGCGGCCCGTTCGTCGCCGCCTACGAGGCGCTGGCCGCCTTCGCCGACAAGGCCGATTCCTTCGAGCTGGTGCGGGCGCGCAACGGCTTCTACCGCGCCATGACGCG
>JALHFU010000125.1:0-9852 GCA_022838525.1 Hyphomicrobiales bacterium | reverse complement strand
CACCACGACGATCAGCGCGCCGACGAGGATATAGAGCTGGTTCTGCTTCATTGCATGTCTCCGAAGGGGGCTTCCGGTCCGTCCGGTCTAGCCTACCGGTCGGATTCCCGCCAGCGCGGATTGATCCACGGCTCCAGATTGGACGGCGCCAGCGGCTGGCGGCCGAGGATGTGGTCCGACGCCTTTTCCCCGACCATGATCGACGGCGCGTTGAGATTGCCGTTGGTGATGCGCGGGAAGATCGAGGAATCGGCGACCCGCAGCCCCTCGACGCCGATGACGCGGCATTCGGGATCGACCACGGCCGCGGGATCGTCTGCCGCGCCCATGCGGCAGGTGCCGCAGGGGTGATAGGCGCTCTCGGCATGGGCGCGGATGAAGTCGTCGAGCTCGGCGTCGCTCTGCACCCCGGCACCGGGCGCGATCTCGCGGCCCCTGTAGGGGTCGAAGGCGGGCTGGCCGAAAATCTCGCGCGTCAGGCGGATGCAATGGCGGAAGTCGGCCCAGTCGTCGGGATGCGACATGTAGTTGAAGCGGATGACCGGCCTGTCCCACGGGTCGGCCGAGCGCAGCGTCACCGCGCCGCGCGACTTCGAGCGCATCGGGCCGACATGGGCCTGGAAGCCGTGCGCCTTGGCCGCCGCCTTGCCGTCGTAGCGGATCGCGACCGGGATGAAATGGTACTGGATGTCGGGATAGTCGACGCCCGGCCGCGAGCGCACGAAGGCGGCGGCCTCGAAATGGTTGCTCGCGCCGAGGCCGGTCTTGAAGAACAGCCATTCGGCGCCGATCCGTGCCTTCGAGAACAGGCCGAGCCGGGAATAGAGCGTGATCGGCTGGAGCGATTCCTGCTGGATGTAGAGCTCCATGTGGTCCTGGAGATTGCGGCCGACGCCGGGCCTGTCGGCCACCACGTCGATGCCGTGCGCCCGAAGCTCGTCGGCCGGCCCGATGCCCGAAAGCAGGAGCAGCTTCGGCGAGTTGATCGAGGAGGCAGCGAGGATCACTTCACGTCGTGCGTTAACGCGCTGAATCTTTCCGCGAGCTTCGATCTCCACCGCGACGGCGCGTTGATTCTCGATGACCACGCGCCGCGCGAAGCCCTTGACGAGACTCACGTTCCGGCGCCTGAGCGCCGGCCGCAGATAGGCGTTGGCGACGGACCAGCGGCGGCCCTGATGGATGGTCTGCTCCATCGGGCCGAAGCCTTCCTGCTTGGAGCCGTTGTAGTCCTGCGTCAGCTCGAAGCCGGCCTGCCGGCCCGCCTCGATGAAGGCGGCGTAGAGCGGGTTGGCGCGCGGGCCGCGCCGCACGTGGAGCGGGCCGTCCGTGCCGCGCCATCCCTCCTCGCCCTCGGGGGCGTTCTCCATGCGGCGGAAGTAGGGGAGGACGTCCGAGAAGGACCAGCCCGCCGCGCCCTCTGCGGCCCAGTGATCGAAGTCGCGGGCGTGTCCCCGCACATAGACCATGCCGTTGACCGAGGACGAGCCGCCGAGAACCTTGCCGCGCGGCGTGGCGAGCACGCGGCCGCCCAGATGCGGCTCGGGCTCCGTCGAAAAGCCCCAGTCGTAGCGGCGCATGTTCATGGGATAGGAGAGCGCCGCCGGCATCTGGATGAACGGGCCGAAATCCGTGCCGCCATATTCGATGACGACGACCGAGTGGCGGCCGTCCTCGGACAGGCGCCAGGCCATGGCCGCGCCTGCCGAGCCCGAGCCGACGATGACGAAATCCGCCTCGATCATCGCCCGGCTCCGACACGCAGGCGCCGGCCGATGCATGCGCTGGATAAGGAAAGGCTGGTCATGGAAACGTCTTGTCGTTGCCCTGGATGGTCGTTGTGCCGGATATAGCTTCCCGTGCGAAGGGGTAGCGCTCCTGATACCGTCATGGGAAGGCGCAATCGGTCGCGGCAGCCATGCGCGGTGCGGCGGGGAAGCTTTACTGCGCTGCACAAAACGTTCATAATTGAACAATAATCGTGCGCGCCGAACCGGCTTCGCCGTGTTATGTTCCGACCACAAGGGAGAGAGATTCATGACCGCTTGCATCGTGGGCTGGGCCCATTCGCCGTTCGGAAAGCTGGCCGACGAGACGGTGGAAAGCCTGATCGTCAAGGTGGCGACCGAGGCGCTGGAGCATGCCGGCATCGGTCCGGACGATGTCGACGAGATCGTGCTCGGCCATTTCAACGCCGGCTTCTCGGCCCAGGATTTCACCGCGAGCCTCGTGCTGCAGGCCGACGACCGGCTGCGCTTCAAGCCGGCGACGCGGGTGGAGAACGCCTGCGCCACCGGCTCGGCCGCCGTGCGCCAGGGCGTGCGCGCCATCGACGCGCGGGCAGCACGGGTGGTGCTCGTCGTCGGCGTCGAGCAGATGACGACGACGCCGGGGGCGGAGATCGGCAGGAACCTGCTCAAGGCGTCCTACCTGCCGGAAGACGGCGACACGCCGGCCGGCTTCGCCGGCGTGTTCGGCAAGATCGCCGCCGCCTATTTCCAGCGCCACGGCGACCAGTCGGATGCGCTGGCCTATATCGCGGCCAAGAACCACCGGAACGGCGTCGAGAACCCCTACGCCCAGATGCGCAAGGATTTCGGCTACGACTTCTGCCGCAACGAGAGCGAGAAGAACCCGTTCGTCGCCGGCCCGCTGAAGCGCACCGACTGCTCGCTGGTCTCCGACGGCGCGGCGGCGCTGGTGCTGGCCGACACGCAGACGGCGCTCGGGATGCGCCGGGCGGTGGCCTTCCGCGCCAACGAGCATGTGCAGGACTTCCTGCCGATGTCGAAGCGCGACATCCTGCTGTTCGAGGGCTGCGAGGAAGCCTGGACGCGGGCGCTGAAGCATGCCGGCGTGACGCTCGACGACCTCTCCTTCGTCGAGACGCACGACTGCTTCACCATCGCCGAGCTGATCGAATACGAGGCCATGGGTCTGGCGAAGCGCGGCGAGGGCGCGAAGGTGGCGCTCGAGGGCCAGACCGAGAAGGGCGGCCGCCTGCCGGTCAACCCGTCGGGCGGGCTGAAGGCCAAGGGCCATCCGATCGGCGCCACCGGCGTGTCGATGCATGTTCTCTCGGCGATGCAGCTCACCGGCGAGGCCGGCGGCATCCAGGTCGAGAATGCTACGCTCGGCGGCATCTTCAACATGGGCGGCGCGGCCGTCGCCAACTACGTCTCGATCCTCGAAAGGATCAAATAGGGCCTCGAAGGGACCGAACACGCGGGCATGAAACCGTCGGCCATCGTCACCGGAGGCGCTTCCGGCATCGGCCTCGCCGCTGCCGAATGGCTTCTCGACGACGGCTGGCCGGTCGCCGTTCTCGATGCCGACCGGCAGGCGCTGGCGGCGGCCGAGGACATGCTGGCCGGCGAGAACGCCGTCTTCCTGTTCGTCGACGTCACCGACGAGGATGAGGTGGCCGAGGCCTTCGATCAGGCGGTCGATGCGCTCGGGCCGGTCGGCGGGCTGGTCAATGCCGCCGGCGTCTCCTGCGACCTGCCGGCGATGGAGACGAGCGCGGAGCTGTTCCGCCAGGTGCTCGACGTCAACCTCGTCGCCGCCTTCGTCGCCGCCAAGGCGGCGGTGGAGCGCATGGGCGACACGCTTTCCATCGTCAACGTCGCTTCCGTGTCCGGCCTGCGCGGCAGCCATGGCCGCCTCGCCCACGGCGCGTCGAAGGCCGGCGTCAGGCTGATGTCGCAGGCGCTGGCGGTGGAGCTTGCCCATCGCGAGGTGCGGGTGAACTGCGTGGCGCACGGTCCGCTCGACCTGCCGGTGACGGGGCGGGCGGGCGAGGACCGGCGCTTCCGCTGGCTGGAGCGCGTGCCGCAGCGCCGCCTCGGGGCGCCGGACGAGGTGGCGGCGGCCATCGCCTTCCTGCTGTCGCCCTCCGCGAGCTACATCACCGGCCAGACGCTTGCCGTGGACGGCGGCTTCCTGGCGGCGGGCATCCTGCCGCCGGATCAGGGATAGGCTTTGCATCCGCTGCCCGGCGGCGCTATGGCGGTGCCGTGCGGCCAGCAGGTGACATCATGGAAAATCCGGTTCTCGTCGAGGTTTTGCGCGGGGCAACGGTGGAAAGCCGTCACCGCGGCGCGGTGGCGGTCGTCGATGCCGACGGCGGGGTGGCGCTCGGGATCGGCGATGTCGAGCGGCCGGTCTTCCCGCGCTCGGCGGTGAAGGCGATCCAGGCGCTGCCGCTGGTGGAATCGGGTGCGGCCGACGCCTACGGCTTCGGCAGGCGGGAGCTTGCGCTGGCCTGCGCCTCGCATTCCGGCGAGCCGGAACATGCGGCACTCGCCGCCGCGATGCTGGAGCGGGCGGGGCTGGACGCCGGCGCCCTCGAATGCGGCGCGCACTGGCCGTCGCGGCAGGAGGCGGCGCTGGATCTGGCGCGGCAGGGGAAGAGGCCGACGGCGCTCCACAACAACTGCTCGGGAAAGCATGCGGGCTTCCTCTGCACCTGCCGGCATGCCGGGCTCGGCCACCGCGGCTATGTCGCCATCGGGCACGAGATCCAGCAGGGCGTCCGCGACGCGATGGAGGCGGTGACGGGCGCGGCGCATGGCGTGGAGAACTGCGGCACGGACGGCTGCTCGATCCCGACCTACGCGGTGCCGCTGAAGAGCCTCGCGCGCGGCTTCGCCCGGATGGCGACGGGCGTGGGCCTCGGCGAGACCCGGGCGCGGGCGGCGAAGCGGCTCATCGACGCCTGCATGGCGGAGCCGTTCCTCGTCGCCGGGACCGACCGCCTCGACACGCGGCTGATGCGGGCGGCCGGCGGCCGCGTCATGGTCAAGATCGGGGCGGAAGGCGTCTATTGCGGGGCGATTCCCGAACTCGGGCTCGGCATCGCGCTGAAATGCGACGACGGCGCGGCGCGGGCGGCCGAGGTGATGATTGCGGCGGTCGTGGCGAGGCTGCTCCCTTCTGAGGACGCGCTTTCGGCGATGATCGGCGACATGGCGCGGCCCGTCATGGCCAACTGGAACGGCATCGCCGTCGGCGCGCTGCGCCCGGCGGGACCGTTCGCGGGGCCGCTCAGCTGACGAGGTTCCTCTCGATCCTGAGATGACGGAAGCCGCCGCCGTCGCCTGTGGCGAGGTCGCCGGTGGCCGGGTCGGACCAGCGATAGCCGACGATGGCGCGCTCGGCGCCGTCGATGATGTTGTCGGCGATGACCACGGAGCCTGCGCCTTCCACCACCGAGACGGCAAAACCCTCGCGGGCGGCGCGCACGACGTTGCCGGTGGCGGCGACGTTGCGCAGGAACGGGCCCCAGCCGATCAAGAAGCCGTGGCGCGGCGCGCCCTCGACCACGTTGCCGGTGACGGCGGCGTCGGCCTCGACGGCGATGCCGGTGCCGAAGGCAGCCGCGACGTCGGGCGCGTAAGGCTCGTAGGGTGGGCGGTCGACGAGGTTGCGCACGACATTGCCGCTGCACACCGCGAGGCGGCCGCCCTGGTCGAGATTGGCGATGGAGATGCCGTTGGCGGCGCCGTCGATCAGGTTGGACGAGATGACGGCGCCCTCGAAGGAGAACTCGGAATAGATCGCGGTCTCGCCCGAGCGCAGGCACTGGTTGGCGAGGATCTGCACGTTGTCGGCGCTGTTGGCGCGGATTGCGGAGAAGGCGCAGTCGGAGACGTGGTTGTTGGCGACGATGACGTTGCCGGCGCGGAAGAGGTTGATGCCGTTGCCGTACTGGCCGGTGCCGCCGCTCCTGGCGCCGATGCGCTCGATGCGGTTGCCGGTGACGAGCGAGCCGTCGCCGGCCTGCTGCCAGCGATGGACGAGGATGCCGCCTTCGCCGCAGTCGTGGACGGTGTTGCCGACGATCTGCATGCGGCCGGCCTCGACGCTGTAGAGCGCATAGGCGGCAGCGCCGGCAATGGTCGAGCGCTCGATGCGGCCGGAGACGCGCTCCAGCGCCACGCCGGAGCCGCCGCTGCCGACGACTTCGCAGCGGTCCATGGCGAAGCCCGCGACGCGGCGCATGTCGATGAGCGCCTGCGCCTCCTGCCCGAGCGGGCGGTTGGCCCCGTCCAGGGTGAGGCCGGAAAGCTCGACGGTCGCCGCATCCTCGGCGGCGAGGAGATAGCCGTCGCCGCCATAGACGATGCGGGTCGCGCCCGGGATGCCGGCAAGCCGCACATTCGCCGGCAGGCGGATGTTGGAGACGACGTAGTCGCCGGGCGGCAGGAACACCGGCGCGTCGCGCCCGGACGCATCCTCCAGCATGCGGCGGAAGGCGCGGCTCTGGTCGTCGAGCGCATCCGGCCAGACGCCGAATTCCGAGGCGTTGATCGAGCCGCGGATGGCCGCCGTCACCGTGAGATCGGCGAGCGGCCGGCTTGCGGCGGGGCGCGCGGCGACGCTGCCGGCGGCGAGGCCGAGCGCGGAGGCCAGAAGGCGGCGTCTGTTCATTTTCGGCACAGCTCCCTTGCGTCTCAAGGGAGCGAGGCACGATGCGTGCCAGCGAGCGGAAAGCGCCGTCAGGCGCCCGCGAGCATCTCGTCGTCGCGGATCGTCGGCAGCTTCTCGCAGAACACCACGCCGTCCGAGGGCGGCGCGCGCCGCTCGGCCTTCATGACCGGCACGGCCGGCGTGTCGGTGGGCAGATGCAGCGTGTCGCCGACGATCCTCAGCGCATCCTTCTGCAGCCGTTCGAGCCGCTGTGCCCGGGCCTCGGCCACGCGGCGCTGGAGGTGGCCGGCGGTGAGGCTGGCGAGGAGGCCGCCTTCGGCCTCGATGGCGCGGAACTCCTCCCACGCCGCCTCGCACAGCGACGCGGAGAGGATGTCGAGATCCTCCGAGGAGGAGGCGGCGTCGCCGAGGAAGGAAAGATGCGTCTCCTCCGAGAGCACGAGCTGGGCGTTGCGGGCAAGCCGCCGCGCCCGGCTCTCCGGCAGGCCGCGCGGCAGGCTGTGGGGCAGCACGCTGATCGTGTCGGCGCCGCCGGCCGCAGCCGCGAAGGTGGCGAGCGAAGTGCGCAGGATGTTGGTCTCGGGGTCGCGCGCGCTCATCATCCGGTAGGAGGTCTCGGCATGGACCTTGGCCGCCCCGGGCGGGATCGAGCAGATTTCCTGCACCTTGGCCCACAACCGGCGCAGCGCGCGCAGCTTGGCGACCGACAGGAACTGGTTCTGGTCGATGGCGATGGCGAAGCCGATATGCGGCGCGGCGTAGATCAGCGGCTGGCGCGCTTCCTGGAACATCCTGAGATGCGACACGGCCGAGGCGAGCATCACGCCGAGCTCCTGCGCCTCGGTGCCGCCGGCATTGTGGACGACGCGACCATCGGCCTCGAGCAGCACCGCCGGGATGCCCATGGCGAAGAAGTGGGCGAGCGACTGCGGCATCGAGGCGTGCAGCGCCTCGATGGACATGCGCAGCGCGCCGTTGCCGGCGAAGATGGCGGCGGGGTCGATGCCGAAGGAGAGGCTGAGCCGGCCGGGATCGACCTTGCGGCGGCGCATCAGCTCGATCAGCCAGTCGACGGAGGCGCGGCTCGCCGGATGCACGTCGACGCGCAGATAGACCCGGTTGAGCGGAATGTTGTGGAGCGCGGCAGCAAGCGCCTCCGGCTTTGCCGGCAGCCCGTAGCCGAAGGCGTTGGGGGCGCCCTCGAAGACGATGGCGAGGCCGGTCGCGCCCTCGGCGATGTCCTCCTGCGCCTGATGGTTGGCGCGGCGGGCATCGGTGTCGTCGATGCGCTGCACGATGGTCCAGCCGGCGCCGGGACGCGCGATCGCGCCGTCCTCCGTGCCATTCTGGCGCAGCCGCTCGAACTGGAGGTCGGCATAGGACGGCGACTGGGGCGCTCCCGGCCGCGGCGTCTCCAGCCATTGGGAGCGGTCGATCGGCCTGAATATGCCGGTGCTGATGATGGCCGCTTCCATGTCTTCTCCCTGGTTGCCCCTCCCGCAAGGCTCCCGCGCGGCAAGATATGGTCGCACGGCGCCGCCTGCAATGCAGCCGGGACGCATTGTCACGCCATGTGGCGGCAATTCATGCGCCGTGTGTTCATTCGGCAACGGCCCGGCCGCGCGAAGCGCATTGGCAGCCCCCGCGGCGCTGGCTATACCGGCAGGGGACAGGATCGGAGACGACACGATGTGGGATGAGAAGCAAACCAGCATCTTCCTCGGCGCGAGCCGGAAGCCGGACGACAGCTACCAGAAGGCCGAGGAGCTGTTTCTGAAGTTCGCCAACCGCCACGGCATCGTCACCGGCGCGACGGGCACGGGCAAGACGGTGACGCTGCAGGTGCTGGCCGAGGGCTTCTCGAGCGCCGGCGTGCCGGTGTTCTGTGCCGACATCAAGGGCGACCTCGCCGGCATCTCGCAGATGGGCGAGGCGAAGGATTTTCTCCTCAAGCGCGCCGAGGCGATCAAGCTCGACCCCTACGAGTTCGCCGAGTTCCCCGTCATCTTCTGGGACCTGTTCGGAGAGCAGGGCCACCCGATCCGCGCCACGGTCTCCGAGATGGGGCCGCTGCTGCTGTCGCGGCTGATGAACCTGTCGGAAGCGCAGGAAGGCGTGCTCAACATCGCCTTCCGCATCGCCGACGAGGAGGGGCTGCTGCTCCTCGACATGAAGGACCTGCAGGCGATGCTGGCCAACATGGCCGAGCGGGCGCAGGAGATCGGCGCGCGCTACGGCAACGTCACACGCCAGTCGGTGGGCGCGATCCAGCGCCAGCTTCTGGTGCTGGAGGAGCAGGGCGGCGCCAATTTCTTCGGCGAGCCGGCACTCAAGATCGCCGACCTGATGCGCACCACCCGCGACGGGCGCGGCGCGATCAACGTGCTGGCGGCTGACAAGCTGATGCGCAACCCGCGCCTCTACGCCACCTTCCTGCTGTGGCTGCTTTCGGAGCTGTTCGAGGAGCTGCCGGAGGTGGGCGACCCGGACAAGCCCAAGCTCGTCTTCTTCTTCGACGAGGCGCATCTCCTGTTCAACGAGGCGCCGCGGGCGCTGGTCGAGCGCGTCGAGCAGGTGGTGCGGCTGATCCGCTCCAAGGGCGTCGGCGTCTATTTCGTGACGCAGAACCCGCTCGACG
Organism: Hyphomicrobiales bacterium; assembly: GCA_022838525.1. GTDB lineage: Bacteria > Pseudomonadota > Alphaproteobacteria > Rhizobiales > Rhizobiaceae > Aerobium. The sequence continues at coordinate 782 of JALHFU010000125.1, read as the reverse complement.
TGCCGGAGACGGTGCTGGCGCAGCTCGGCAACCGCATCCAGCATGCGCTGCGCGCCTATACGCCGCGCGAGCAGAAGGCGGTGAAGACCGCGGCCGACACCTTCCGGCCCAACCCGGATTTCGACTGCGCCACGGCCATCACCCAGCTCGGCACCGGCGAGGCGCTGGTGTCGACGCTGCAGGAAAAGGGCATCCCCTCGATGGTCGAGCGCACGCTGATCCGCCCGCCCTCGGCGCGCATGGGGGCGGTGACGCCCGAGGAGCGCAAGAAGGTGATGAGCCTGAGCCCGGTCGCGGGCCAGTACGACGAGGCCGTGGACCGCGAATCGGCCTACGAGATCCTGGCGAAGCGGGCCGAGGAGGCGGCGAAGGCCAAGGAGGAGGACGACCGCCGCGCGCAGGAGGAGAAGGAGCGCCAGCGCAACGGCCGGCAGGGCGGATCGGGCAACAGCACCGGAACCGGCTGGACGCTGCCCGACTTCGACGGCGGCGGCCGGCAGCAGGCACCGCGCCGCACGTCGCAGAAGAGCGGCTACCAGCGCCAGACCGTGACCGAGGCGGCGATCAAATCGGTCGTGCGCACCGTGAGCTCGACGCTCGGCCGCGAAATCGTCCGCGGCATTCTGGGCAGCCTCAGGAAGCGGTAGCCGGGGGAGGCACTGCGAAGCCCGGCGAAAAACCGCTTCCCTACGGGCGGACGAAGTTCAGCGGGAAGCCGGCGAACGGCTTGATTTCCTTGAGCACGAACGTGGTCTGCATCTCCTTGATGCGCGGCAGGCGGC
>JALHFU010000003.1:0-55744 GCA_022838525.1 Hyphomicrobiales bacterium | reverse complement strand
GCCGCGTGTCGGTGCCGCTGGGCGTGATCGGCGTGATATTCGAGTCGCGCCCCAACGTCACCGTGGACGCCGCCGCCATGTGCCTGAAGAGCGGCAACGCGGTCATACTGCGCGGCGGCAGGGAGGCCATCGGCACCAACACCGCGCTCTGCGCCCTGATACAGGATTGCCTGGAGAAGGCCGGCCTGCCCGCGCCCATCGCCGCCCTCCTGACCTCGTTCGACGCCAACACCCGCTCCGGCCGCATCGCGGCGACGACGGACGACACGCGCAAGCTCGGCGGCCACGCGCCGGCGCGGCTGGAGGACTTCCTGCGCGCCAACAAGGCGGCGTTCGCCGGCTGACGCCGCATCCGGCGCGGCGGCAACGCCGCGCCGGTCTCCTACCAGCCGCAGGCTTTCAGGAAGCGCTGCACCGTTCCGGCCATGCCGTATTCGAGCGCGTCGGCCGTCAGGCCGTGGCCGATCGAGACTTCGGCGAGGAACGGGATGCGCCGACCCAGCGCCGGCAGGTTGGCCACCGTCAGGTCGTGGCCGGCATTGACGGCGAGCCCTTCCGCCCGCGCCGCCTCGGCGGCTTTTCCCAGGAATTCCAGCTCTCTGGCCGCCTTTCCGGAATCGTCGTGGCAACCGCCATAGGGGCCGGTGTAGAGCTCGACCCGATCCGCACCCGTCGCCTTCGCCGCCGCCATGCCGGCGGGATCGGGATTGGCGAACAGCGACACCCGGAAGCCGCCCTTCTTCAGCCGCCGCACGGCCGGCTCGAGAAAGGCGAACTGCGCCTCGAAGTCCCAGCCGTGATCGGAGGTCGGCTGCGCCGGATCGTCGGGAACCAGCGTCACCTGATCGGGCTCGTTGGCCTCGACCAGCCGCAAGAAATCCTCGTCGGGAAAGCCCTCGATGTTGAACTCGGCCTCGGGGAACTCGTCGTCGATCAGCGCCCGCAGCTGCGGCAGGTCGCTGCGGCGCGTGTGCCGCTCGTCGGGCCGCGGGTGCACGGTCAGCCCGTGCGCGCCGGCCTGAAGCGCAATGCGCCCCAGATGCGTGACGCCCGGCCACGGCAGGTCGCGCCTGTTGCGCAGGAGCGCGATGGCATTGAGGTTCACGGAGAGCTTTGCTGGCATGGCGATACGAGCGAATAGGAGTAGCGAATAGCGAGTAGCGAGTAGGGATTAGAGGTAGCGGAGCGCGACGGCAATCGCCAATCGAGGGCATGAGATGGACCATGCCCCTACTCCCTACTCCCTACTCCCTACTCCCTACTCCCTATTCGCTACTCCCTATTCGCTCCTCTTTCACCGTACCACCGTCAGCCGCTCGGCGGCGCGGGTGACGGCGGTGTAGAGCCAGCGCTGGCGCGTGTCCTTGAAGGCGAAGCTCTCGTCGAACAGGATCACCTCGTCCCATTGCGAGCCCTGCGCCTTGTGGACGGTGAGCGCATAGCCGTAGTCGAAATCGTCGAAGCGCTTCTTCTGCTGCCAGGGGATGTCGGCGTCGGGGTCCTCGAACGCTGCCTTGAGCAGCTTGATCTTGGCGACGCCGCGGTCGGGGTCGTCCTCCTCCGGCGAGACGAGCAGGTTGATGCCGGGCTTCACCGTCTCGCGCGAGGAGGTCATCACTTTCCACAGCGAGCCGTTGAGCAGCCCCTTGGCCGGGTCGTTCCTCAGGCACACCAGCTTGTCGCCGGCCTGCGGGTACGAGGCGTTGAAGCCCTTGAGCTCGCGCAGGCGCTGGTTGTAGCGCCGCCGGGTGCGGTTGGTGCCGACCAGCACCTGATCGGCCGCCAGCACCATGTCCTGATCGACCTCGCTGCGCGGGATGATCCGCGCCGTGCCGAGATCGCCGTAGGCAAGCTCGCGCCCCTCGCGCACGTCCATCGCCATGCGGATGATCGGGTTGTCGCGCGCCTGGCGGTGGATTTCGGTCAGCAGGTGGTCCGGCTCGTGCTCGGTGAAGAAGCCGCCGCCGGAGATCGGCGGAAGCTGCGCCGGGTCGCCGAGCACGAGGATCGGCGTGCCGAAGCTCATCAGGTCGCGGCCGAGCTCCTCATCGACCATCGAGCACTCGTCGATCACCACCAGCGCCGCCCTGGCGACCGGGCTCTGCCGGTTGAGCGAGAAGGTCGGGTTGATCGAGGTCTTGCCGGTGGTCTCGTCCTCCACCGCCTCCTCGCCGCGCGGGCGATAGATCAGCGAATGGATGGTGCGGGCGTTCACCGCGCCCTTGGAGCGCAGCGCCTGCGCCGCCTTGCCGGTGAAGGCGGCGAACTGCACCTGCCCGTCGACATGGCTCGCGAAATGGCGGGCAAGCGTCGTCTTGCCGGTGCCGGCGTAGCCGAACAGCCGGAAGATGGGCCGCTGCCCCTCCTTCAGCCAGCGCGAGACGGCCTTCAGCGCCTCATCCTGTTGCGGGGAAAACTGCATGGCCGATCAGTGCTGGATTCGCGCGCAAGGGGCAAGGGCGACGCATCAGGCCATGTCGGTCTGCGCGAAATCGTTGCCCTTGTAGAGGATCTTTAGATTGTGCGCCTTTGCCATTGCATAGGAGAAGCAGTCGCCGAGATTGATCTGGGCCGGATGGCCCGTGCCCTTGCCGTAACGCTCGTGGGCACTCAGAGCCGCAACATGCGCGTCGGCACCTATCGACATCAACTCCACACCGGCGCGCTGAAGATGCTCGAGAACGATCATCAGCGCCTCCGCGACCGATATGCGTCGCAGCCGCGCAAGCGCCAGTACCGTCTCATAGACGACGATCGCCGACGCCGCATTGCCATGGGAGGAGTCAAGGCGCTGCGCATATGTCTCGCCGTCATCCTCCGGGGCGAGCATTGCGACGAGAGCGGAACTGTCGATGAAGTACATCAATCGTCCCCTTGACCCGAAAGGCTGTCAAAGAAGCGCTTGTCGGCGGACTTGCCGGTCAACGGGTAGCTTTCGAGCTTTGCCCGCAGATCGGCGGTGCGGTCCCACAACGATGCCCGCTGCTCATCTCGCGCCAAGGCTTCCTCCACAGCCTCCCGCACGGCTTCCGTGAGGCTGATTCCGCGCTTGTGCGCCAACGCTCTGACAAGAGCATCCGTCTTTTCATCTCTAACGTGCAGAACCACATCAACACAATCTTAAATTGTCAACACAAGCATAATAGCGTAAAGCAAAACAGAACACAAGAAGAACATCTTGCTGCCGAAGTCACAGAATGAGACATCTCCGTCTCACCCGCCCGCCGCGGGATTGCGCGTGTAGCCCGGGCCGATGGTGAGCGGCGCGTCGGGCACGACGGTGTCGGAAAGGCCGCTCTTGAAGGCAAGATCGCGCGACCACAGAAGGTGCTCGCCTTCGCGGTCGAGCACGCGGAGAGCGACGGTGTATGCCTTGCCGGCCTCGACCCCGCGCAACGGCGGCGAGCGCAGCGACAGGCGCGCCATCTCGGCGCCGCCGATGCGCTGGCGCACGATGTGCGGCGGCCCGCCGGCGGGGTCCTCGAACGCGGCCTCGACGATCGAGCCGGTCGGCAACGGCCGCATGATGGCGGCCGTGAAGCCGTAATAGACGTCCGACACGCGGTAGTTGAAGATGAAGCCGCCGCCCAGCACCTGAAGGTAGGGTTTTTCGGCTGGGTCCTCCCGCGTCAGCCAGCCGAGCACGAACAGCGGCACCAGCAGCGCGCATGCTGCCGCGGCCAGTCTGGCGGGCGAGACCCTGTCGAGCATGGGGCGGAATCTAGCAGCTTCGCCGATCCGCGTCGATTGGCCGTATGGCTAGCGCAGCATCGGCCACAGGCTCGCCACCAGCAGCAGCCCCATGGCGATGTTGAACCACTTCAGCCGCACCGGGTCGGCGAGGAAGCCGCGCAGCGCGACGCCGAATCCCGCCCAGGCGGAAACGCTCGGCACGTTGACCACTGCGAACGCCACCGCGACCAGAACGACCGACAGGAACGGCGCCTGCGGGCTGGTGTAGACCGCCATCGCGGTCACGGCCATCACCCATGCCTTGGGATTGACCCACTGGAAGGCGGCGGCCTGGAGAAAGGTCATCGGCCGCGCCGCGCCCTCGCCGGCCTTGCCGTCGCCCATCGAGCGGGCCATGGCGATGCGCCAGGCGAGATAGAGGAGATAGGCGCCGCCGGCGATCTTCAGCGCCATGTGCAGCGCCGGATAGGCGGCAAGCACCGCGCCCAGCCCGAAGCCGACGCCGAGCAGCAGCGACAGGAAGCCGACCCCGATGCCGAGCATGTGGGGAATGGTGCGCCGGAAGCCGAAATTGACCCCCGACGCCATCAGCATGAAGTTGTTCGGCCCCGGCGTGATCGAGGTGACGAAAGCGAACAGGATCAGCGCCGCGAAGATGTCGAGCGACATGGTACGTCCCTCCGGAAATAGGTCAGCCAGACTGACCCGAAAATGGATACGGAACTTGTGACAGGCCCGGCCGCCCGTTGGCGCAGCGTTTCGCGGCGCGCGGCTCGGGCATGGAACGGGAGCCCGGCAACGGGAGGCCGGGCGCGGCAGGGAGGAGGATCGAAGGCAGCGCGCCGGAGGCGCCGGCGCCCTATCTCTTCGCTTTCACCTTGAAGCTTTATTTCGCGCCGGAGCTGTCCAGGCGCTAGGCTTCCATTCCCTGCGGGCCGCGATTCATCGCGGCGACGCCGGTGCGACACACCTCGATCAGGCCGAGCGGCTGCATGATGGCGATGAACTGGTCGATCTTGGTGGTCTTGCCGGTGATCTCGAAGATGAAGTGCTCGGTGGTGGCGTCCGACACCTTGGCGTGGAAGGCGTCGGCGAGGCGCAGCGCCTCGACCCGCTCGTTGCCGTCGCCGCGCACCTTGACCAGCGCCAGCTCGCGCTCCAGCGGCCGCTCCTGCCCCATGGCGCGGGCGATCACCGTCAGGTCGTTGACGCGGTGGACGGGCACGATGCGCTCGAGCTGGTGCTTGATCTGCTCCAGCACGTGCGGCGTGCCGCGCGTGACGATGGTGATGCGCGACAGGTGCGCTTCATGCTCGGTCTCGGAGACCGTCAGGCTGTCGATGTTGTAGCCCCGGCCCGAGAACAGGCCGATGACGCGGGCAAGCACGCCCGGCTCGTTGTCGACCAGCACCGACAGCGTGTGCTTTTCCGCGCTCTCGGTCTCGCGGGCGATGAAGTATGCGGAGCCGGTGGGCTGAAGCTGGGCGTTCATGGCTGAATCTCTTTCTCGGGTTCCCGTCTCAGGACGCTGGAATGACTCGGATTTTCCGTCCGTTCACACCAGCTCCCTGCCCTTGGCGTCGATGGCGTTGGCGACCGCCTCGTCGGTGGCCTCGTCCGGCAGCAGCATCTCGTTGTGGGCCTTGCCGGAGGGGATCATCGGGAAGCAGTTGGCGAGGTTGGCGACCCGGCAGTCGAACAGCACCGGCTTCTTCACGTCGATCATCTCGCGGATGGCGTCGTCGAGCTCGCCCGGCTTCTCGCAGCGTATGCCGTGCGCGCCGAAGGCCTTCGCCATCAGCACGAAGTCGGGCATCGCCTCGGTGTAGGAGTGCGACAGCCGGTTGCCGTGCAGCAGCTGCTGCCACTGCCGCACCATGCCCATATACTGGTTGTTCAGGATGAAGATCTTGATCGGCGCCTCGTACTGCACCGCCGTCGACATCTCCTGCATCGTCATCTGCACCGAGGCGTCGCCGGCGATGTCGATGACGAGCGCCTCCGGGTGCGCGATCTGCACGCCGAGCGCGGCCGGCAGGCCGTAGCCCATGGTGCCGAGGCCGGTAGGTGTCGCGGTCCTTCGTCAGCTCGTAGAGCCGCTGGATCGCATATTGCGGCATGATGACGTCGTCGCTGTTCCTGAAGGCGAGCGAGTCGCGCGCGCGCCAGCGGTCGATCGTCTCCCACCACGGCTTGAGCGCGCCCTTGTCGACCTTGGCGGTCGCCCGCCACAGCCGCACCATGTCCTCCAGCACCCGGCCGACGTCGCCGCGGATGGCGATGTCGGCGCGCACGTTCTTGTTGAGCGACGACGGGTCGATGTCGACGTGGATCTTCTTGGAATGGGGCGAGAAGGCGTCGAGCCGGCCGGTGATGCGGTCGTCGAAGCGCGCGCCGAGGCACACCATTACGTCGCAATCGTGCATGGCCATGTTGGCCTCGTAGGTGCCGTGCATGCCGAGCATGCCGACCCAGTGCTTGCCCGAGGCCGGATAGGCGCCGAGCCCCATCAGGGTCGAAGTGACGGGAAAGCCGGTGAGCTCGACCAGCTCGCGCAGCAGGTGGCTCGCCTCGGCGCCGGAATTGATGACGCCGCCGCCCGAATAGATGATCGGCCGCTTCGCGGCCGTCATCAGCGCCACGGCCTGGCGGATCGCCTCCATGTCCCCCTGCAGCTTGGGGCTGTAGGAGGTGCGCGGCGCCTGCTGCGGCGGCGTGTAGGTGCCGCGGGCGAACTGCACGTCCTTCGGGATGTCGACCACGACGGGGCCGGGCCGGCCGGTCGTGGCGACGTGGAAGGCCTCGTGGATGATGCGCGCGAGGTCGTTGACGTCCTTCACCAGCCAGTTGTGCTTTGTGCAGGGCCGGGTGATGCCGACGGTGTCGCATTCCTGGAAGGCGTCGGAGCCGATCAGCGTCGTCGGCACCTGGCCGGAGATGCACACGAGCGGGATCGAATCCATCAGCGCGTCCTGCAGCGGCGTCACGGCGTTGGTCGCGCCGGGACCGGAGGTGACGAGGAGGACGCCGGCCTTGCCGGTGGAGCGGGCATAGCCCTCGGCCGCGTGGCCCGCGCCCTGCTCGTGGCGCACCAGCACGTGCCTGATGTCGTCCTGCTGGAAGAGCTCGTCATAGATGGGAAGCACCGCGCCGCCCGGATAGCCGAAGATATGCTCGACGCCGTTGTCCTTCAGCGCCTGGATCACGATCTCGGCGCCGGTCATCTCGCGTCTGCCCGTCTCGCCCCTGGCCATCTCGCTGGCTGCGTTGCTCATCGTTCTCTTCCCGTCCTGTCCTCGCGCGTCGCGCTGGGTGTGTATCGTTATCGGAGGCAATAAAAAAGGCCCCCGAGGGAGCCTTGTGTCGCGCATGGGTGACGTCCGCCCGGCGGCTACGCCGCCCTGCCCATGCGCGTTCCTACGATAAGAATGATCGTCTTCATGGGCGCGGACAGTAATTGCCGTTCTATTCCCCTGTCAATGGCAAAACAGCGGGGGGCAAAACGCTGACAGGCAGAACAGCCGGGATCGCGGCAGGCTGTGCGAAGGACGGCGCGGGCCGCGCCGGCAGGCGGCGCTTCAGCCCCAGCGCCGGCTTCTCGACCAGCATCCACGAGGCGGCGGCGACCGGCGCGGTGACGGCGAGCGTCGCCGCGGCGAGCTCGACCGGCCCCAGCCCCGGCACGGAAAGCACCAGAAGCTGCCCCGCCGGCCAGCCATAGATGTAAAGACCGTAGGAAAGGTCGGCGCGGCCGCAAAGCCGCCGCAGCGGCCCGATCGGCAGCGCCGAGAAGCACAGCACGAGGTAGCCGACGGCGAGGTAGGTCGCCAGCGGCTCCAGCATCGTCCCCCACGCGGCGGCGAGCGCCAGCACGGCGAGCGCCGCGCCCGCAGCCGACAGGCGCACCCGGTCGCGCAGGCGGTAGGCGCCGGCGCCGACGAAGAAGCAGGTCAGGAAGCGCAGCACCTGATCGAGCACGCCGAACTCGTCGACATGCAGATGCCACAGGCGCACGAGCTGGACGCCGACGAGGGCGCCAAGCGCCAGCCAGAGCAGCCGCGGCCGCAGCCACAGGCCGAGCGCCGACAGCAGCGCCAGCACGCCGTAGCACATCATCTCGTATTTCAGCGTCCACAGCGAGACGTTCACCTCCCCCGCCGCCGGCAGCGCCTCGAACACGCCGGGAAGCGGGGCATGGCCGGTGGCAAGCGACAGCGTCGCGGCGAGATAGCGCCAGGTCTGGGTCGAGGCGAAATAGGAGACCGGGTCGAGGCTGGTGACGAGCGGCCCCATCGCGAGGGAAAGCAGCAGCACGCAGACCGCGAGCCCCGGAAAGACACGCAGCACCCGCCCCGTCATGAACGGAACCAGCCCCGAGTTGCGCTCGAGGCTCGCCGCGACGAGCAGGCCGCTCAGGATGAAGAAGACGTTCACCGCATGCTGGCCGAGCGTGAAGGACGACACGCCGGTCAGCGGCTCGGCGTAGAGGTCGCCGGTGGCGACGATGAAGGAATGGCCGACGATGACCGCCGCCGCGGCGACGAGGCGCACGAGGTCGAAATTGTTCTGCCCGCGTTCGAGAATGTCCGATAGCGATACACTGCGCAAAGCCGCCGCTCCTGTTTCCTCGCCTGCAAGGCCCGAAACGGGACACCCGGTCACCGCCTTGCCGGATGCCGAAGGGCCTTTTCTCCCACGGAGCAATTTCCGGGCCATTCGCGCGAGAGGAAAGAGGCGGGGCACCCGCGGCCGTCATCCCGGCCGAGCGGAGCGAGAGCGGACCCATTGAGCAGCAGGGCCGAGTTCAAGGCTTGCGAGACGATCCTGAAGTGCGCCTGCGTAAGGACCGGGCCGCGCCCGACGATGTTCGCATCAATGGGTCCCGGCTCGGCGGCCGCTTCGCGCCCTTGGCCGGGATGACGGCGGTGGCGCTGGAGCGGCCTCGCATCGTCAACCATTCTTAACCATCGGCGAACACGCGACCTTAACTCGACAGGCTTATGCTCCCGGCTCGAGTCAGGGGGTGAATGCCATTGATGTTCGTTGAACGCTCCGAGATGGGCGAGACGACGAGCCAGGAGCGGCGCGACAGCGCGCAGCCCGATTCTCGCGTTCTCGGCCGGGTCATCCAGTGCGACGGCGCGCGCGCCACGCTCGCCGCCTTCGCCTGCGACGAGCAGGCCCATGTGCTCGGCATGTGGACCGTGGGGCGGATGATCTCGATCAACCTCGGCACGATCCGCACCGTCGGGCTGGTCTATCGCATCGAGACACCGGTTCCGGCCTGGGACGAGGCCGGGCAGAACCCGATCAGCGTCCATGTCGAGCTGGTCGGCGAGGTGCGGGACGACGAGAGCGGCAGGCCGGTCTTCGACAAGGGCATCACCACCTACCCGCATGTCGGCGCCGTCGCCCACCGCATCCGCTCCCGCGACCTCGAAGCCGTCTACGACCTTGCCGGCCGCCATGCGCTGACCATCGGCCAGCTCTCCCAGGACGAGTCCATCGCCGCCCGCATCGCCATCGACGACACGCTGAACCGCCACTTCGCCGTGGTCGGCACCACCGGCGTCGGCAAGTCCACCGCCGTGTCGCTGCTGCTGCGCAAGGCGATCGAGGCGCGGCCGGACCTGCGCGTGCTGATCCTCGACCCGCACAACGAGTTCTCCACCGCCTTTCCCGAGCAGTCGATCCGCATCAACACCCAGACGCTCGACCTGCCGTTCTGGCTGTTCCGGCTGGAGGAGCTGGTCGAGGTGCTCTATCGCGGCCGCGAGGCGATCCCCGAGGAGGTCGACCTCCTGCGCGACCTGATACCGGCCGCCAAGCAGAACTACCGCAACCCGACCGGCGTCGCCGTCGTCCGCCGCGCCACCGAGGGCGCCGGCATCACCGCCGACACGCCCGTGCCCTACCGCATGGCCGACGTGCTGAAGCTGATCGACGACCGCATGGGCCTGCTCGAAACCAAGAACGACCGGCCGGTCTACCGCGCGCTGCGCATCCGCATCGATGCGGCGATGAACGACCCGTCCTATCGCTTCATGTTCGCCTCGCGGCTGATCGACGACAACATCCACGAGACCATCGGCCGCATCTTCCGCGTGCCGCACGAGGGCCGCCCGATCACCTGCCTCGACCTGTCGGTGCTGCCGTCGGAAGTGGTCAACTCGGTGTGCTCGGTCCTCGCGCGCATCGCCTTCGACCTCGCGGTCAACAGCCAGGGCCGGCTCAAGCTGCTGGTGCTGTGCGAGGAGGCGCATCGCTACATGCCGGCCGACCCGCGCCTCGGCTTCGCGCCCACCCGCCATGCGCTGTCGCGCATCGCCAAGGAAGGGCGCAAGTACGGCTGCTATCTCGGCGTCGTCACCCAGCGGCCGGGCGAGCTCGACCCGACCGTGCTGTCGCAGTGCTCGACCGTCTTCGCCATGCGTCTCGCCAACGAGGTCGATCAGGACATCATCCGCTCGGCCATCGCCGATTCCTCGGCCTCGACGCTGTCCTTCCTGTCCTCGATGGGCCAGCGCGAGGCCATCGCCTTCGGCGAGGGCGTGGCGACGACGATGCGCATGAAGTTCGAATATCTGCCGCCGGCCTTGCTGCCGGGCTCGGCGCGCCGCAAGCGCAGCGAGGAGCCGGTCTCCGACGACGACATCGACATCCACGCGCTGGTCGCCAGCCTGCGCGGCTCGGGCAATGCCGGCCCCGCGGCCTTCCCGTCGTCGGGCCTCGGCATGCCGGCCGATCCGCTGCGGCAGGCGGGCGATCCCGCGCCGCTGCCGCCGGAAAAGCGCGCGCCGCAGCCGGAGGAACGGTTCCGCCGCCGCTTCGGCGACGACGACGCGCTGCGCCGCCTCTACGAATAAGCCCCCGCCCGCACGGACCCTGCGGCCTGCAAAGATCGCGCCTTATCAACGGGATGGAGCGCGGGGATGAATCGGATCGGCAACGTCCTCAGCGCAGCGAAACCGTCTCGCCGAGCGCCAGCCGCCGCCATTGCGGCCCGAACTGGTTGCGGAACCACGTCATTTGCCGCTTGGCGTACTGGCGCGTCGCGGTCGTGGCCCGCTCGACGGCCTCGGCCATGCCGATCTCGCCCCTGTCGGCGGCCAGAAGCTCGCGCACGCCGATCGCCTTCATCGCCGGCAGCGCCGGGTCGAGATCGAGCGCCGCCAGCGCCCGTGCCTCCTCAACCGCGCCTTCCTCCACCATCGCATCGAAGCGCCGCGCGATGCGGCGGCCGAGCTCCGCCCGGTCGGGGTCGATGACGAACATCCTCGCGGTCGCGGCATCCACCACCGGCTCCCCGGCCGTACCCTGCCAGTACGAGATCGGCTTTCCCGACGCCTCGAACACCTCCAGTGCGCGCACGATGCGCTGCGCGTCGGTCGGCCGGATCGCCGCCGCGGCCGCCGGGTCGCGCTCCGCCAGCAGCCGGTGCAGCGCGGCCGGCCCCTCCTCCTTCGCCGCCGCCCGCCATTTCGCGCGCACGGCGTCCGGCACCTCCGGCATCCGCGACAGGCCCTGCGTCAGCGCGCGGAAATAGAGCCCGGTGCCGCCGACGAAGATCGCCGGCCGCCCGGCGAATGCGCCTTCCGCCGCCAGCGCCTGCACCTCGCGCATGTAGCGCCCGGTGGAATGGGCGACGGCCGGATTGACATCGCCGTAGAGAAGATGCGGCGCCGCGGCGAGGTCCGCCTCGCCCGGCCGCGCTGTCAACACGCGCAGCACGGCATAGACCTGCATCGAATCCGCGTTGACGATGACGCCGCCCGTCTCGCGGGCGAGCGCGAGCGCCAGCGCCGACTTGCCGCTGGCGGTCGGGCCGGCTATCAGGATCGCGTTCCTCAACGGCTCGCCGCCGCCCGCTCTCCCGGATGTTTCCCAAGGCTCGCCCATGTCGCTCGTCGCCACGCTGATCGCCAATCCTTCCCGGCCCGCTCTGACCGCCGCCCTTGCAGATAGGGCCTCGCGCGCGGTCGGCGCAAGCCGCATCGACTGGCTGGCCGAGGGCGTCGCCGCCGACCTCCACCTTCCCGGCGATGCAGCCGCCGACGCCGTCCTTGCCGCCCTGCGCGCCGCGGTCGAGGATGCGCCCGTCGATGCCGCGGTGCAGGAGGCCGCCGGCCGCAGGAAGCGCCTGCTTCTCGCCGACATGGATTCGACCATGATCGACCAGGAATGCATCGACGAGCTGGCCGACGAGGTCGGCGTCAAGGAGCATGTCGCGGCGATCACCGCCCGCTCGATGAACGGCGAGATCGCCTTCGAGCCGGCGTTGCGCGAGCGCGTCGCCCTGCTGCGCGGGCTCGACGCCGCCGTCATCGGCCGCATCATCGAGACCCGGCTGACGCTTGCGGCCGGCGGCCGCGAGCTGGTCGCGACCATGAACGCGGCCGGCGCCTGGACCGCGCTCGTCTCCGGCGGCTTCCTCTCCTTCACCGGGCCCATCGCCGCCAAGCTCGGCTTCCGCGAGCACCGCTCCAACACGCTGCTGGAAGTCGACGGCAAGCTCACCGGCGAGGTCGCCGAGCCGATCCTCGGCCGCGAGGCCAAGGCGGAAGCGCTGCACGACATCTCGGCCCGCCTCGGCATCACCCCGGCCGACGCCATCGCCGTCGGCGACGGCGCCAACGACCTCGACATGCTGTCGCTGGCCGGCACCGGCGTCGCGCTCCATGCCAAGCCAGCCGTGGCCGAGCGCGCGCGCATCCGCATCGACCACGGCGACCTGACCGCGCTGCTCTACCTCCAGGGCTATCGCCGCGAGGAATTCGCCGGGTGAAGCCGCTCGAAACGGCGCGGCTTCTCATCCGCAACTGGGAGGATCGCGACCGCGACCTCTTCCACCGCATCAACTCCGACGAGCGGGTGATGCGGTTCTTCCCCTTCCGCCGCACCCGCGCCGAGGCCGACGCCTTCCTCGACCGCATCCGCGCCGACAACGCCGCGCGCGGCTACGGCTTCGCGGCGCTGGAGCTGAAGGAGACCGGCGCGGCGATCGGCTTCGCCGGCCTCTATCCCGACGCCGTCGTGCCGGCGCGGCCGGGCGGCGCTGTCGAGATCGGCTGGCGGCTCGCGCCGGAATTCTGGGGCAAGGGCTACGTCACCGAGGCCGGCGGGGAACTGCTGCGCTTCGGCTTCGAGGAGCTCGGCCTCGACGAGATCGTGTCCTTCGCGGTGAAGGACAACGCGCCGTCCATCGCCGTCATGCGCCGCCTCGGCATGCGGCCGGAGCCGGAAGGCGATTTCGACCACCCGCGCGTGCCCGACACCCACCCGCACCTGAAGCGGCATGTCCTCTACACGCTGTCGCGCGGCGACTGGCGCAAACGGCAACGGCGGGCCTGAGCCCGCCGTTTCGTTGAGAACCCGGCGCTTCAGGCGGCCGGCTATTCCATCCGGATCGTCACGAAGCGCAGCTCGCCGGTCTTGGACGACAGCATCAAGAGCGCGTTGCGGCGGCCCTGCGTCTTGAGCGCGGCGATGCGGTCGATCACATCCTGCGGCGAGGACACCGATTCCTGCGCGATCTCGGTGATGACGTCGCCGGCGGCAACGCCGCGCTCCGCCGCGGCCGAGCCTTCCGCCACCTCGGTGACGACCACGCCCGAGACCTCCGCAGCGATGCCGAAGGTCTCGCGCGCCGCGTCGTCGAGCTCGGCGATGGTCATGCCGAGCGCGGCGGCGGTCGCGACCGGCGCCGCCTCGTCGGGATTGTCGGTCTCGCCGTTCTCGGCCAGCTTCTCGCCGTCCTCCAGCCGCCCGAGCGTGACCTTGACGGTCTGCTCCTCGCCCTTGCGGACGATGACGACGTCGACCGCCTTGCCGACCGGGCTTTCGGCGACGATGCGCGGCAGGTCGCGCATCTGGCGCACCTCCTTGCCGTCGAAGCGGATGACGACGTCGCCCGGCTGGATGGTGCCGTCGTCCACCGGGCCGCCCTTGATGACGCCGGCGACCAGCGCGCCGCGCGCCGTCGTCATGCCGAGGCTTTCGGCGATGTCGTCGGTGACCGGCTGGATGCGCACGCCGAGCCAGCCGCGCCGCGTCTCGCCGAACTCGCGCAGCTGCTCGATGACGCCGACGGCAAGCTGCGACGGGATCGAGAAGCCGATGCCGATGGAGCCGCCCGAGGGCGAGATGATCGCGGTGTTGATGCCGATCACCTTGCCGTGCATGTCGAACAGCGGCCCGCCGGAATTGCCGCGGTTGATGGCCGCGTCCGTCTGGATGAAGTCGTCATAGGGGCCGGAATTGATGTCGCGGCCGCGCGCCGAGACGATGCCGATCGACACCGAGCCGCCGAGCCCGAACGGATTGCCGATCGCCATCACCCAGTCGCCGATGCGGATCGACGCCGAATCGCCGAACTCGACCTGCGTCAGCTCGCGCTGCGTCGGGTCGATCTTCAGCACCGCGATGTCGGTCTTGGGATCGGTACCGAGCAGCTCGGCCTTGAGCTTGCCGCCGTCGGCGAAGTTCACCTCGATCTCGTCGGCATCGGCGATGACGTGGTTGTTGGTCACCACGATGCCCTCGGCCGCGTCGATGACGAAGCCGGAGCCGAGCGACTGGACGCGCCGGCCGCTGTCGCCGCCCTGGCCGCGGTCGCTGAAGAACTCGTCGAAGAACTCCTGGAACGGCGAGCCTTCGGGCAGGCTCGGCCGCGGCGGCGTGCTGCGCTGGCCGCCGCCGCGCGAGCCGACCGTCTGCGAGGTCGAGATGTTGACCACGGCATCGAGCAGGCCCTCGGCGAGGTCGGCGACGGAGGACGGGCCGAACGACGGCTGCGGCTGGACGGCGGGCGGCTGCGCCTGCTGCTGCTGCTGCGCGTGCGTGGGCAGGACGGCCCAGCCGCCGACGATGGAAAGCGCTGCCGCGCCGGCGAGCGCCCTGCGGGTTGCGGAAGACAGAAGCGTCGAGGCCATGCGTGTCGTCTCCGAGTGAAGCTGTGGCGGTTGCTGCGCGGTGTCGCAGACATGCTCGCCGAGATTAAGGCGCGTTTGCGGCCGAAGCCCGGGCACGCGGTAAACCCGCCGTGATGGGAAGGCCGCGCCCGCATGCAGGCGGGCCGTCTCCATCGTCATGTCCTGCGGCCGGAAGGCCGGGAGGGCCTTCCGGATGGCGCGAATTCAGGTCCGGACCAGCCAGATGATGCCGACGCCCACCGCTGCGGCGATCAGCCCGGCGATGCGCATCGCCTCTTCCGGCATCGCCAGGACCTCGGCGGCCAGCCGCTTCGCGAAGCGCGGCAGGCCGCCATAGAGCACGCCCTCGAACACGAGAACGAGGCCGAGCGCGACGAGGAAGTCGCTCACGCTACTGCGTCGTCGTGCCGGCCGGTGCGGCCGGAGCCGCTGGCGCCGGTGCCGGGGCGGTCGGGGCCCTGCCCTCCGCGCTGCCGAAGAAGCGGAAGAAATCCGACTCCGGCGACAGGAGCATCGTCGTTCCCGACCCCTGCAGCGCCGACGTGTAGGCGGCCATCGAGCGGTAGAACTCGAAGAAGTCGGGGTCGCGGTTGAAGGCGTCGGCGAAGACGGCGTTGCGCTCGGCCTCGCCCTCGCCTCGCAGGATCTCCGACTCGCGGCGCGCGTCGGCGACGATCTCGACCACCTCGCGGTCGGCGCGGGCGCGGATGCGCTGGGCAGCCTCGCGGCCGCGGGCGCGCAGGCGCTCGGCTTCCGCCAGACGCTCGGCACGCATGCGCTCGTAGGTCTGCTGCGACACCTCGGCCGTCAGGTCGGTCCGGCGGATGCGCACGTCCACGATCTGCAGACCGAGCGAGGTCGCGTCCGGGCGAAGCTGCTCGGCCACCTCGCGCATCATCGAGCCGCGCTCCTCGGACAGCGCCGCCTCGAAGCCGCGCAGACCGTAGACCCGACGCAGCGCCGCGTCGAGGCGGGTGCGCAGGCGCTGCTCGGCCAGCGGCACCGAGCCGGAGACGGCGAGACGGAAGCGCCGCGGATCGGAGATGCGGTAGGCGATGAAGGCGTCGACCTCGTAGAAGCGGCCGCCCGAGACCTGGACGCGGATGTCGTCGAGGTCGAAGCGCAGCACGCGGTCCTCGATCAGCTGGACGTTGTCGGCCTCGATGAACGGGAACGGCAGCTTGAAGTAGATGCCGGGCTCGGACTTCACGTCGACGATCTCGCCGAAGCGCAGCACGATGGCCTGCTGGCGCTCGTTGACGACGAAGATCGACGACCAGACGAGGAACAGGACGACGGCGGCCGCGACCGCGATGAAGGGAAGACGGTTTGCCATTGTCAGTTGCCTCCCTGGCCGGCCTGCTGGGTGGCGCGCAGCTCCGGCAGCGGCAGATAGGGGATGACGCCCTGCCCGCTGCCCTGCTCGACGATCACCTTGTTGGAGCTTCTCAGCACGTTCTCCATCGTCTCGAGGAAGAGACGGCGGCGCGTCACGTCGGGAGCCTTGGCATATTCCTCGTAGACCGAGATGAAGCGCTGCGCCTCACCCTGGGCCTCCTGCACCACGCGGTTCTTGTAGGCGGCCGCCTCCTCGCGGATCTGCGCCGCCTCGCCGCGGGCGCGGCCGAGCTGCTGGTTCGAATACTGGTTGGATTCCTCGACGAAGCGGTCCTCGTCCTGCTCGGCGCGCTGCACCTCCTCGAAGGCGTCGGCGACCTCGCGCGGCGGCGCCGCGTCCTCGATCGAGATCGCGGTGACGGCGAGGCCGGCCTGATACCCGTCGATCGTGTTCTGGATGATCTCGCGCACGTTCTCGGCGATGCCCTGGCGGTCGTCGCGGAAGATGTCCTGCGCCGGACGCCGGCCGACGACCTCGCGCATGGCGCTCTCGGCCACCTGCCGCAGCGTCGCGTCGGGGTCGGAGACGTTGAAGAGGTACGCCTTGGGATCGTTCACCTGATAGGCGACCGAGAAGCGCACGTCGACGATGTTCTGGTCGCCCGACAGCATCAGCCCGGTGGAGGCCCCGCCGCCGCGCGCCTCGCCGACATTGATCAGCCGTTCGGCGACGGTCGCGCGCTCCACGGTCTCGATCGGCCACCAGTGGAAGTGCAGGCCCGGCTCGGAAATCTCTTCCTTGGGCTTGCCAAAGCGCAGCTCGACGGCAAGCTCGTCCGGCTGCACGGTGTAGATCGCCTGGAACAGCCACAGCACGGCGAGCGCCAGCACGATCAGGCCGAACATGGCCGGGCTCGCCTGGCCGCCGCCGGGCAGCGCGTTCTTCAGCCGGTCCTGGCCGCGGCGGATGATGTCTTCGAGATCGGGGGGCGTGCCGCCCGGCCCGCTCGGGCCGCGCGGTCCCTGGCCCCACGGGCCGCCGCCATTGCCGCCGCCGCCGCCCCAGGGCCCGCCGCCGCCACTCTGATTGCTCCAGGGCATGAATATCCTCTCGGTCTGGAGTGTCCGCGACGATTCCGGCCGCCGCGCATTGCCTTGTTACCGGGTTATAGGCACGCGCGCGGCCGCTTTCAACGCGACGAAGCTCCCGATCGGCATTTTCGCGGCGCTTCGCCGCGAGCCGTTCCACAGGCGGGCCTATCTCCGGCGCTCGTAGACCACGTGGCGGGTGGCGTGGCTGTCCTTCTCGCCGGCGGGAAAATCCTCGCTCGAGGCCGCGCGCCAGATCGCCGGATCGATAGCCGGGAAACAGGTGTCGCCCTCGATTTCGGCCAGAATATGGGTGACGTCGAGCGTATCGGCGAGCGGCAGCGCCGCGGCATAGATCTCGCCGCCGCCGATGACGCACGCCTCCTCCGCCCCGTCGGCGCGGGCGAGCGCCAGCGCCGCGTCGAGCGAGACGGCGGTGGAGGCGCCCTCGGCGGCGTAGGCCGGGTCGCGGGTCACGATTATGTTATGCCGGCCCGGCAGCGGCCGTTTCGGGAAGCTTTCCCACGTCTTGCGGCCCATCACCACCGGCTTGCCCATGGTGGTGGCCTTGAAGCGCTTCATGTCGGTGGAAAGCCGCCACGGCAGGCCGCCGTCGCGCCCGATCACGCCGTTTTCGGCCACAGCGACGACGAGCCTGATCCTCACGGCGTCTAGACCGCGATGGGCGCGCGGATGGTCGGGTCGGCGACGTAGCCTTCGAGGCGGAAATCCTCGAAGCGGAAGCCGAAGATGTCCCTCACCTCCGGGTTGATCCACATCGTCGGCAGCGGCTTCGGCGTGCGCCTAAGCTGCTCGCGCGCCTGGTCGAAATGGTTGGCGTAGAGATGCGCGTCGCCCAGCGTGTGGATGAACTCGCCGGGCTTCAGTCCCGTCACCTGCGCCATCATCATGGTCAGCAGCGCATAGGAGGCGATGTTGAACGGCACGCCGAGGAAGATGTCGGCCGAGCGCTGGTAGAGCTGGCACGACAGCCGCCCCTCCGCGACGTGGAACTGGAACAGGCAGTGGCACGGCGGCAGGGCCATGACGTCCACCTCGGCCGGGTTCCATGCCGACACGATGAGCCGGCGCGAGTTGGGGTTCTCCCTGATCTCGCGCACGACCTTGGCGATCTGGTCGATGGAGCCGCCGTCCCTGGCCGGCCACGAGCGCCATTGCGCGCCGTAGACCGGCCCGAGATTGCCGTTCTCGTCGGCCCATTCGTCCCAGATGGTGACGCCGTTCTCGCGCAGATAGCCGATATTGGTGTCGCCCTTCAGGAACCAAAGCAGCTCGTGGATGATCGACTTGAGGTGCAGCCTCTTGGTGGTGAGCGCCGGAAAGCCCTCGGCGAGGTCGAACCGCATCTGCCAGCCGAACACGCCGCGCGTGCCCGTGCCGGTGCGGTCGCCGCGATCGACGCCGTTTTCCAGCACGTGGCCGAGAAGATCGAGATACTGCCGCATGGATCGTGCCTCCGGCGCCGCCGGCCTCAGAGCGAGGCGAGCTTGCCGAGATGCTTGGCCGTCAGATAGTAGAACGTGACGCGGCTCTTGGTCTTGTCGGCCGAAAGCTGCTCGCAGACCTTCTCGATCGCGGCATTCGCCTTGGCCTCGTCGGTGACGCCGAGCTTCTTGCCGATCCAGTTGGTGCGCACCCGGTCCAGCTCCTTGGGGTCGGTGCACGACACCAGCGAGGAGTCGCGGTTGCGCAGCGCAATGCCGAGGTGCTTGACGATCTTGTTGACGATCTCCTCGCTGGCGCCCGCGTCGTACTTTTTCACGTCCTCGATATAGTCGGCCATCTGAAGTCTCCCCTCGTGATGGATTGAAGAACCGGACAGAAATGTCCCGCGCCAGGCCTGGGTTTCGCCTGCACTCGCCTGCGGCGGGGTGCGAATCCCGCACGTCGCGCAGGGCACCGTTTCGACATTCGTTTCTGCAACCGGCCGAGTCAAGGCCGGCGGCGCCGGCGGACGGCCGGCGCACAGGCAGCGCACAGGCCGCAAGAGGCCCTTCCCAATCGGCCGCTGGCTTCCTATATTCGGCGCGTCAGCTTCGGCTGACTATGGGCATAAACGGCCGATGCAATAAGCCATTCGGACCCGGGGGCGGTACCCGGCGCCTCCACCAGGAACCGCAGCGCGCGCCGCTGCGGCTGCTGATGGGGGCGAAACAGGATCGACGAGGGTGTAAAGATCGGACTTTGTCCCGGCATGGTAGCCACCGTTATCGGGCCAAACTTGTAGTTGCCAACGACAACTATGCTGAGGCGCGTCTCGCTGCTTAATGCGGCGCGATAGTCTCGAATCAAGCCCTGTGGGTTAGCACCTTCAGGCGGGGTTCGGAGGTACCTGGCAACAGAAACCTCCACCTTCCTTTTTCCCCTTTCCGCCGCCTTCCCCGCCTCTGGCCGCGATTGCGCGCGACGCTATATCCGGTTTACGGGGGCCCGAAGCTCGATTACACCATGACGTTCGAGATTCACGGAAACGGCCCCATGGCTGACGACCATATTCGCTACGACATACTCGCCCAGGAAGCGCTGCGCGGCGTGATGCGCAAGGTGCTGGGCGAGGTCGCGCGCACGGGCCTGCCCGGCAACCATCATTTCTTCATCACCTTCCTCACCGGCGCGCCGGGCGTGCGCATCTCCACGCGCCTGCGCGAGCGCTATCCCGAGCAGATGACCATCGTGCTCCAGTTCCAGTATTGGGACCTCAAGGTCACGGATTCCGGCTTCGAGGTCGGGCTGTCCTTCTCCGACATCCCGGAAAAGCTCGAAATCCCCTTCTCCGCCGTGCGCGGCTTCTACGATCCCTCGGTCAATTTCGAGCTGGAGTTCGACGTCAAGACGCCCGAGATGGAGAGCGGCGAGGACGAGGACGTCCCCGTGTTCGAGCCGGAGGAAGCCCCGGTCGCCGCCGTTCCCGCCGCGAAGAAGGAGCCGGCCGCCGACAAGGCCGAGGATGCCGGCGGCGAGCCGTCGAAATCCGCCGAGGTCGTCTCGCTCGACGCCTTCCGCAAGAAGTAGCGCCGCCATGGCCGAGATCGTCAACCTTCGCAGCGTGCGTAAGCAGAAGGCGCGCGCCGAGAAGGAGCGCGCGGCCGAGGCGAACCGCGCCCTTCACGGCCGCAGCAAGGCCGAGAAGCTGACCGAGACGGCGAAGCGCGCCCGCGAGACGGCGAGCCACGAAGGCCACAGGCGCGAGCGCCCGTCGCCGGCCGCGGAGAAAGACGGCGAGCGGTGAGCGGCATCATCAAGCGCTCGGTCGCCATTCGCGGCCACCGCACCTCGTTCTCGCTCGAACAGCCCTTCCACGACGAACTCGCCCGCATCGCGGCCACGCGCGGCATCGCGCTCGCGGCCCTCGTCGGCGAGGTCGATCAGGCGCGGTCGCGGGAAACCAACCTGTCCTCGGCGCTCAGGCTGCACGTGCTCGAATGGCTGAAGGCGCGCGCGAAGGACGCGCCGCCGTCCGCGGACGGCTGAGGAAAACCACGCCGCGGCCGTCATCCCGGCCGAGCGGAGCGAGAGCCGGGACCCATTGAGCGGCACGGCCGGGTGACGGATTTGTACGGCGGCCGTGACACGCGCCGGGATGAGGACCGGGCCGCGCTCGACGATGTGCGCATCGATGGGTCCCGGCTCGGCGGCCGCTTCGCGGCCTTGGCCGGGATGACGCGGCGGAGGAGCGGGCGCGACCACAGGCCGTTCCGCCTGCGGGAGGGGCAAGGGTGAAAGGCGTTTCCGTAAAATCCGAACCAATCCGGGAAATCAGCGCTCGACGCCGATCTCGCGCAGGAAATCGGTGATGCCGAGGCGGGCCTCGCCGGGCGGGGCCGGCGGGGCGGCGGCAGGTTCCTCCGCCGGGCCGGGCGCGCCGGGCGCATTTGAATCCTGCGGCACGCCGCGCGGTGCCGGCGACGGCGTCACCGTCACCACGTCGGGCGGAACGGGCGGCGCAAGCGGCGCGCGTTCCACGGTCTCGGGCCCGGCCGGCGGCGTCCCCTGCGGCCGGTCCTCCGGCATCGTGGCCGGGGCGGTGTCGCGGGCGCGCAGCAGCGTCTCGACCTCTGCGCGCAGCCTCTCGTCGGCGAGGCGCTGGCGCTCGGCCTCGGCGCGCGCGGCCTCCTCGGCCGCCTGCTGCCGCTGCGCCTCCTCCTGCGACCGCCGCGTCTCCTCCTCGAGGCGAAGCCGCTCGCTTTCCTCCTCGCGCCGCAGGCGTTCCTCCTCCTCGCGCTGCCGCCGCTCCTCCTCGATCCGCTCCGCCTCTTCCGCCGCGCGGCGCGCCTCCTCGGCGGCGGCCTCGCGCTGGGTGGCGAGCGCGGCGTAGTAGCGGACCTCACGGCGCAGCCTCTGCTTCTCGATCAGCCCGGCCTGCATCGCCTCCACCCGCTGCTGCTCCAGTTCGAGGGCGCGCTGCGTCAGGAACTGCGCCAGCGGCTCGGTATCGACGGCAACGCGGATGGCGCCGGGCGCGCCTTCCGCAGAGAGCCTGACGGCGGGCTCGGAGCCCGCCAGCGCCTCAAGGCCGGGGTCGTAGGTCAGCGTCGCATCCGCGCCGACCGTGCGGGCGCCGAGATCGGCCCGCACCTCGCCGGCAAGCGACGCGCCGTGATCCTCGAGCCGGAACGGCGGCGCGCGCACGATGCCGCTGGCGACGGTGAAGGCGAGCTCGACGCCCTCGGCAGTGAAGCGGCCCTGCCGCACCAGCGGCACGGCGAACGCCTCGGTGGCGGCCGCGTCGATGGTGGGGCCGATCTCGTCGGCCTTGGCGATCAGGGCCGGGAACACCTGCGGCGCGATGCCGGAGACGGTGAGGCCGCGCACGCTCGCCGTGCCGGAGCCGGCGAGCGCCGCGACGATGCCGTCGACCGACTTGCCGCTCGCCGTCAGCGACGCCGAAAGGTCCGCCTGCCCGTCCACGCCGACATCGCCGACAAGCGTGCGGGCGTCCGCCCCTTCGAGGCGAAGCTGCGCCGAGAACAGGCCCGTGCCGCCGTCGTTGCGGAAATCGACGATGCCGGACGCCGTGCCGCCGAAGACCGCGGCGCGCAGGTCGGCGAGCGAGACGCCGTCGCGCGCGATCCTGAGCGTGAGCCGCGCATCGCGCGCGTCGGCGAAGGCGCCCGCCGTCAGCCGCTCGGCCGCCAGCTCGATCTCGCCCGTCAGCGGCGTGACCATGGCCGATGCGAAGGGCGCGGTCGGCCAGCCGTCGCCGTCCGCGGCCAGCGCCCCGGCGCCCGTGGCGAGCTCGGCCACCGGCGCGAGGTCGAGGAAGCCAAGCGTCAGCGCGCCGGTCAGGTGCGGCAGGCCGTCGCGAAGCTCGGCGTTGAGATCGCCGCTGAGCGAGGAGTCGGCAACCCGTCCCTCCAGCCCCGACAGGACGAGCACCCCGCCCTCGAAATCGAGGCCGGCGGAGAGGCTCGCCGGAAGACCGAGCCCCATGCCCGGCAGCGCCACCCCGGCCGTGGCCAGCCACGGATCGAGGTCGTCGGCCTCGAGGCTCGCCGTGCCGTTGGCCGTCAGTCCGGCCTGCGCAAGTGCGGCCTCGCCGGAAAAGACCAGCGAAAGCCCGTCGCCGGAGAGCGAGAACGTCGTCTTGCCGCCCGTTTCCGGGACGCCGTCGAAGGTGAGCTTCGCCTCGGCGGCGCCCGCGAAGTCGAGCGGCAGCGTCGGCACCCCGAGCAGCGCATAGATGCCGGACGCCTCCTCGCCGCGAAGCGACAGGTCGAGCCGCAGCGGACCCTCGACCGGGCGGGCCGGCCCCTCCGGCATCCGCGCCGTCAGCGCCAGCTCGGTGCCGCCGAGCGTGCCGCTCGCTTCCAGCGCCAGGCCCCTCGCCGCCCCGCCCCCGCCCGCCATCGAGGCGACGACGCTGACGGAGGCGTCGCGATAGAGGCCCGGATAGCCGTCGGCCCGGCGCAGCGCTTCGCGGGCCATCCGGTTCTCGGGAAAGCGCTCGGCGAGTGCCGCGACCAGCGGCGCGAGATCGGCGGCGATGACGCTGGCGTCGAGCGTGCCGGACATCGCGCCCGACAGGTCGGCGAGCGTGCCGGTGGCGCTGACATTGGCGCCCGCAAGCCCGCCGATCGCCAGCCGGTCGATCTCAAGCCGCCCGTCCTTCAGCCTGAGCGCCGTGTCGAGCGTATCGGCCGTCAGGCCGGCTGCCGAGACCGGCCCGGCGACGATGGCGAGCTCGACGTCGCGGTCGGCAAGCCGCGTCTCGCCGCTGTCGCTGACGAACAGCGAGGCGAAGGCGGCCATGCCCTCGACGTCGAGCCTGTCGCCGTCGAGGCGCAGCGCCACCGAAGGCCGCGCCCCGGCCGGCGTGCGGCTGTCGATCTCGCCGCGGAACCGGGCCGCGCCGAGAATGAGTTCGAGGTCGCCGAAGGTCTGGCGCTCGGGCGTCAGCGACACCGCGGCGCTGAACCCGGCCGAGGGCAGGCGGCGGATCGCGTCGTCCACGTCGCGCGCGAGCCATGCCGCGAAGCCGGACGGCTGGCCGACGGCCAGAAGCAGCGAGCCGTCGAAGCCGAGCCCGTCGCCGACGGCGAGGTCGCCCTTCGCCTCCAGCGTGGTGCGGCCCGGCAGGGTCGCGCCGAGCGAGGCGACCTTCCACCCGGTTTCGGACGGCTCGGCGTAAAGGTGGACGTCGCGCACGGTGGTGTCGCCCGCCACCACGGCCGGCAGCGCTACCTCGATCCGGCCCGGAATGGTCGGGCGCGGCATGTCGAGCAGGATTTCGTGCAGCGCGGCAAGCCGCTCCCTGAGGCCGACGCCGCCGACGGTCTCGGTGACGGCGTCGTCGAAGCGGATCTGCGCGCCGTCGGCGCGGATCAGGAAGCGCGGCGCGGCGCCGAGGTCGAACGAGGCCGAGCCTTCCGCGACATAGGGATCGTCGGCCGCCCCGGTCTCGAAGCGGAACTCGGGGACGGCAAGCGCGGCATGGTCGAGGTCGAACGCGCCGCTCAGCCGGTAGGCGGGCGGCGCAGGCCGTGCGCCGGCCGGCGCCGGCTCGGCCGCCACCGGCGCGTTGAGCCGGAACGTGCCGGCATAGCGGGCGCGGCCGTCCTCGATGCGGGCGTTGCCGTCGCTTTCGAGCGCGAAGGGGTAGCGGTCCGGCCGCGCCTGCACCCGAAGGCGCATGCCGCCCTCGTCGCTCGCCTGCCCGGTCGAGACCTGGAGCGCCATCTTCATGCCGTCGAGGCGCAGCGACCCGTCCATCCGCCACGGCCCGGTGAGCGCCCGGGCGGAAATGTCGGCATTGACCTCGGTGAGCCGGTGGATGCGGCCGCTCGCGGCGTGGCGCAGCTCCACCCGCCCTTCGGTGACGGTCAGCTTCTCGAGCGAGATGTGGCTCGCCTCGACCGGCACGGACGGGCGCACCGCCCAGTCGAGCGCGCCGTCCTCGGCGAGATCGACGGAGACGTGCGGGCGCACCAGCCGCATGTCGAAGATGTGGATGTCGCCGCGCATGAAGGGCGCGAGCTCGGCGTCCATAGAGAAGGTCTCGACCGTCATCGCCGTCTCGCCCGGCGCGACGCCGGCGACGACGACGTCGCTGAAGGTCACGGACGGGAACGGCAGCAGCCGGGCGCTGGCCGCGCCGCGCACGGTGACGTCGCGGCCGAGGATGCGGCCGGCCTCGCGCTCGAAGTCGGCGCGATAGGAGGTCCAGTCGACAAAGTAGGGCGCGACCAGTGCCGCGGTCAGCACCAGGACGATCAATCCGCCTATGGCGACGAACAGCCGTGCCACGCTTTCTCCCGCCGAATCCTACCCATGCCCATGGGAAGATAACTTCACCACGTTGTCGACAAAGAGGCAAACGGAGAGGGCCGGCGCGGCCGGGGCCGGGGCATTTCAGCGCACGCGCGCCGGCGCCGCCCCACCGGCGTCATCCCGGCCGACCGAGCGAAGCGAGGGAGAGCCGGGACCCATTGAGCGGCGCGGCCGGGCTCAAGGCTCGTGAGACGGTCCCGAAGTGCGCCAGCGCGAGGACCGGGCCGCGCCCGACGATGGTGCGGCCAATGGGTCCCGGCTCTGCGGGCGCTTCGCGCCCTTGGCCGGGATGACGGCGGGCGATATGCGGTTGCCCTGTGCCCGCCCCGCGCTCAGGCCGGCAGCACCTTGCCCGGGTTCATGATGCCCAGCGGGTCGAGCGCCTGCTTGATCGAGCGCATGACGTCGACGCCCGCGCCGAGCTCGTGCGGCAGGAAGGCGATCTTGCCCTGGCCGATGCCGTGCTCGCCGGTGCAGGTGCCGTCCATGGCGATGGCGCGCATGTTGAGCCGCGCCACGAACGCCTCGACGGCCTCGACCTCCCTGGGGTCGTCCATGTCCATCAGCGCCAGCACGTGGAAGTTGCCGTCGCCGACATGGCCGACGATCGGCGCCACCAAGCCGGATTCCGCGATGTCTTCCTCGGTCGCGACGATGCATTCGGCGAGCCGCGAGATCGGCACGCAGACGTCGGTCGAGAGCGCCCGCGCGCCGGGCCGCAGCGTCATGCCGGCCCAGTAGGCGTCGTGGCGCGCCTTCCACAGCTTGTTGCGCTCGTCGGCGTCGGCGGTCCAGCGGAACGGGCCGCCGCCGTGCCCGGCCGCGATCTCGCCGAAGGTCTCGGCCTGCTCCGCGACGCCGGCATCCGTGCCGTGGAACTCCACGAACAGGCACGGCGTCTCGGCATAGCCGAGCTTGGCGTAGTTGTTGAAGGCACGCATGCCGAGCCCGTTGATGAGCTCGATGCGCGCCACCGGCACGCCCATCTGCACGGTCTCGATCACCGCCTTGCACGCCGAATCCACGTCCGGGAACGGGCAGACGCCGCCGGAGATCGCCTGCGGGATGCCGTAGAGCCGCACCGTCAGCTCGGTGATGACGCCGAGCGTGCCTTCCGCGCCGACGAGAAGGCGGGTGAGGTCATAGCCGGCGGAGGATTTTCGCGCGCGCTTGGCCGTCGTCACGATCCTGCCGTCGGGCATCACCGCCTTCACCGACAGCACGTTCTCGCGCATGGTGCCGTAACGCACCGCGTTGGTGCCCGAGGCGCGCGTCGAGGCCATGCCGCCGAGGCTGGCATTGGCGCCGGGGTCGATGGGGAAGAACAGCCCCGTATCGCGCAGCCAGGTGTTCAGATCCTGCCGCGTGACGCCCGCCTCCACGGTGCAGTCGAGATCTTCGGCGTGGACGGCGAGGATGCGGTTCATGCCGGAAAGGTCTATCGAGATGCCGCCGCCCGGCGCGTTGACATGGCCTTCGAGCGACGTGCCGGTGCCGAACGGGATCACCGGAACCCGGTGCTCGGCGCACACGCGCACGATCTCCTGCACCTCCTCGGTCGAGCGCACGAAGGCGACGCCGTCGGGCGCCTGCGACGGGATGTAGGTCGTGGTGTGGCTGTGCTGGGTGCGGATCGCCTGCCCGGTCTGGAAGCGCTCGCCGAAGCGCTGCGCCAGTATGCCGAGCACCGTCGCGATGCCGTCCTCGTTCCTTGCCACGGTCTGCAGATCGGCCAGAGCCATGCTGTTCCTCCCCCTCGAGGCCGGCCATGCGCGCCCTTGTGCGGCGCCCTTGTGCGCGCCGGCCCTTTCTTCTATCCGCGATGGCGAGAAATGTGCAGATGACGGCCGCTTTGTCCAGCGTGGCAGGCCGCGACAAAGAGGGAGGCCCCATGTCCCACAGCCCCGTGTCCCATCCGGTCCCGTTCATGTCCCGCCAGCGCGAGATCCAGAAGGAATGGATCGACTACAACGGCCATCTGAACATGGCCTACTACAACGTGCTGTTCGACCAGAGCGTGGACGACGCCTTCGAGGAGCTGGGCATGGGCATCGACTACGCGCAGACGCGCAGGCTCACCACCTACACGGCCGAGGTGCACATCTGCTACGTGCGCGAGCTGCATCTCGGCCACCGGATCGCCTGCAGCTTCCACCTGCTCGACTTCGACGAGAAGCGCATCCACGTCTTCCAGGAGATGCGCCACGAGGACGGCTGGCTGGCGGCGACGGCGGAGATGCTGACGCTGCATATCGACATGGCCGGCCCGAAGGTCACGCCCTTCCCGCCAGACGTACTCGGAAAGATCGAGGAGATGCACGCCGCGCACGCGGCCCTGCCCCGGCCGGAGCGCGCCGGCCGCTCGATCGGCATCCGCCGCAAGGCGGGCTGAGCGCCTAGCCTCGCTGCCGCTTCTGGTCTTTCCGCCCCGAATCACTACATTCCAGACCAGATGTCAGGCTTCCCGGACGATATCCCCTTCTTCGACGAGGGGCCGCAGGATGAACCGCGCCGCGAAGGCGGCGGTCTGGCGGCGCGCGCCATGGCCGCGCGCGCGGGCAACCGGCCCGTGCCGGACTATCTCGCCGGTCTGAATGCGGAGCAGCGGCTGGCGGTCGAGACCACGGAAGGCCCGGTGCTGGTTCTGGCCGGTGCCGGCACCGGCAAGACGCGGGTGCTGACCACCCGCATCGCCCACATCCTCGCCACGGGCCGCGCCTTCCCCTCGCAGATCCTCGCCGTCACCTTCACCAACAAGGCCGCGCGCGAGATGAAGCACCGCATCGGCGTGCTCGTCGGCGAGGCGGTCGAGGGCATGCCTTGGCTCGGCACCTTCCATTCGATCGGGGTCAAGCTCCTGCGCCGCCATGCCGAGCTCGCCGGCCTGCGCTCCGATTTCACCATCCTCGACACCGACGACCAGGTCCGCCTCATCAAGCAGCTGATCCAGGCCGAGGGGCTGGACGACAAGCGCTGGCCGGCACGCCAGTTCGGCCAGATGATCGACGGCTGGAAGAACAAGGGCCTCGGCCCGGAGGAGATCGCCGAAGGCGACGCGCGCAGCTTCGCCAACGGCAAGGGCCGCGAGCTCTACCGCGCCTATCAGGACCGGCTGACGACGCTCAACGCCGTCGATTTCGGCGACCTGCTCACGCACCCGATCCGCATCTTCCGCAAGCACCCCGACGTGCTGAAGGAGTACCACCGGAAGTTCAAATACATCCTGGTGGACGAGTATCAGGACACCAACACCGCGCAGTATATGTGGCTGCGGCTCCTGGCGCAGCGGCCGGAGGCAAGGCAGAACGTCAGCCTCCCGGCCGAAGGCCGCAAGCCCGACCGGGCGTCGGCCGGTCAGGCCGCCCCCGCAGCCGTGACGCGCAGCGAAGCGGAGCGCACAAACCAGCAAAATGCCCAGCCGCCGCAGGCGGCGGTGCGGCCCGTGAGCGTGAACATCTGCTGCGTGGGCGACGACGACCAGTCGATCTATGGCTGGCGCGGGGCGGAGGTCGACAACATCCTGCGCTTCGACAAGGACTTTCCCGGCGCGACGGTCATCCGGCTGGAACGCAACTACCGCTCGACCGCCCATATCCTCGGCGCGGCCTCGCACCTGATCGCCCACAACGAGGGGCGGCTCGGCAAGACGCTGTTCACCGACCGGTCCGATCCCGAGGACGCGAAGGTGCAGGTCCACGCCGCCTGGGATTCGGAGGAGGAGGCGCGCGCCGTCGGCGAGGAGATCGAGGCGCTGCACCGCAAGCAGCACAACCTCAACGACATGGCGATCCTGGTGCGCGCGTCCTTCCAGATGCGCGAGTTCGAGGACCGCTTCGTGACGATGGGCCTCAACTACCGCGTCATCGGCGGCCCGCGCTTCTACGAGCGGGCCGAAATCCGCGACGCGATGGCCTATTTCCGCGTCATCGCGCAGGGTGCGGACGACCTCGCCTTCGAGCGCATCGTCAACGTGCCGAAGCGCGGGCTGGGCGAGGCCGCCATTCGCCAGATCCACGACACCGCGCGGGCGCTGGGCGTCCCCATGCTGGAGGCCGCCGCCAAGCTCGCCGAGAGCGACGAGCTGAAGCCGAAGCCGCGCGCGGCCCTGCGCGAGGTGACGGCGAACTTCACCCGCTGGCAGGACATGCTCGATTCCACGCCGCACACCGAGCTGGCCGAGATCGTGCTCGACGAATCCGGCTACACCGAAATGTGGAAGAACGACCGCAGCGTGGACGCCCCCACCCGGCTGGAGAACCTGAAAGAGCTGATCCGCTCGATGGACGAATACGAGTCGCTGCGCGGCTTCCTCGAGCATGTGGCGCTGGTCATGGACGCCGAGCAGAACGAGGAGCTCGACGCCGTCTCGATCATGACGCTGCATTCGGCCAAGGGGCTGGAGTTCGACACCGTGTTCCTGCCCGGTTGGGAGGAAGGGCTGTTCCCGCACCAGCGCGCGCTCGACGAGGGCGGCCGCTCCGGGCTGGAGGAGGAGCGCCGCCTCGCCTATGTCGGGCTGACGCGGGCCAAGAAGAACCTCCACATCTGGTTCACCTCCAACCGGCGCATCCACGGCCTGTGGCAGTCGACCATCCCGTCGCGCTTCCTGGAGGAGCTGCCGGAGGCGCATGTCGAGGTGGCGGAGGCGACCTCCTCCTATGGCGGCTACGGCACGGGCTATGGCGGCGGCTTCGGCGAGCGGCAGACGGGCCGGCACAACCCCTACGGCGCATCGCGCTTCGACAATGTCGGTGGCGGGGCCAGCGGAGGAACCGGCGGGGGCGCCGGGCGCAGCGCCTTCTCCAACACCTACGCCACGCCGGGCTGGCAGCGCGCGCAGCGCAACCGCACCGAGGCGACGGACCGCAACTGGGGAACGCGCTCCGGCCACGCCGTCGAGCGCATCGGCTACGGCGAGGTCGATTCCGGCTACGGCGCCGGCCGCTCCAGCGTCAAGGGCCGCACCATCGACGGCGAGATTATCGGCCGGTCGGTGTCCGGCGCGGCGCCGGCCTTCGAGGTCGGCGACCGCGTGTTCCACCAGAAATTCGGCAACGGCAACGTCGCCGCCGTCGACGGCGACAAGCTGACGGTCGATTTCGACAAGGCCGGCCAGAAGCGCGTCCTCGCCGGCTTCGTGGCCGCGGCATAGCCGGAGCGAGGCGTCTTCTCATAGAAGTTCGGCGCCTCCACCGTCATCCCGGCCAAGGCCGCGAAGCGGCCGCCGAGCCGGGACTCATTGGCCGGACAAACGTCGAGCACGGCCCGGTTCAGGGCGCAGCGTCCGCTGCAACGCGCCCCGCGAACCCGCCACCCGGCCGCCCTGCTCGATGGGTCCCGGCTCTCGCTCCGCTCTGCCGGGTGACCGCCGCAATCGGGTACACGTAAAAATTGAATCCGATTTAAATAAAATCTGGACGTGCTCGATCTTACTCTCGCAGGTACAGGCAATAGCGCCTGCAACTCCGCTCCGAGCGGCATTAGGCCCCTTCCGTCTACACCACCCCCCGCGACGGAAGGGGCCTCTCCCCTGCAGACGGCCGATCAGCCTTCCCAGCGGCGAAGAAAGTCTTCGATCCCAAGCGCCTGCATGTCGGGAACGGCGTCGGCCAGCTTCTCGACCGGCCAGTCCCACCAGGCAAGCGCGACGAGCCGCGCCGCGATCTCCGGCGCAAAGCGCATCCGCAGCGGGCGCGCCGGCACGCCGGCCACGACCTCGTAGGGCGCGACGTCGTGCGTGACTACGGCATTGGCCCCGACCACCGCGCCGTCGCCGATGGCGACGCCGGGCATGACGACCGCCCCGTGGCCGATCCAGACGTCGTTGCCGACCGTCACCGGCTTCGCCCGCCGGCGCTCGCGAAAATCCTGGTCGACGCCGAGGAACTTGAAATACTCGTTCGGCCGGTAGGTGATCTTGTGCGTCGTCACCCGCTCCATCGGGTGTTCGAGCGCGTTGATGCGGACATTGGCGGCAATCGAGCAGAACTTGCCGATCCGCGTATAGATCGCCTCGCCGTGGCGCTCGAAATAGGAATAGTCCCCGACCGTCACCTCGCGCAGCACCACGCGCTCGCCGATGGCGACGTGGCGGCCGAGCCGGCACGCCTTCAGCTCGGCCGTGGTGTGGACGCGCGGCTCGGAATCCGCGGGCAGGAAGGGACGCATCGCGCCTGATTACGCCGCGCGGCCCGGGCAGGCAAGCGGCCGTGCGCGCCCTCGCGACGGCCGCGCCCTATTGCGGCTTGCCGTTCGTCCAGGTCGGGTGCTGGTTGTAGAGCGGCACGGTGGAGATGCTCATCTTGGCCGAGCCGTCCTGCACCTGCCGGCTGTGCGACAGGTAGATCAGCGTGTCGTTGGCCTTGTCGTAGATGCGGTTCACGACCTGCTTCTTCCAGATCAGGCTGATGCCCTGCTTGAACACCTCCTCGCCGCCCTTCGACAGGTCGATGTCGCCGATGGTGATCGGCCCGGTCTGCCGGCAGGAGATGGACGAATCCGACGGGTCCTCGAACCAGTTGCCCTTCTGCAGCCGGTCGATCATGCCGCGCTCGAAATAGGAGACGTGGCAGGTCACGCCCTCGACCTTGGGATCGGCGATGGCCTCGATCATGATGTCGTTGCCGAGCCAGTCGACGCCGACCTCGCCGACCTGCTGGGCGGAGGCGGGTGCGGCGGCAAGCGCGAGAGCGGCGGAAAGGCAAAGGGATGCGAGGCGCATGGGGCTGCTCCATGAGGACACCGCCATCACATGGGTTCGCGCCGCGGCCCTCGCAATAGCCGCCGTCGCGGGCGAAGGGCTGGCGCATGCGAAGCGGCAGTTTGACGCCTTCCGCAAACGGCTCGGGCGGACTATCTTTATAAAATGAAACAGACGGCCCCCGCCCGCCTCTATATCCTGTCCGCCCTCGGCGCCGGCGCCCTCGCCGCGGCGACCGGGCTGGCCTTCGCCGGCTGGATGGAGCACGCGCCCGCGATCCTGACGACGCTGGCGCAAGAGGGGCTGGCCTGGTGCTTCTGACCGCACGGCCCCGGCCGGCGGTTCATCGTTCTAAGGATACAACCTCCCATGATGCGCTCGATCCTCGCCAGCATACTCATCCTGATCGCGGCCGGCGTCGGCTGGCTGACCTATGACTGGTATCGGGCGCGCACCGCGCCGGGCGGGTTCGGCGCGCCCTTCACGCTGGTCGACCAGACCGGCAAGGAGATCACCGAGGCGGCGTTCCGCGGCGCGCCGAGCGCCGTGTTCTTCGGCTTCACCCATTGCCCCGAAATCTGCCCCACGACCCTGTTCGAGCTCGACGGCTGGCTCGCCACGCTGGGCGACGAGGGCAAGAACATCCGCGCCTGGTTCGTGACCGTCGATCCCCAGCGCGACACGCCCGAGATCATGGACGCCTATGTCAGCAACGTCTCGGGCCGCATCGTCGGCGTCACCGGCGAGCCGGCGAAGGTCGAGGCGATGGCGCGCTCCTACGGCATCTACTTCAAGCGTGTGGAGCTTGAGGACGGCGACTACACGATGGACCACACCGCCTCAGTGCTGCTCCTCGACCGCAAGGGCGACTTCGCCGGCACCATCTCCTACGGCGAGAACCCGGAGACGGCCGTCGCCAAGCTCAAGCGGCTCGCGGCCGGCTGAGACCGCGGCGGTTCCCTTGCCCCAGACCCGCCTGCATTTCATCGCCTTCCGCCCGGCCTCGACCGCGCTGTTCTCGACGCTCGAGGCCGTGTTCGAGGAGGACGGCCTGCCGCTCGCCATCCTCGAGCTCGACGAGGCTGACGGCTCCGACGAAATCTCGGTCTATGCCGAGGCGGAGGACGCCGACGCCGTGGAAGCCCGCATCCGCGCCGCGGCCGGCGAGGCCGGCCCTGCGCTCGCCATCCGCCGCGAGACCCTGCCCGAGATCGACTGGGTGGCGAAATCGCTCGAAGGGCTGAAGCCCGTCCGCGCCGGCGGCTTCCTCGTCCACGGCGCGCACGACCGCGACGCGCTGCGCGAGGACGACATCGGCATCGAGATCGAGGCCGGGCTCGCCTTCGGCACCGGCCATCACGGCACGACGGCCGGCTGCCTCGAAGTGCTGGCGCCGCTGGTGCGCGCGCGCCGCCCGGCCAACGCGCTCGACCTCGGAACGGGAAGCGCCGTGCTCGCCATCGCCATCGCCAAGCTCGCGCCGATCCCGGTTCTGGCCACCGACATCGACCCGGTCGCGGTTGCGGTCGCCGCCGAGAACGTGGCGCTCAACGGCGTCTCCCGCCATGTGACCACGGCCGCCGCCGACGGCTTCTACGATCCGGTCTTCGCCGAAAACGGCCCCTTCGCGCTGATCGTCGCCAACATTCTCGCCGGGCCGCTGATCGAGCTCGCGCCGCAGATGCGGCGGCATCTGGCGCCCGGCGGCGCGCTGGTCCTGTCCGGCATCCTCGACCGCCAGCACGACGCGGTGGTCGCGGCCTATGCCGCGCAGGGCCTGCGCCATGTCTCGACGCTCCACCGCGACGGCTGGGTGACCATCCATCTGGAGCCGTAGCGGCGGCCCGGCCCCTACGGAGCGCCCTTCCCCGGAAACGAAAGAGGCGACCGTCTCCGGTCGCCTCTTTCTTCTCCTTGCCGCGTCGCCCCACGCGGCTCGGAACTCGTGCCGGCGCGCTTTCGGCGCCGGAAGCCCGATGTCAGAGCGGGTAGCTCACCGACGCGCGCTTCTCGAGCTCGGCGCGGGTGAAGCCGCCGGCCCTCAGCGTCTCGTCGTCGTACTTCAGCAGCACACCGGCCACATAGCGGCTTGCCTGCCTCTCGCGGGCGGCCATCATGGCGCCGATTGCGTTGCGGAAAAAACCATGCCTTGTGGAGTTCGTTGCCATCTCGCATCTCCTACTGGTTGGCAGCGGTATTGCTTACGAGGATAAAGGTAAGCATTGCTGACCTATTCCACCAGTGCGATTTCCGCATGGTAACCATGCGATTTTGCAAGTGCGAACAAGATTGTTGCGTCGCACCATGGCAAGGTGCGCAACAATCTGTCGTGCGCATTGCGTGGCCGCGCCGCCACGGGTAGACCAGAGCGCAGGCGGCACCAGACCGGCAGACCAGACGAGGCCACGATGTTCCAGTCCTTCGACGCGCTCACCGATCCCTCCCAGGGCGTGGACAGGGTGGCACGCCTGCGCGCGCATCTTTCCGGCCTCGGCCTCGACGGCTTCCTCGTGCCCCGCGCCGACGAGCATCAGGGCGAGTACGTCCCGGCCCGCGCCGAGCGCCTGCGCTGGCTCACCGGCTTCACCGGCTCGGCCGGCGCCGCGCTCGTCCTGCGCGAGCGGGCGCTCATCTTCGTCGACGGCCGCTACACGCTCCAGGCCGCGGCGCAGGTCGATACCGGCACGTTCGAGGTCGAAAGCCTGATCGACAACCCGCCCTCGAAATGGCTCGCCGCCCATGCCGGCGAGGGCTTCGCGCTCGGCTTCGACCCGTGGCTTCACACCGTCGCGGAGGTCGAGGCCCTGCGCGCCGCGGTCGAGAAGGCCGGTGGGCGGCTCGTGCCGGTGGAGGAGAACGCCGTCGACGCCATCTGGGACGACCAGCCCGCCCCGCCCGCCGGCAAGGTCGAGATCCAGCCGGTGGGCTTCGCGGGCGAGCTGGCCAGGGACAAGATCGCGCGGCTCGCCGCCGACCTCGGCGACGGCGGCGCCACCCATGCGGTCCTCACCGACCCGTCCTCGCTCGCCTGGCTGTTCAACATCCGCGGCAGCGACGTGCCGCACACGCCGCTGGCGCTCGGCTTCGCCATCCTGCCGGCCGAGGGCCTGCCGCTCCTGTTCCTCTCGCGCGCCAAGCTGACCATCGAGACCGACGCCTACCTGACACAGCTTGCCACCGTCCTCGAGCCGCAGGAGCTCGAAGGCCGCCTCGCCGGCCTTGCGGCCTCGGGCGGCAGGATCGCGCTCGATCCGGCGCTCGCCGCCGAGAAGCTGCGCATGATCGTCGAGGACAATGGCGGCACTGTCGTGCGGCTCGCCGACCCCGCCCGCCTGCCGCGCGCGGTCAAGAACGAGGCCGAGCTAGCCGGAAGCCGCGCCGCCCACCGCCGCGACGGCGCCGCGATGGCGAAGTTCCTGCACTGGCTCGACGCGCAGGAGCCGGGCGCGGTGGACGAGATCGCCGCCGTCCGGGCGCTGGAGGGCTTTCGCCGCCGCACCGGCGAGGAGACGCAGATGCCGCTGCGCGACATCTCCTTCGACACCATCTCCGGCGCCGGGCCGAACGGCGCCATTGTCCACTACCGCGTCACCACGGCCACCAACCGCAAGCTGGAAGCCGGCGAGCTCTATCTGATCGATTCCGGCGGCCAGTATCAGGACGGCACCACCGACATCACTCGCACCGTCGCGATCGGCCGGCCGGACGAGGAGATGCGCGAGCGCGCGACGCTCGTGCTCAAGGGGATGATCGCGATCTCGACGCTGCGCTTTCCCGCCGGCACGCGCGGCTGCGACATCGACGCCATCGCGCGGCACGCGCTGTGGCAGAAGGGCCTCGACTACGCCCACGGCACCGGCCACGGCGTCGGCTCGTTCCTCTCCGTGCACGAGGGGCCGCAGCGCATCGCCAGGACCGGCACCCAGCCGCTCATGACCGGCATGATCCTGTCCAACGAGCCGGGCTACTACAAGACCGGCGGCTACGGCATCCGGCTGGAGAACCTGATCGTCGTCAGGCCGGCCGAGCCGGTGCCGGGCGGCGACATCGCCATGCATGCCTTCGAGACGCTGACGCTCGCGCCCTTCGACCGCCGGCTGATCCGCGCCGACCTTCTCGACCCGGCCGAGCGCGCCTGGCTCGACGCCTACCACGCGCGGGTGCTGGAAGAGATCGGGCCGATGGTCGACGGCGAGGTGCTGGCGTGGCTGGAGGCGGCGACCGCGCCGCTATAGCGGCAGGTTGCGCAGCAGGATCAGCACCGCCGCGCCGGCGACGAACATCGTTATCAGGCTGCCGCGCAGCGCCACGACGCCGGCAACGGCGAGGGCAACCCATTCCGCGGGGCCGCCCGTGGTGGCGGCCGGCGCGACCAGCGTGGTCAGCACCGCGGCGGGAACCGCGTCGAGCGCCGCCTCGACGCGCGGATGGATGCGCTGGAAGCGCGACAGCACCAGATGCCCGCCGATGCGGGTGAGATACGTCACCAGCGCGCCGGCGACGATGATCCACATCGTCGTGCTCATCGCCCGGCCTCCCGCCGTCCCGGCGTCAGCGCGGCGGCGAGCGCCACGCCGGCTATCGCGCCGATCGAGACGTGCCACGGCGACCCGACGAGGTAGTAGGCCGCAATGGACGCCGCCGCGCTCATGCCGACGATCGGCAGCCACAGCGGCCGCTTGCGAAAATCCATCACCAGGCCGAGGAAATAGATCGGCAGCATGAAATCGATGCCGAGGGCATATGAGTCGGGAACCAGATTGCCGAACACCGCGCCGATCAGCGCCTCCGCCACCCAGCACCCGTAAATGAGACACGCGAAGCCCATGTACCAGGCGAAGGACAGGTCGCCGGTCCGCGCCTGCTTCTCGCTCTCGGCATATTGGGGATCGGTGAGGAAGAAGAAGCCGAAAGCGCGCTGGGCCGGGGTCCAGTGCGCGAGACGGCGGCCCAGCGCCGCCGAATAGAGCACGTGGCGGAAATTGACGGCGAAGATCGACAGCACGATCACCCAGGGCGCGATCTTCTGGCCGAGCAGATCGAGGCCCACGAGCTGGCTGGCGCCGGCGAAGAGGGCCGCGCTCATCAGAACCGTATCGCTCACGCTCAGGCCGTTCTGGATGGCAAGCGCGCCGAACAGCAGGCCGAACGGCGCCGAAGCGAGGGCGACGGGCAGGCTGCGCCGCGCCCCGTCGGCGAAATCGGCGAGCGGGCCGGGCTTCGGCTCTGTCCTGTCGGCGACGGTCATCGGGCCTCCTTCACGAAGGCCGGTGTTTAGGTCAGCGTCGCTCACCTGTCACATCAATTCGATTGAGCCAACGATCAAGGCTTCATGACGATCCGACGCGCTCGAACCACTGGTCCTCGTCGATCACCTCGATGCCGAGCTCGGTCGCCTGCTTGAGCTTCGACCCCGCGCCGGGGCCGGCCACCACCAGGTCGGTCTTCTTCGAGACGGACCCCGCCACCTTGGCCCCCAGCCGCTCGGCCATGGCCTTGGCCTCGTCGCGCGACATGCGCTCCAGCGCGCCGGTGAACACCACCGTCTTGCCGGCGACGGGCGACGACACCTCGCCCACCGGCTCCTCGTCGAGCGGCGTCACCTTGTCGAGCAGCCTGTCGAGCGCCTCGATGTTGTGCGCCTCGGCGAAGAACTCGACCAGCGCCTGCGCCACGGTCGCGCCGATGCCGTTGATGCCGGTGAGCTCCTGCCACTCGGCGTTACCGGGGTCGCCCTTGCCCTGCGGCGGCACCGCGGCGCCCGCGCCCTCCCGCAGCGCCTCGAACGACAGGTAGTGCCGCGCCAGCCGCTTGGCGTTGGTCTCGCCGATATGGCGGATGCCGAGCGCGAACAGGAAGCGGTGCAGCGGCACCTGCCGCCGGTCCTCGATCGCCGCGTAGAGCTTCCTGACCGAGACCTGCCCGAAGCCGTCGATGTTCTCGAGCTTGGCGAGCGAGGTGCGCTGCCGGTCCTGCAGCGTGAAGATGTCGGCCGGCGAGCGGATCGCCAGCGACGGGTCGGGATGGTTGAAGAAGAACTCGATCTGCTTCTCGCCCAGCCCCTCGATGTCGAAGGCGTTGCGCGACACGAAATGGCGGATGCGCTCCACCGCCTGCGCCGGGCAGACGAGCCCCCCGGTGCAGCGCCGCACCGCCTCGCCCTCCTCGCGCACGGCATGGCTGCCGCAGGCCGGGCAGGTGTCGGGAAAGACGTAAGGGGCCGAATCGGCCGGCCGCAGCTCCGGCACGATGTCGAGCACCTGCGGGATGACGTCGCCCGCCCGCTGCACCAGCACCGTGTCGCCGACGCGGATGTCCCTGCCCTCGCGGATCGGGCTGCCGTCGTTGCCGATGCCGCGGATATAGTCCTCGTTGTGCAGCGTGGCGTTGGTGACGACCACGCCGCCGACCGTCACCGGCTCCAGCCGCGCCACCGGCGTCAGCGCGCCGGTGCGGCCGACCTGGATCTCGATGGCGCGCAGAACCGTCGTCGCCTTCTCGGCCGGGAACTTGTGCGCCGTCGCCCAGCGCGGGCTGCGCGAGCGGAAGCCGAGGCGCTCCTGGAGGTCGAGCCGGTCGACCTTGTAGACGACGCCGTCGATGTCGTAGGGCAGGCTCGCCCGCTCGGCCTCGATCTCCCGGTAGCGGGCGAGCATGTCCTCGAGCGAGTGGCACAGCGCCATGTGCGGGTTGACAGGGAACCCCCAGCGGCCGAGATGCTGCACCGCCTCGTACTGGGTCTCGGCCAGCGGCTCCGACACCTCGCCCCAGGCATAGGCGAAGAACTTCAGCGGCCGCGAGCGCGTCACCTCGGGGTCCTTCTGCCTGAGGCTGCCGGCGGCGAAGTTGCGCGGGTTGGCGAAGGTGCGGCCCATCTCCTCCGCCATCCGCGCATTGAGCGCGAGGAAGTCGTCGCGGCGCATGTAGACCTCGCCGCGCACCTCGACCACCGCCGGCGCGCCGGCCGGCAGGCAGTGCGGGATTTCGCCGATGGTGCGGATGTTGGCGGTCACGTTCTCGCCGGTCTCGCCGTCGCCGCGCGTCGCGGCGGTGACGAGCTCGCCGCCCTCGTAGCGCAGCGACATCGACAGGCCGTCGATCTTCGGCTCGGCGGTGAAGACGAGCTCGCGATCCTCCGGGAAGGCGAGGAACCGCCGCACCGAGGCGACGAAGTCGCGCACGTCGTCATCGGAGAACACGTTGTCGAGCGACAGCATCGGCCGCGCGTGGCGCACTGGCGCGAAGGTGCCGGACGGCGCCACGCCCACGGATATCGAGGGCGAGTCCGCCCGCACCAGCTCGGGAAAGGCAGCCTCGATGGCGGCATTGCGCAGACGCAGCGCATCGTAATCGGCATCCGAGATCGTCGGCGCGTCCTCGGCATAGTAGCGCCGGTCGTGCTCGGCGATCTCGGCCGCGAGCGCTGCGAGCTCGTCCACCGCCTCCTGCGGGGTCAGGTCTTCGACGGGCTTGCGGGGCTGGAGCATTGGCGCGAATCCGGATTGCGGCTGGAGCGCTAAACTAGCGCCCGGCGCGCGAGGCTCAAGAGCGAGGATACCGGCAATCCCCGCCGTCATCCCGGCCAAGGGAGCGAAGCGACCGCAGCGCCGGGACCCATTGAGCAGCACGGCCGGGTAGCGGGTTCGCACAGCGGGGCTGACGGGCGCAAGCGCAAGGACCGGGCCGCGCCCGACGATTGTCCGGCCAATGGGTCCAGGCTCTCGCTCCGCTCGGCCGGGATGACGGCGAGCGCTGCGCCCGCAAAGATTGCGGGATCAGGCGGAAGCCGCCGCGTTCTCGCTCAGCAGCCGCTCGGCGGCGGCGCGCGCTTCCTCGGTGATGGTCGCGCCGGCGAGCATGCGGGCGATCTCCTCCTGCCGCGCCTGCCGCGCCAGCGCCGCGACGCCGGTCGCCACCCTGTCGGCCCCGCCCGACTTCGAGATGAGATAGTGCGTGCCGGCGCGCGCCGCGACCTGCGGCGCATGCGTCACCGACAGCACCTGTATGCGGCCGGCAAGCCGCGAAAGCCGCTGGCCGATGGCGTCGGCCACCGCGCCGCCGACGCCGGTGTCGATCTCGTCGAAGACGAGGGTGGGGGCCGAGCCCCTGTCCGCCAGCGCCACCTTGAGCGCGAGAAGAAAGCGCGACAGCTCGCCGCCCGATGCCACCTTCATGATCGGCCCCGGCCGCGTGCCGGGATTGGTGCGCACCCAGAACTCGACCTGATCGATGCCGCTTTCGCTGCGGTCGTCGGGCTCGCTCGTAATCTCGACGATGAACTCGGCGCGCTCCAGCTTCAGCGCCGGCAGCTCCGCCATCACCGCCCTGGTGAGCGCGGCGGCCGTGCCCCTGCGCAACTCCGAAAGATGGGCGGCGGCCTCGTCATAGGCGGCGCGCGCCGCCTGCGCCGCCTTCTCGAGCGCGATCAGGCGTTCCTCGCCGGCGTCGAGATCGGCAAGGTCGGCCGCCATCGCATCGCGCAGCGCCGCGAGGTCGTCCACCGCGACCGAATGCTTGCGCGCGGCGGCCCTGAGCGCGAACAGCCGCTCCTCGGCCTGCTCCAGCGCCTGCGGGTCGAAGGCGGCGGCGCGCAGCGCGGCATCGACCGCGACCTGCGCCGCGTCGAGCGAGATCAGCGCCTCGTCCAGCGCCTTGACGATGTCGTCGAGCAGGCCGGGCACGGCCTCCGCCTTGCGCTGCAGCCGGCGCATGAGGCTCGCAAGCTGCGGCACGGCCGAGCTCTGGCCGGAAAGGATTTCCTGCGCGTCGGCGATGTCGGCCGCCGACTTCTCGGCGCGCATCATCGCCGCCCGGCGGTCGGCGAGGTCGGTCTCCTCGCCCGGCAGCGGGTCGAGCTTCGACAGCTCCTCGACGCAGGCGCGCAGATAGTCGGCCTCGCGGGCCGCGGCCTCCACCTTGGCGCGATGGCGCGCCAGCGCCTGCTCGGCCTCGCGCCAGGCGCGCCACGCATGCCCGACCGTCTGCGCGGCCCCGGCATGGCCGCCGAAGGCGTCGAGCAGGTCGCGATGCGCGCCGGCATCGACCAGCGCGCGGTCGTCGTGCTGGCCGTGGATCTCGACCAGCAGCCGGCCGATCTCGCGCAGGAGCGCGACGCTCGCCGGCTGGTCGTTGACGAAGACGCGGCTGCGCCCGTCGGCCGACTGGCTGCGGCGCAGGATCAGGTCGCCCCCGGGGTCATTGGCGTCGTCGAAGCCGTTGTCGCGGGCGAGCACCCGCGCCGGATGGTTCTGCGGAACGTTGAAGACGGCGGTGACGCTGCCCTGCGACGCGCCGTGGCGCACCAGCGAGGCGTCGCCGCGCGCGCCGAGCGCCAGCGACAGGGCGTCGAGCAGGATCGACTTGCCCGCGCCCGTCTCACCGGTGAGGACGGAGAGGCCGGCCGGAAAGTCGATGTCGAGCCGTTCGATCAGGACGATATCGCGGATCGACAGATGGGCGAGCATCGAATGGCAGCGGGCGTCAGGTTCCGGCGATGATCTTGCCGGCCCGCGACAGCCACGAGCCCTGATCCTCGCGCGGCGACAGGCCGCCCGACTGCAAGAGCGCGTACGAATCCTTGTACCACTGGCTCTCGGGGTAGTTATGGCCGAGGACGGCGGCGGCGGTCTGCGCCTCGGAGGCGAGGCCCATCGCGTAGTAGGTCTCGGTCAGGCGCGCCAGCGCCTCCTCGACGTGCCGGGTGTCGGAATACATCTCCACCACGTTGCGGAAGCGCTTGACCGCGGCGATATACTCGCGGCGCTCCAGATAGTAGCGGCCGATCTGCATCTCCTTGCCGGCGAGCTGGTCGCGGGCGAAGCGGATCTTGGCGTTGGCGTCGTCGACATATTCGGAATCGGGCCAGCGGTCGACGAGCTCGCGCATGGTCTCGGCCAGCAGGCGCGCTTCCTTCTGGTCCTGCGTGACGTCGCGCACCTGGCGGTAATAGGACAGGCCGATGATGTACTGCGCATAGGCCGCGTCGTCGGTCGTCGGATAGAGCGACACGTAGCGCTTGCCGGCGGTGATCGCCTCCTCGTACTTGCCCAGCCGGTAGTTGGTGAAGGCGGACATCACCATCGCCTTGCGGGCCTGCTCCGAATAGGGATGCTGGCGGTCGAGCGACTCGAACTTGCGCGCGGCCTCGGACATGCGGCCGGCCTCGAGATTGGCAAGGCCCTGGTTGTAGAGCGCATCGGCCGGCTCGACGCTTTCGACATAGGAGGCCAGATCGACGTCCTTGTCGCTGGCGCAGGCCGAGAGCATGAGGGGCAGCGCGGCCGCCGCGGCGATAAGCCCGACAGGACGCCTGCGCATGGCGCGCCCGGCTTTGCGGAATTCAGTCATGCGGGTTTCCGCCCTCTGCCTTATGGTCGAAATGTCGCGGCAGTCATAGTCGAACTGCCGCCCCTCGGCAACGTCATCGCCGCGCAATGGCGCTTTTTTGTGGCAGGCCGCCACCCTGCCCGGCTGTCCACAGGCCCGCAGCAACGCCCTGTCGGGAACCGTATGCGGGCGGACAATCCGCCCGTTCAGATCATCCAGGGCGCGTAGACCGGTGCGTTGACCGCGATCATCTCGGCGGTGCGGCCGCGCTCGCGGCGGCCGGTCTCGACGATCTCGAAGGCCGAACGGTCCGAAAGCAGGCGGCGCAGCGCGGCGGCGTTCAGCTTGTGGCCGCCGCGATAAGAGCGGTAGCGGCCGATGAAGCGCGCGCCGGCGAGCGCAAGGTCGCCCATGGCGTCGAGCATCTTGTGGCGCACGAACTCGTTGGAGTAGCGCAGCCCCTCCATGTTGACCACGCGGCCGTCGTCGCCGATCACCACGGTGTTCTCCAGCGAGGAGCCGAGCGCGTAGCCGGCCGCCCACAGCCGCTCCACGTCCTTCATGAAGCCGAAGGTACGGGCACGCGAGATATCGCGGCGGAACAGCTCCGGCGTGATGTCGGCGGCGTAGAACTGCCTGCCGATGACCGGGCTCTCGAAGTCGATCTCGACCTCGAAGCGGGTGCCGTCATAGGGGTGGAATTCGGCCCACGACGCGCCGTTGTCGATGCGCACGGGCTTGACGATGCGGATGTAGCGGCGCTTGACCGCCTGCTGGCCGATGCCGGCCTGGTCGAACGCCTCGACGAACATGGCCGAGCTTCCGTCGAGGATCGGCACCTCGTCGCTGTCGATCTCGATCAGGACGTTGTCGATGCCGAGCGCCGAGAGCGCGGCGAGCAGATGCTCGACCGTGGCCACCCGCGCGCCCGCGCGCGTGCCGAGTTCCGTGCACAGGTCGGTCGCGCCGATCTCGGCGACGAGCGCGCGCACCTCGACCGTCTCGCCGGCCTCATCGGTCTTGACGAAGACGATGCCGGTGTCCGGGTCCGCGGGAGAGAAGTGGATCGAAACAGGCTTGCCGCTGTGAACGCCGATACCTGACAACGATACGCGCGACTTGAGCGTCGTTTGGTAGTCGTGCAAATCGAACCCCATTAGCCCGTCCCGTTTACGTCGGCCCGATCGCTGGTCCGGGTGCGACGCACATTACTGGCCGGCGAGAACACATCCCCAAGAATCCTCGCCCGACATTTGGTTGCGGGCGAAGATAGTGTCACGGGCAAAAGAGTCCAAATCACGCTTTTTTACTCTGTGTTACGCTCTACACCGGTGCGGGCGCCTCCCCTAACCCGCTGTTAACGCTTGTCTTTCAGCGTCACGAACGGGAGCGTCCGC
This sequence comes from Hyphomicrobiales bacterium, assembly GCA_022838525.1. GTDB lineage: Bacteria > Pseudomonadota > Alphaproteobacteria > Rhizobiales > Rhizobiaceae > Aerobium. Next base: position 12,482 of record JALHFU010000003.1, on the reverse strand, counting down.
TCACGTCCGTGACACCTTTGTTACAAACCGTTTTCCTCAGTTCGCCTGCCGGCGCAGGAAAGCGGGAATCTCGAGCTGGTCGTCCTCCTGGCTGACGCGCGGCTGCACCGAGAGTCGGCCCTGATCGTCGAGCTGGCCGCGGCGCGGCGCGTAGAGCTGCGGATCGGACTGCAGCGAGCGGCGCGGCGCGGCCCCCGGCTGGAGCAGCCTCGGCTCGCGCGGCTGCGCCGGCTGAAGGCGGGCCGGCTCCTCCTCGCGGCGTGACAGGCCCTGCGTCAGGCGCTTGAGCAGCCCCATCGGGCCGCGCTCCTCGTGGTCGTGGGCCGTGGCGTGGCCCTGCTCCAGCTCGGCGCGCACGACAGGCGGGAAGTCCTCGACGCGCGGCATGCGCGGCTGGACGGGCGCAGGGGCTTCCATGCGCGGCGCGGCGTGAACGGGCTGGACCGGCTCGACCATCTGCGGCACGGGCTGGGCGGCGGTCGGCTGGGCCGCGGGCTGCGCGAACAGCCGGCTCGCCGGGCGGAACTCGACCTCGTCCTGCGCCGGCTGGGCCGCGGCGACGGGTGCCGGCGCGGCTTCCGCGGCGCGGATCGCCTCGGCGATCGGGTCGTGCTGGCGCGCGACCTCGGCCTGCGGCTGGGGCTGCGGCGCGGGGGCGGCCGGACGCGCCGGCTCGGCCGGGCGGACCTGCTGCTGCACCGGCTTCTGCGGCTGGCGGATCGAGATCGGCGGCGTGTTGATCTCGGCCGCCGGCTTGTCGATGCCGGTGGCGACGACCGACACGCGGATGACGCCTTCCAGATCCTCGTCGAAGGTGGCGCCCAGGATGATGTTGGCGTCCTGGTCGACCTCCTCGCGGATGCGGGTTGCGGCCTCGTCCACCTCGAACAGGGTCAGGTCACGGCCGCCGGTGATCGAGATCAGCAGGCCCTTGGCGCCCTTCATCGAGGTCTCGTCGAGCAGCGGATTGGCGATCGCGGCTTCGGCCGCGGCCATCGCCCTGCCCTCGCCGGACGCCTCGCCGGTGCCCATCATCGCCTTGCCCATCTCGCGCATGACGGAGCGGACGTCGGCGAAGTCGAGGTTGATCAGGCCTTCCTTGACCATCAGGTCGGTGATGCAGGCGACGCCCGAATAGAGCACCTGGTCCGCCATGGCGAAGGCGTCGGCGAAGGTGGTCTTGTCGTTGGCGATGCGGAAGAGGTTCTGGTTCGGGATGACGATGAGGGTATCGACGCACTTCTGCAGTTCCTCGATGCCCTGATCCGCCGTCTTCATGCGGCGCTGGCCCTCGAAGTGGAACGGCTTGGTCACGACGCCGACGGTCAGGATGCCCTTGTCGCGCGCCGCGCGCGCCACCACCGGCGTCGCGCCCGTGCCGGTGCCGCCGCCCATGCCGGCGGTGACGAAGCACATATGCGTGTTGGACAGGTGGTCCATGATCTCGTCGATGCACTCCTCGGCGGCGGCGCGGCCGACCTCGGGCAGCGCGCCGGCGCCCAGGCCCTCGGTGACATGCGCGCCGAGCTGGATGAGGCGCTCGGACTTCGACATGGTCAGCGCCTGCGCGTCGGTGTTGGCGACGACGAAGTCGACCCCCTTGAGGCCGGCGGTGATCATGTTGTTGACGGCGTTGCCGCCGCCGCCGCCGACACCGAACACGGTGATGCGCGGCTTCAGCTCGGTGATGTCCGGCTTCTTGAGATTGATGGTCATGGTCCTCGTCCTTTTCGCCTTTCCCGCCGCTTCGCCGCTGCGGCCGCCTGGGGGCTGTCCCCGCTACTACTCAAAAACTCTCTCTGATCCACCGGCCGACGCGGCCGAGCGGACCGCCCGTCCCCGTCGCCCGGAAGCGCAGCAGTCCGCCTCGCGTCTGCCGATTCTCCATCGCCGCCACCTGCGGATAGATCAGGAGGCCCACCGCCGTGGAGAAGGCGGGTCCCTTGGCCGCCTCGGGCAGGCCGGCGACGCCGAGCGGCCGGCCGAGCCGCACGTTGCGCGCCAGAATCCGCCGCGCCGCCTCCGGCAGGCCTGCGAGCTGGCTCGCGCCGCCGGTCAGCACCACGCGCTTGCCGACCACGCCGCCGAAACCCGACCGGTTGAGCCGGTCGCGCACGATCTCCAGCGTCTCCTCGACGCGGGCGCGGATGATCCTGTTCATCACCGCGCGCGGCACGTGCTGCGGCACGTCGCTGTCGTCCGGTCCCATCGGCTGGATCGTCACCATGTCGCGGTCGTCGTCGGCCATCGGCAGCGCCGAGCCGTGCATCACCTTCAGCCGCTCGGCATGGTCGCGCCGCGTCGAAAGCCCGCGCGCGAGGTCCATGGTCACGTGGCCGCCGCCGACCGGCAGCACGTCGGCATGGACGAAGCGGCCGTCGGCGAAGATCGAGATCGTCGTGGTGCCGCCGCCCATGTCGATGCAGGCCGCGCCCATCTCCGCCTCGTCGTCGACCAGCGCCGACAGGCCGCTGGCATAGGGCGTGGCCACCATGCGCTCGACCGAAAGATGCGCGCGGTTGACGCAGAGCTCGAGATTGCGCAGGGGCGCCGCGTCGGCGGTCAGCACGTGCATGTCGACGCCCAGCACCTCGCCGATCATGCCTTCGGGGTCGCGCACGCCGCGCTCGGCGTCGAGCGAGAAGCCGACCGGCAGCGAATGCACCACCTCCCGCTCGGCGCGCTGCGCCTGCTTGGCGCCGGCCGCCAGCACGCGGCGGATGTCGCCCTCGCCGGCCTCGTGGCCGCCGAGATTGACCGAGGAGGAATAGACCTGGCTCTTCAGCCGGCCGGCGGAGACGTTGACGAGCAGCGACTCCACAGTCAGCCCAGCCATGCGCTCGGCGGCGTCGACGGCAAGCCGGATCGCCTGCTCCGCCGCGTCGAGATCGACGATGGTGCCGGACTTCACGCCCTGCGACTTCTGGTGGCCGATGCCGATGACGCGCACCTGATGGGTGCGGCCGGGCAGGCGCTCGCTCTCGGCGCAGGGCTTCAGCCTGCCGATGACGCAGCAGATCTTGGTCGAGCCGACGTCGAGCACGGTGACGACGCCCGAACGTCCGGCCGCCGCATCCTTCTGTCCCCCGAGCCAGCTCATATCGCCCGCTCCGCCGGCCGGTAGTTCTTGCCCAGACGCTCCTTGAGCGCCGCCTCGCGCGCCGTCGCGGCGTCGGGCGACAGCTTGACCACCAGCCGGTCGGCCAGGCGCATGTCGACGGTCTCGATGTCGCGCGACAGCAGCCCGTGGCGGGCATCGAGCGCGACCAGCTCGGCCAGCGCGGCATCCGCGCCGTGCTCCGGCAGCTTCACGGTCACGCCGTTGTCGAGGCGCAGGTCCCAGCGGCGCTCGGAGACGCGCACATAGCCCCTCACGCGCGCGGCGAGGTCCGGATAGGCGGCGACGCGCGCCACGAAGTCGGCCGCCGGCGTGTCGGCGCCGCGGCCCACGACCAGCGGCAGCGCCGCATGGCGCGAGCCGGAGAGCGGCGCGATCACCCTCCCGTCCGCCTCGATCAGCGACAGCACGGAGCCCTGCTGCCAGATGGCGAACGGCGTGCGCTCGACCACCTTCACCTCGAGCGTCGAGGGATAGACCTTGCGCACCGCCACGCTCTCGACCCACGGCAGGCTCTCGATGCGCGCGCGCGCCTCCTGCACGTCGAAGCCGACCAGCGAGGTCCAGCCGTCGAGACCGACGCGGTCGAAGATATCGATCTCGGAGGTCTCGACATTGCCGCTGACGCGGATTTCGTTGACGGCGAAGCCGGTGCGCGCCGTCACCGCCTGCACGACCGCCGGCGTATGGCCGCCCACGGCCACGCCGTAGAGCGAGAACGAGCCGATCAGCGCCGCCGACAGCGCGAGCATGGCGAAGGGCGGCGTCTCGACGTCGCCCGAGACGAGGCGGGAAAGGAAGCGCGCCGGCTTGCGCAGCATGCGCGGCAGGACAAAGCCGCCGGACGCATGCGCCCGGCCGCCGCGCGGCGCCCCGCCGGCGCCGCCGATCCGTCCTGCCGTCAACGAGAACAAGAAGCGTCCTCCACGATCCAGCTCAGAAGCTCACCAAAACTGTGTCCTGCCTCAACGGCAATCTCCGGCACCAGCGACGTCGGCGTCATGCCCGGTTGCGTATTCACCTCCAGCCAGATCAACTCGCCATTTTCCGAATGGCGGTCGTCATAGCGGAAGTCGGACCGGGAGACGCCGCGACAGCCGATTGCCTGATGTGCCTTCAGCGCCAGTGTCTGTATCTTTTGGTAAATAATCGGTGAAACTTTTGCCGGGCATTCGTGTTTTGAGCCGCCGGGCACATATTTCGAGTCGTAATCGTAGAAGGAATGCCCCTGCGGGATGATCTCGGTGACGCCGAGCGCCACGTCGCCCATCACCGCGCAGGTGAGCTCGCGGCCGTGGACGAAGCGCTCGACCATCACCGTGTCGCCGTAGCGCCAGTCGCCCGAGACGACCACCTGCGGCGGATGCGCCTGGTCCTCCTTGACGATGACGACGCCGAAGCTCGACCCTTCGCACACCGGCTTGACCACGTAGGGCGGCTTCATCGGATGCGTATTGCCGATGTCGAAGCGGCTCATCACCTTCGATTCCGCGACGGGAATGCCGGCCGCCTTCGCCACCTTCTTGGCGAGATCCTTGTTCATGGCGAGCGCCGAGGCGAGCACGCCGGAATGGGTGTAGGGAATCTGGAGATATTCGAGGATGCCCTGGATGGTGCCGTCCTCGCCATAGGGGCCGTGCAGCGCGTTGAAGGCGACGTCCGGCTGCAGCTCCGCCAGCACCTGCGACACGTCGCGCCCGACATCGACGCGCGTGACGCGGTAGCCTTCCGCCTCCAGCGCATCGGCGCAGGCATTGCCCGAGGAGAGCGAGACCGGGCGCTCGGAGGAGAATCCTCCCATGAGAACGGCAACGTGCTTTTTCGCCATGCCCCGGCAATCCCCTCGTCCAGTGGGCCGCATCCCGCTTCGCCGGGTTTGAGTCCGAGTCTTCCGGCGCTTCGTACGCCGGCGTCCCGCACGCTCGACTCAAATCAGGAAACGAATCTGCCCCAAGGAATCAGAGCTTGGATTCGCTGGCAAGCCCTTGGGATTCGTGAATGATTCACATTTTGAAACAAACAGGCCTGGAGGGCCCGCCTAAAGCAGCTGCCCGAGGAACTCCTGCACCTCGCGGCCGGGCCTGAAATCGCCGATGCGGCGGATTTCCCATTCGAGGCGGATGCCCGAATTCTCCAGCACGCGCGCCCGCACCGTCTCGCCCAGAAGCTCGAGGTCGTAGCCTGTGGCGCTGCCGGTGTTGATCATGAAGTTGCAGTGCATGGGCGACATCTGCGCCCCGCCGATCATCAGGCCGCGGCAGCCGGCCTTGTCGATCTCCTTCCAGGCCGAGCTGCCTTCCGGGTTCTTGAAGGTCGAGCCGCCCGTCTTCTCGCGGATCGGCTGCACCGTCTCGCGATGGGTCTGGACCGCTTCCATGGCCGCGCGGATGTCCTCGCGGCTGGCGGGATAACCCTCCATCTCGGCGCCGACGAAGATCAGGTCCTTCGGCGCGCCGGACTTGCGATAGGCGTAGCCCATGTCGGCATTGGACAGGACATGAAGATTGCCCTGCCGGTCGAGCGCGCGCACCGAGACGACACGCTCGCGCGTCTCGACGCCGTTCGCGCCCGCATTCATGCGCAGCGCGCCGCCGATGGAGCCGGGAATGCCGTGATAGAAGTGGAAGCCGCCGATGCCGGCCTCGAGCGCGGCCGCCGCCACGCGCTTGTCGGGCGCGGCGGCACCGACGCGCAGGCGGTTCTCTCCGACCGCCTCGACCGCGCCGAAGCCCTTGGCCGAGAGGCGGATGACGACGCCTTTCACCCCCGCTTCGCGCACGAGGAGGTTGGAGCCGATGCCGACGATGGTGACGGGCACGTCCTGCGGCAGCGCCTTGAGGAAGGCGGCGAGGTCGTCCTCGTCGGCCGGCTGGAACAACAGTTCCGCCGGCCCGCCGGCGCGGAACCAGGTGATGGTCTCCATCGGCGCGTCGGGAATGAGCTTGCCGCGAATGCCGGAAAGCGAAGGCGACAGCCGTTCGAGAAGGGCGGCGCCATGGGGAACGGGGGCGGTCACGAGGCTGCCTCCAGCTCCTTCGGCAGCGCGTAGGCCCATTGCGTGATGTTGCCGGCGCCGAGCAGCACGACGAAGTCGCCCGGCTGCGCCAGCGTGCGGACGAGCGGCGCGATCGCCTGCGCGCTGTCGATGAAGCGCGCGTCGCGGTGGCCGGCGGCGCGGATGCGCGACACCAGCGTCTCGGCGTTGACGCCCTCGATGGGTTCCTCGCCGGCGGGATAGACCGGCGCGACGAGCACCGTGTCGGCGTCGTTGAAGCAGGCGGCGAAGTCGTCGAACAGGTCGTGGAGGCGCGTGTAGCGGTGCGGCTGGGCGATGGCGACGACGCGCCCCTTGCACGCCTCGCGCGCCGCCTTCAGCACCGCCCGGATCTCGACCGGGTGGTGGCCGTAATCGTCGAACACCTCGACGCCGTTCCACGAGCCGGTGTGGGTGAAGCGGCGCTTGACGCCGCCGAAGCCGGCGAGCCCGCGCCGGATGTCGTCGCCGGTGAGCCCGAGCTCGTGCGCGACGGCGATGGCCGCCGTGGCGTTGGCGACGTTGTGGCGGCCGGGCATCGGCAGGCGCAGGCCGGCGATCTCCTCGACCGCGCCGGTCTTGCGGTCGCGGATCGAGACGTCGAACGTCGACACCGCGCCGTCCATGCGCACGTTGGAGAAGCGCACGTCGGCCTGCTTGTTCTCGCCATAGGTGACGACGCGCCGGTCCTCGATGCGGGAAACCAGCGCCTGCACCTCGGGATGGTCGATGCACATCACGCCGAAGCCGTAGAACGGCACGTTCTCGACGAACTGGCGGAAGGCCTCGCGCACCTTGTCGAACGAGCCGTAGTGGTCGAGATGCTCGGGGTCGATGTTGGTGACGACGGCGATGTCGGCCGGCAGCTTGAGGAAGGTGCCGTCGCTCTCGTCGGCCTCGACCACCATCCACTCGCCGTCGCCCATGCGCGCATTGGTACCGTAGGCGTTGATGATGCCGCCATTGACCACGGTGGGGTCGAGCCCGCCGGCATCGAGCAGCGTCGCCACCATCGAGGTGGTCGTGGTCTTGCCGTGGGTGCCGCCGATGGCGATGGCGTTCCTGAAGCGCATCAGCTCGGCCAGCATCTCGGCCCGGCGCACCACGGGCAGGAGCCTTTCGCGCGCGGCGACGAGTTCGGGGTTGTTCTTCTTCACCGCGGTGGAGACGACGACCACCTCGGCCTCGCCGAGGTTTTCCGCCGCGTGCCCGACGAAGCACGAAATACCCTTGTCGCGCAGGCGCTGGACGTTGGCGCCGTCGGCCTGATCGGACCCCTGCACCCGATAGCCGAGATTGTGCAGCACCTCGGCGATGCCGCTCATGCCGATGCCGCCGATGCCGATGAAATGCACGACGCCGATTGTCTGCGGCATCTTCATGACCGCATCCTTCCCTTGAACTGCGCGACGGATTGGCCCGATGCAATAGCTTCTGCGAGGTCGGCGAGCAACCGTGTGGCCTCCGGCTTGCCGACCGATCTTGCGGCTTCGGCCATGTCGGAGCACAGTTGCACCTCCGTCATGTAGTCGGTGATCTTGCTCGCAAGCACTTCGGGAGAAAGCGAGGATTGCACGCAGACTTCCGCTCCGCCGGCCCGCGCCAGCGCCGCCGCATTGGCCGCCTGATCGTGGTCGAGCGCGTGCGGATAGGGCACGAGAATTGCCGGCCGGCCGATCGCCGCGATCTCCGAGACGGTGGAGGCGCCGGAGCGCGAGACGACGAGATGGGCGGCCGCGATGCGCCGCGCCATGTCGGTGAAGAAAGGCGATATCTCCGCCGCGATGCCGAGTTCGCCATAGGCGGCCTTCACTGCGGCCTCGTCCTCGGGGCGCGCCTGCTGCGTCACGACGAGGCGCGCGCGCAACTCCTGCGGCAGGAGCGCGATCGCCGCCGGAATGGCCTGCGAGAAGAACTGCGCACCCTGGCTGCCGCCGAAGACGAGGAGGTTGAACGGCTCGCCCGGGCCGGACTGCGCGTACTCCGCCTTGGCCGCCTCGATGACGGCGGGACGGACCGGGTTGCCGGTCGCGACCGTCTTTTCCGCATAGGCGCCCTCGCCTTCCGGCAGAAAGCCGCCGGCAATCGCCGTGACGCGCGGCGCGAGCGCCTTGTTGGCGCGGCCCATCACCGCGTTCTGCTCGTGTATCAGCGTCGGCACGCCGCGCCTTGTCGCCGCCCAGACCGGCGGCAGCGTCGGATAGCCGCCGAAGCCGACCACGGCCCTGGGCCCGATCTCGGCGATCACCCGTCCGGCCTCGCGAGCCCCCTTCCAGATGGTCCAGAAGGCGCGGGCGAGCGCCAACGGGTTCTTCGAGCCGATGGTGGCGGACGCGATCTCGTGGACGGCTGCGGCCGGGAACGAGCCGGCATAGCGTCCGGCCCGTTCGTCGGTCGCCAGATGCACCTGCCAGCCGCGCGCGCCAAGCTCGTGCGCCAGCGCCTCGGCCGGGAACAGGTGGCCGCCCGTGCCGCCCGCGGCGAGCAGGATCGCGCCCTTGCCGGTCCCGTTGCCCATCCTAGTTCGCCTCGATCGGCCGTCCGAGCGGCGTGCGGCCGATGGTCATGCGCTTGAGCGGGTCGCGGCGGGTGAGCGCCAGCACCATGCCCATCGAGATCGCCATGGCGATCAGCGACGAGCCGCCATAGGAGATGAAGGGCAGCGTCATGCCCTTGGCCGGCAGGAGCTGGAGGTTGACGCCCATGTTGATGATCGACTGCAGCCCGAACAGCACCACCAGCCCGCCGACGGCGTAGCGCGAGAAATCGTCCTTCTCGGCCAGCGACTTGCCGAGGCCGCGCAGCACCACGAAGGCGAAGATGCCGGCGATGAGCAGGCAGGCGAGCAGGCCGAACTCCTCGCCGGCGACGGCGAAGACGAAGTCGGTGTGGCTGTCGGGCAGGATGCGCTTGACGGTGCCCTCGCCCGGCCCCTGCCCCAGCCAGCCGCCGCGCACCAGCGCCTCGCGGCCCATGTCGACCTGGAAGGTGTCGCCCTCGCCGGTCAGGAAGCGGTCGATGCGGCCGGCGACGTGCGGGAACACGGTATAGGCGGTGACGCCGACGCCGGCGGCCGCGCCGCCGAGCACGACGATCCAGAACCACGGCATGCCGGCCATGAAGAACATCACGCCCCACGTCGCCAGCACCAGCAGCGTCTGGCCGAGATCGGGCTGGGCGACGAGCAGCGCCAGCACCAGCCCGAGCAGGATCATGGCGAAGAGGTTGCCGGGAATGTCCGGCCGCCGCGCGTTCTCGGAGAACAGCCAGGCGCAGATGACGACGAAGGCGGGCTTGAGATATTCGGAAGGCTGGACCGAGATGCCGGCGATGTGAATCCAGCGGCGCGAGCCCTTGATTTCGACGCCGAAATAGAGCGCCGCCACCATCAGCACCAGCGAGCCGGCGAGCATGACCAGCGCCAGCCGCCGCACCTGCCGCGCATCGAGGAAGGAAACGCCGATCATCACCACCAGCGCCGGCAGCATGAACATCATCTGCCGCGTCACGAAATGGTAGCTGTCGAGGCCGATCCGCTCGGCCACCGCCGGCGAGGCGGCGAAGGACAGCACGATGCCCAGCCCCATCAGGGACAGGAAGGCGGCGAGGAACCAGCGGTCGATCGTCCACCACCAGTTGGCGACCGGGCCTCTGTCGATGCGGCTGACCATCAGTCTCTCCCTCCTGTCGGGCCTCTGGCCGGCGTCACGCCGGCGAGCGCGAGCGCGGCCTCGCGAAAGGCGTCGCCGCGAACCTCGAAATTCCTGAACTGGTCGAAGCTGGCGCAGGCCGGCGACAGGAGCACGACGGCCTCGCCGGCCTCGTCCTCTCCGGTGTCCCTCGCCGCGTCCGCCGCCGCCCGCGCGACGGCTCTGTCCAGCGTGCCGGCGATCTCGTGCGGCACGGCCGCGCCCAGCGTGGCGGCGAAGCTCTCCGCCGCCTCGCCGATCAGATAGGCGCGCGCGACATGCGCAAAGAGCGGCCGCAGCGCGTCGATGCCGCCCTCTTTCGGCAGGCCGCCGGCAATCCAGTAGATGCGCGAGAAGCTCGACAGCGCGGGCGCGGCGGCTTCGGCATTGGTGGCCTTGGAATCGTTGACGAACAGCACATGGCCGCGCCGGCCGACCTCTTCCATGCGATGGGCAAGGCCGGGGAAGGTCGAAAGACCGGCCTGGATTTCCCGTGGCGACAGCCCGACGGCGAGGCAGGCGGCGACGGCCGCGAGCGCATTCTGCGCGTTGTGGCGGCCGCGCAAGGCTCCCACGCCATCGAGCGAGGCGATCGTCTCCGCCTTGCCGCCCGCCGCCCGCATCAGCTCGGTCCCGGCTGCGAAAAGCCCGTCCGCGAGCGGCGTTTCCCGGGAGATGCGGACGACGCTCCGGCCTGCCTGCTGCAGCCGGTCGGCGACCGCGGAAGACAGCGCATCGTCGACGCCGACGACGGCCGTGCCGCTCGCCGCGACCAGCCTTTCCTTGATCGCGGCGTAGCGCTCCATCGTGCCGTGGCGGTCGAGATGGTCGGGCGTCAGGTTGAGCAGGATGCCGACCGTGGGGTCGAGCGAGGGCGCGAGCTCGATCTGGTAGGACGAGCATTCGAGCACGTAGACCCGGTCCGGTGCGGGCGGGTCGAGGGTGAGCGCGGCGCGGCCGATATTGCCGCCCATCTGCGCATCGCGCCCGGCATCGGCGAGGATATGGGCGATCAGCGCCGTGGTGGTCGACTTGCCGTTGGTGCCGGTGATGGCGATCAGCGGTGCCTGCGGAGCGCGCGCCGCGCGCTCGCGGCAGAAAAGCTCGATGTCGCCGACGATCTCGACGCCGGCCGCCTGCGCCAGCTTCACGCTCCAGTGCGGCTCGGGATGGGTGAGCGGCACGCCGGGAGACAGCACGAACGAAGCGAAGGAAGACCAGTCGGCCTCGCGCAGATCGCCGACCGCGACGCCCGCCGCGCGCGCCTTGGCGACGGTCGCCGCGTTGTCGTCCCATGCCGTCACCTCGGCCCCGCCGGCCGCGAGCGCCTCAGCGGTCGCGAGCCCCGAGCCGCCGAGCCCGAACAGCGCGACCTTGCGGCCGGAAAGGGTGGAGACCGGGATCATCGCTATCTCAGCTTCAGCGTCGAAAGGCCGATCAGCGCCAGCACCACGGCGATGATCCAGAAGCGGATCACGACCTGGCTTTCGGTCCAGCCAAGCTTCTCGAAATGGTGGTGGATCGGCGCCATCAGGAACACGCGCTTGCCGGTCAGCTTGAACCAGGCGACCTGGATGATGACCGACATGATCTCCACGACGAAAAGCCCGCCGATGATGGCGAGCACGATCTCGTGCTTGGTCGCCACCGCCACCGAGCCGATCAGGCCGCCGAGCGCCAGCGACCCGGTGTCGCCCATGAAGATCGCGGCCGGCGGCGCGTTGAACCACAGGAAGCCGAGGCCCGCGCCGATCAACGCGCCCAGCACCACCGAGAGCTCGCCCGTGCCGGGCGTGAAATGGATCTGCAGATAGTCGGCGAAGACGGCGTTGCCGGCGAGATAGGCGATGATGCCGAAGGCGGCGGCCGCCACCATCACCGGCACGATGGCGAGCCCGTCGAGCCCGTCCACGAAGTTGACGGCGTTGACGGTGGTGACGACGACGAAGACGGTCGCGATCACCGACAGCCGCGTCGACCCGATGGTGAGACCGGCGATCGGGAAGGTCACCAGCAGCACTCCGCTCCACGCGAGCACCAGGCCAGCCAGCACCTGTCCGCCGAGTTTCGCCCACCAGTCGAGATCCCACAGGTCGTCCGCGACGCCGAGGGCCGTCACGCCGACGGCGGCGACGAGGAGGCCCGCCGCCTCACGGGTCTCGCTGAACACCGGGGTGAGGAAGGGGATCCGCGAGGCCACGAGCAGCGACACCGCGAGACCGGTCAGCATCGCCAGGCCGCCCAGCCGCGGCACCGGAGTGGTGTGGACGTCCCGCTCCCGTACCGGTGTGATGGCATGGGTGTACCGCGCGAGCTGGCGGGCGATCGGCGTGGTGATGAACGTGACCGCCGCCGCGATCACCATCACCAGCAGATACGTCCTCACGGCCCGGGCTTCTCGTCTCCGGGGGCGGTGGCACCAGCGTCCCCGAGCGCCGGCACCACCTCGGCCAGTCGCTCCGGTGGTATCGCTCCGTGGCGGACGATCCGCAGCGGGACCGTGGTCGCGTCCACGATCGTGGAGGGCACGGGTCCGGGGCTCGGACCGCCGTCGATGTAGACCGCGACGGTGGGGCCGAAGTACTCGGCCGCCTGGGCCACCTCGCGCGCCGCCGGCTGGCCGGCCAGGTTGGCGCTCGTC